>NZ_JBFAMT010000034.1:0-97921 GCF_040656635.1 Actinosynnema sp. NPDC049800 | reverse complement strand
CGAAGCCCGCCGACGCCGCCGACGCGCTCGCGCTGGCCATCTGCCACCTGTGGCGGGGGGCCCCGCCGGGGCGCCGGGGGGGTGGCCGGACGTGGCCACTGCCGAGGCGCCGCCTCACCCGGCCGCGGCGAACTGGGCCGCGTACAGGCGGTGGTACGCGCCCTCGGCGGCCATCAGCTCGTCGTGGCTGCCCTGCTCCACGATCCGCCCGGACTCCATCACCAGGATCACGTCGGCGTCCCGGATCGTCGACAGCCGGTGGGCGATGACGAAGCTCGTCCGCGACGACCGCAGGGCCGCCATGGCGTGCTGCACCAACGACTCCGTGCGGGTGTCCACCGAACTGGTCGCCTCGTCCAGGATGAGCAGCGACGGGTTGGCCAGGAATGCCCGCGCGATGGTCAGCAGCTGCTTCTCACCGGCGCTGACGTTCGTCGCCTCCTCGTCGATGACGGTGTCGTACCCGTCCGGCAACGTGCGCACGAACCGGTCCACGTAGGTGGCGCGGGCCGCGGCGATGATCTCCTCCTCGGTGGCCGAGGAGTTGCCGTAGGCGATGTTGTCGCGGATCGTGCCGCCGAACAGCCACGTGTCCTGCAGCACCATGCCGGTCTGCGCCCGCAGGTCCTCCCGCTTCAACGCGGTGATGTCCACCCCGTCCAGCGTGATGCGGCCCGCGTCCAGCTCGTAGAACCGCATGATCAGGTTCACCAGCGTCGTCTTGCCCGCGCCGGTCGGGCCGACGATCGCGACCGTCTGCCCCGGCTCGGCCACCAGCGACAGGTCCTCGATCAGCGGCTGCTCGGGCCGGTAGGAGAAGCTCACGTGCTCGAACTCCACCCGGCCGCGGCGTTCGGCGGGCAACGACGCCTCCGCCGGGTCCGGCTCCTGCTCCTCGGCGTCGAGCAGCTCGAACACCCGCTCGGCCGAGGCGACGCCGGACTGCATCAGGTTCGCCATCGACGCCACCTGGGTCAGCGGCTGGGTGAACTGGCGCGAGTACTGGATGAACGCCTGCACCTCGCCGAGCGTCATCGCGCCGGACGTGATGCGCAGGCCGCCCACCACCGCCACGGCCACGTAGCTGACGTTCGACAGGAACATCATCATCGGCATGATCAGGCCGGACACGAACTGCGCGCCCATCGCCGAGCCGAGCAGCTCGTCGTTGCGGCGCTTGAACTCCGCCTCCGACTCGCGCTGCCGGCCGAAGACCTTCACCAGCTGGTGGCCGGTGAACGCCTCCTCGATGTGCGCGTTCAACGCGCCGGTGTGCTTCCACTGCGCCACGAACAACGCCTGCGACCGCTTGCGGATCCGCCCGGTCGCCACCACGGAGATCGGGATCAGCAGCAACGCGATCAGCGTCAGCAGCGGCGAGATCGTCAGCATCATCACCAGCACGCCGATGACCGTCAGCAACGACGTCAGCAGCTGGCTCAGCGTCTGCTGCAACGTCGTCGACACGTTGTCGATGTCGTTGGTGACGCGGGAGAGCAGCTCGCCGCGGGGCTTGCCGTCGAAGTAGCGCAGCGGCAGCCGGTGGATCTTGTCCTCGACGTCGGAGCGCAGCCGGAACACGAAGCGCTGCACCACGTTGTTCAGCACCCGGCCCTGCCACCAGCCGAACGCCGACGAGATCAGGTAGAGGCCCATCACCCACATCAGGACCGTGGCGAGGGCGGCGAAGTCGACGCCCGCGTCCGTGCCGCGCATCCGGCCGAGGACGCCCTCGAAGATGATGTCGGTGGCGTGGCCCAGGATCTTCGGCCCCGCCACGGCGAACGCCACGCTGATGACGCCGAGGGTGACGACCGCCAGCAACGCGATCCGCTCGCGCCGCATGCGCTGGACGAGCCGGCGCGCCGACGGGCCGAAGTTCTCCGCCTTGCCCATCGGCATGCCCATGCCGGGCATGCCGCCGCCCATCCGCGGCGGTGGCGGGGTCGCGGGGCGGGGAGTGGTCGTGGTGCTCATGCGGCCTGCTCCGAGGTCAGCTGCGACTCGACGATCTCCACGTAGGTGGGGCAGGAGTCCAGCAGTTCGTGGTGGGTGCCGATGCCGACGACGGTGCCGGCGTCCAGCACCACGATCCGGTCGGCGTCCAGGATCGTGGACACGCGCTGGGCGACGACCACCACGACGGCGTGCCGCGTGTGCGGTCGCAGCGCGGCGCGCAGCCGTGCGTCGGTGGACAGGTCCAGCGCCGAGAAGGCGTCGTCGAACAGGTAGATGTCCGGTCGGCGCACCAGCGCGCGGGCGATGGAGAGCCGTTGCCGCTGGCCGCCGGAGACGTTCGTGCCGCCCTGGGCGATCTCCGCGTCGAGCCCGCCGGGCATGGCCTCCACGAAGTCGCGCGCCTGCGCGATCTCCAACGCCTCCCACAGCTCGTCGTCGGTGGCCTCGGGCCTGCCGTAGCGGAGGTTGGACGCGACCGTGCCGGTGAACAGGTACGGCCGCTGCGGCACCAGCCCGATGCGCGCGCACAGCGCCTCGGTGTCGATCTCGCGGACGTCCGCGCCGTTGACGAGCACACCGCCGCCGGTCACGTCGATCAGCCTCGGCACGAGGTTGAGCAGCGTCGTCTTGCCGGTGCCCGTGCTGCCGATGATCGCGGTGCGGTGACCGGCCTCGGCGCGGAAGCTGATGTCGCGCAGCACCGGCTCGTCCGCGCCGGGGTAGCGGAACTCCGCGCCGCGGAACTCCACCGAGGTCTTGCTCGGCAGCTCGAGCAGCGGCGAGGTCGGCGGCCGGACCGACGAGTCGGTCTCCAGCACCTCGTTGATCCGCTCGGCGCTCACGGCGGCACGCGGGATCATCATCGAGATGAAGGTCGCGAACATCACCGCCATGAGGATCTGCATCAGGTAGCTCAGGAACGCCGTCAGCGCGCCGATCTGCATCTCGCCGGTGTCCACGCGGAACGCGCCGAACCACAGCACGGCCACGCTGGAGGCGTTGAGCAGCAGCATCACCACCGGGAAGATCAACGCCTGGAGCCGGCCGACGCGCAGCGCGGTGTCGGTGAGCGCGCCGTTGACGTCGGCGAAGCGCCGGGTCTCGGCGCGCTCCCGGACGAACGCCCGCACCACGCGGATGCCGGCCAGCTGCTCGCGCAGCACCCGGTTGACCTCGTCGATGCGCTCCTGCATCAGCCGGAACTGCGGCACCATGCGGATCACGATCAGGCCGACCGCGATCGCCAGCGCGGGCACGCAGACGACGAGCAGCCACGACAGGCCGACGTCCTCGCGCAGCGCCATCACGATGCCCGCCACGCACATGATCGGCGCGTTGACCAGCATCGTGCAGCCCATCACCACGAGCAGCTGGACCTGCTGCACGTCGTTGGTCGTGCGGGTGATCAACGACGACGGGCCGAGCGTGGCGACCTCGCGCGCGGAGAACTCGCCGACGCGGTGGAAGACGGCCGCGCGGACGTCGCGGCCGAAGCTCATCGCCACGCGGGCGCTGTAGTAGACCGCGCCGATCGAGGAGACGATCTGGATGATCGACACGCCGACCATCCAGCCGCCGGTGGACAGGATGTAGCCGGTGTCACCGGCGGCGATGCCGAAGTCGATGATGTCGGCGTTGAGGCTCGGCAGGTACAGCGAGGCGACGGTGCCGATCAGCTGTAGCACGAGCACGACCGTCAGTTCACGTCTGTACGGCCGCAGGTGGGCACGCAGCAAGCGGCTCAGCAACGGTGTTCCCCCATAAGAAACGGATCGTGTCTAACATGTGCAAAGGTAGACCCGTGCGATAAGGAACGCAAAGTATCTAAAGGCTGGGTAAAGGCTTCGTCCGGTCGGGGTTCATGGACTCATGGTGACGGGCTCGTGGGTAGGGGGCTCGTCGGTGGCGGGCCCGGCGAGGTTCGGTGAGAGGGCAGGGTGACGGTGACGAAGTCGCGTCGACGTGGGGCGGAGCTGGAGCGGGCCATCCTGGACGCGGCGTGGGACGAGCTGCGCGAAGTCGGCTACGCGAGGCTCACCATGGAGGCGGTGGCCGCCCGTGCCGGGACGAGCAAGCCGGTCATCTACCGCCGGTGGGGCGGTCGGGCGGAGCTGGTGCTGGCTGCGTGGTTCCGCAACCTGCCCGCGGAACCCGAGCCGCCCGACACCGGCACGTTGCGCGGTGACCTGCGCACCCTGTTCGGCCGCATCGCCCGCCGGGCCGACTCGATGATGAACGAGATGGTGGCGGGCGTGATGGGTGAGGCGTTCCGCCACCCCGAGGTGGCGGCCCTGCTGGGTGAGCGCCTGACCAACCCGACGCCGCTGACCGAGGCCGTGTCGACGATCGTGGACAAGGCCGTGAGCCGGGCCGAGCTGCCGCCGGTCGAGCTGCCGCACCGGGTGCGGCGGCTGCCGCTGGACCTCATCCGCAACGAGTCGATGACCTGCGGCGCCCCGGTGAGCGAGGAGACCGTGGCGTCGTTGGTGGACGACGTCTACGTGCCGTTGCTGCACGGGTTGGCGGCCCTCCAGGCGGACGGGTGATCAGGTCCGGGTGACGCGGGCCAGCGCGCCGGTTTCGAGGGCGATCCAGAGGGCGCCGTCGGGGCCCGGGGTGATGCCGTGCGGTTCGGCGTGGGGCGCGGGGAGCGCGTGGGACTCGACGGCGCCGTCGGTGGTGATCACGCCGACCCGGTTGGCGCCCCACTCGGTGAACCAGAGGTCGCCGTGGCCGTCGGCGACGATGGCGTGCGGGCGCGAGGCGCGGTCGGGCAGCGGGAACCCGGTGACCTCGCCGTCGGTGGTGATCCGGCCGATCCGGCCCGCGGCGATCTCGACGAACCACAGCGCGTCGTCCGGGCCGGCGCAGAGGCCGACCGGTCCGGCCGCGTCCGTTGGGAGCGGGTGGACGGTGACGGCGCCGTCGGTGGTGATCCGGCCGATGGCGTTGGCCTGGTTGAGCGTGAACCACATCGCGCCGTCGGGGCCCGCGGTGATGGCCGACGGGAACGCGCCGGTGAGCGGGAGCGGGAACTCGGTGATGTCGCCGTCGGTGGTGACGCGGCCGATGCGGTCGGCGTTGATCTCGGTGAACCACAGCGCGCCGTCGGGGCCCGGGGCGATGCCGTACGGGCCGCAGTCGGGGGTGGGTGGGGTGAACTCGGTGATCTCGCCGTCGGTGGTGATGCGGCCGATGCGGTGGCTCTGGTACCCGGTGAACCAGAGCGCGTCGTCCGGACCGGTGACGATGATGGTCGGCCGGCTGTCGGGGGCGAGGTGGTGGGTGGTCGGGGCTCCGCCGGGCGCCAGTCGTCCGATCCCGCTGCCCCGCACCAGGGTGTACCACAGCGCGCCGTCCGGGCCGGTGGTGATCGCGTAGGGGCCGCTGTCGTGGTCGGCGACGAGGTGGGTCTCGATGCTGACGGCGTGGCGTGGCATGGGGAGGAGTCGTTTCCTTCGGGGTCGGTGTGCGCACGTGTACGCAGCGTCCCGTCGGGGTAGTCCGGACGGGCCGTGTGCACGCGTGTCTGCACGGCAGGTCGGCTTCGGCCGGCTGGGTCAGACTGGCGCGGAAGGTTGAGCAAACCAGCCTCCGCGCCGGTCTGACCACCCATTTCCGGTCCCTCAGGCCGCTCGTTCAGCCGGACGTGCAGTTCAGGTCGGGGTCCGGGACGGACGGGCCGTTGGCGGTGAAGCCGAAGGTGGTCGAGCCGTCCGCGGGCAGCTTGCCGTTGTGGGCGGCGTTGGTGACGGCCACCGAGTTCTCGCCCAGGTCGAGGGTGCCGTTCCACAGGTTGCTGATCGCGTGGCCGGACGGGCGGGGCCAGGTCACGGTCCACCCGGTGAGGGCGCGGCCACTGGCGTTGCGCACGGTCACGTGGGCCTGGTAGCCGCCGGGCCAGGAGTTGGTGATCTCGAAGCGGGCGGTGCAGGTGCGCGGGGTGGTGCCCGTTGCGCTGGTGGTGGTGGCGCTTGTCGTGGTGGTCGCGCTGGTGGTGGTCGCGCTGGTAGTGGTGGTGGGGGTGCTGGCGGGGGTGCTCGCCGTCGTCGTTGTCGTCGTGGTGGTGGTCGTGGTGGTGTCGTCCACGGCCGGTTGGGCGTTGCCGGTCGAGTCCGTGCGGGCCAGCGAGTTGCCGATCACGATGCCGGTCGCGACCAGCACGACGGCGCCGGCCACGAGCGCGAACCGTCGCCACGGCACGCGGCGCTGGGCGGGTAGCGGGCGGGTGTCGCCGTTCTGCGAGGCGCTGGGCTGGGGGTCGCCCGGCAGCGGCCGTCCTTCCACCACCGCGCCCAGGAGGCCGTGCAGCTCGGCCATCGTCGGCCGTTCGGCCGGGTCTCGGCGGAGCACGCGCTCCAAGACGTCGCCCAGCCTACCCTGGAAGCGCATCGGCGCGACCTCGCCGTCCGCGATGCGGCGGAGCAGGGCGTACGGGTTGTCGGTGGTGCCGAACGGCGGGTGGCCCTCCAGCGCGGCGTAGAGCGTCGCGCCCAGGGCGTACACGTCGGAGGCGAACACGGCCTCCTGGCCTGCCGCCACCTCCGGCGCGAGGAACGCGGGCGTGCCGACGACCACCCGGGCGTCGGTCACGGTGTGCTCGCCGATCGCCCGGGCGATGCCGAAGTCGGCGATCTTCGCGGTGCCGTCCTCGGCCAGGAGGATGTTGAACGTCGTGACGTCCCGGTGCACGATGCCGTCGGCGTGGGCGGCGGTCAGCGCGGACGCGACCTGCCAGCCGACGCCGGCGACCAGCTCCTCGGGCAGCGGACCGCGTTCGTCGACCAGCTCGGCCAGCGTCTTGGACGGCAGGTACTCCATCACCAGGCAGGGTTTGCCGCCGTGCTCCACGACGTCGTGCACGGTGACGGCGTGCGGGTGCCGCAGTCGTGCGGCGACCCGACCCTCCCGCACGATCCGCTCGACCGCGCTCGGGGAGTCGGCCGCGTTGAGGAGCTTGACCGCGACGGACCGCCCCAGGCGCTCGTCGCGTGCCCGCCAGACCACCCCGGCCGCCCCGCGCCCGACCAACTCCACCAGCCGATACCGCCCGGCGATGACCTCGTCCCGTTCCGACACAGCCAGAAGCTACTTGCCCGGCCGACCACCCGGCCAGCTCCGGTGATCGGGACAGGGGTGGCGACGGCGTGTCGAGAGCACCCGCCGGGCGCGGCCGGCAGCCCGCTGACCTGCGCCGGGACGGCCGCCGGCGTGGTGGGCGATAGGCCGGGTGCTTCGTCGACGTCGCCGAACGGGCACCGACGACCATGCCGCCTGGGCGCGTCGGATCGCGCGGAGCTCCGGGCGTGACAGCGAGTGAACTACCACGGTGGGGGATACGCGCGGGCCGCGGAGGTCGTCGCGCACCGGTGCCCCGGACCGGCCGGTGGCGCCCGCCTCGCCGGCAACCGGGCCCATGGCGTGAACGCGACGATCGAAGCCAGGTTCTCCGCCGGGGTGCCGTGGCCGATCGGCATCATCAGCCACGACCTACCGATCCAGGCCGCGCATTTCCAACCCGACTACGGCGCCGACGGCATCATCCTGAAACCGGAGTTCTTCGCCGAGGTGGACGACGGCCCGGTCACGCTCACGTTCCACTTCTGGAGCGGCGCCACGACCGCCTACCGCATCACCAAGACCGGCGACGTCGTCACCGGCAACCCCGGCTGACCGGGAACGGCGGGTGCCGCCGCGGCACCCGCCGACTCCGCTGCCCGGTCTCACCACAAAGCTCGTCTCACCAACCTGAAAAAGCCGGGGGAGCGACGCACTCCTTCGCCGCGACCCAGGCGGGGCGGTTGGTCAGTACCAGCGTTGGTTCGCGCCGCCGTGGCAGCTCCACATCTGCACGACGGCCCCGTCATTGGGGTTCCAGTCCTTGACGTCGAGGCACTTGCCGTTCATCTCACTGCGGATCATTCCGGCGTCCACGTACCAGCGTTGGTTGGAGCCTCCGTGGCAGCTCCACATCTGCACGACGGCCCCGTCGCTGTTGTTCCAGTCTCTGATGTCGAGGCACTTGCCGTTCATGTCGCTGCGGATCATCCCGGCGTCGCCGTACCAGCGCTGGTTGGCGCCGCCGTGGCAACCCCACAGCTGGACGGTCGCGCCGTCGTTGTTGTTCCAGTCCTTGATGTCGAGACACTTGCCATTCATCTCGCTCCGGACCATCACGCCGGTCACCGCTTGCGCCGGAGCCGACAGCATCATGGTGCCGCTGAGCACGACGGCGGCAAGGCTGAACACCGCAACCAGCATCCTCGACCTTTTCATGGCCTTCCTCAGGGTGTGGGTATTCTCGAGTGAGAATGTTCGAGCGATCGCGGTGATCGGGTTCGATCAACCGCGACTCGTCCGACCCTGGGACGTTCCGGCCGTGCTCGGCAATCGCTCTCCGTCGAACGGGTGTAGGGCGCTACCGGGTCGAGCTAAGAGCTTTCACCATGATCTCCGAAAATGACCCACGGTGAAGCCGCGCAGGGTGATGTCGGGCGGCCGACCGCGCCGGCTCGCACGCCCACGGGGTCCGGGTGGCAGCGCCCGACCCGGGGTTGACATTGTCGCATCCTATGACTCATCGTGTTGAGACAAAGGTTGTGACATTGGGAGGTGGCGCATGCGCCAGGGAGATCACCCGGAGGCCGGGCGGTGGCTGGCCCGGCACGGCTTGGCCGACGCCGAGCCGACCCCGCTGCTCGCGGCACGGCTGGCGGTGCGACGGCGTGCCAACCTCGCCAACAGCGTCCTGCTGGCGGCGTTCATGATCGGTGCGGCACTCACGCACGCGTTGACGCTGCCCGCCGACGTCACGTCGTCCTGGCCGGCGCTGCTGGTGCTCACGGCGTTGGTGGTCGGGTTGCTGGTGGCGCAGTGGCTGCTCGGCTGGTGGGTGCGGCGGGTCGACCGGCGGGCGGGCGCACGACTGCCCCGGCGGGTGGCCCACCCGGTCCAGCTCGGGTGGCCGGCGGTGTTGGGCCTGCCGCACGCCGTCTTCACGGTCGCCGGCTTCGCCGGCGCGTTGCTGCTCGCGGTGAGCGTGCTGCCGGTTCCGGACCCCGGCCTGCGGTCCGGGGCGGTCATCGTGCTGATCGGCCTCGTGGGCGCCGCCGCCGGCACCGTCATGCAGTTGCGCCAGGTGCTGGCGAGCCCGGCCGTGGCGGAGGACGAGGCGTCGCTCACGGCCGACGTCGTGATGCGGGTCGAGGACGCCCGCGCCGTCGTCACCCCCAGCCTGGTGTGGTTGCTGCCGGTCATCTTCCTGTACGGGGACTCGCTCGGCTGGTGGAACGCGGTCTCGGTGGCGCTCCTCGTGGTGGGCGCCGTCGTGTTCTCCCTGATCCAGGTCCGGTCCGCGGGTGTCGGTGCGGCGGCCCGGCGAGCCATGGCGACCCGGTGATCGTCATCGACGCGGCCTCGCCGACGCCGCCGTACGAGCAGCTCCGAGCCCAGCTCGCGAGGCAGATCCAGGACCGCGCGCTCGCCGTGGGCACGAGGCTCCCGACGATCCGCCGGCTCGCGGCCGACCTCGGCCTCGCCGTGAACACCGTCGGTCGGGCGTACCGGGAGCTGGAGGAGGCCGGGCTGATCGAGACCCGCGGGCGGGCCGGGTCGTACGTCGCGGCCGCCGGCGACCGCGCCCTCGAACAGGCCCGCCGCGCCGCCCTCGACTACGCGGCGGTCATCGCGAGCACCGGCATCGATCCCACCGAGGCGATCCGGATCGTCGAGGCGGCCCTGGGCCGTGCCGCGACACCGTGAACAGCGGAAGGCGAACCTGCGACGACCGGCACCGCTCTTCGCCGGCACACCACCGATCCGCGGTTCACGGCCGGGACGTGGTCGTGCGGCGGGTGCGGCTACCGTGGGCGCCTTCGGTGAGGCGGCGGAGGTGGTGGTGGACGGGGACGACGTGGCCGGGCACTCGAACACCGTCTCCGGTCCCAGCGACTTCGTCCTGCAGTCGCGCGACATCCACGGCGGCGTGCACCTCACGACCGCCGCGCCCGTGCGGCAGCCCCGGCAGTTGCCCCTGTCGACCGGCAACTTCACCGGTCGCGAGCCGGAGCTGGCGGAGCTGGACGCGCTGTTGGGCGGCGGCACGTCCGGTGTGGTGATCTCCGCGCGGCGGATTCGATCTTGGTGTCGATCTGCTCGATGAACGGGGTCATGGTCAGCACGACGAACGGCACCGACGGCACGAGGTTGGCCACGATGACGCCGGTCATGCTGCCGGCCAGGTGGAACTTGTAGAGCACGGTGGCCAGGGGGATGCCGTAGGTCATGGGCGGCATCAGGATGGGCAGCAGGAACAGCAGGGTGAGCAGCTTCTTGCCGGGGAAGTCGCGGCGGGCCAGGGCGTAGGCAGTGGGCACGCCGATCAGCACGGAGATCACGACCACGGCGACGGAGACCTGCAACGTCACCAGCAGCACGTCGAAGAGGTCGTACTCGCGCCACGCCATCACCGTGACCGGCGCCGGCCGCACCGTCACCGTGCAGGCGGTGGTGAACAAGCCGATCACCGAGCCCGCGGGCGGTTTCGTGGAAGCGGGCGGCTACGTCTCCATCGAGGCCGACCACTACACCAAAGCCGTCGACGGCAACGGGATCACCTGGTCGCGCCTGCCCGACATCGGCCGTACCGGGTCGGGTATGCGGCCCAGCCCGGTGACCACGGCCGACCAGACACCGGGAGGCGACGGCGCACGCCTGGAGTACCAGGTCAACCTGACGACGACCGGACCGGTCACGGTGTGGGCGTACCTCTCGCCCCGCAACAACGTGCGTCCCGGCGACGGCGTGAAGTACGCGATGTCGATCGACGACCAGGCGCCCCGGACGGTCGACATCACGACTGCGACGCGTGCCGACGACACGACCATGAACAAGGGCTGGGAGGTCAACGCCCTGGAAGCCGTCAACCGCACGTCCACCACGTTCACGGTCACCTCTCCCGGCGTGCACACGGTGAAGTTCTGGGTGGTCGACCCCGCCGTGGTGCTGCAGAACCTCGTGGTCGACACCGGCGGCCTGAAGTACAGCTACCTGGGCCCGCCGGAGAGCCACCGGGTGTCCGCGGGCGTGGTCCCCACGACGTGACCACGCGCGGAAGGGTGGGAGGCGACGCAGCGCCTCCCACCCGCCCGGGCATCAGATCGTGCCGGTGATCGTGGCCTTGACCGCGAGGGCGGCGCCGGAGCGGGCCCATTCGCTGTGGTCGAACGGTTGCACGTCCAGGTCGATCAGGGCGGGGTCGTCGTCGAAGGTGTCCTCGATGCCGTCGTGCACCAGTTGCGTCGACACGTCGTACAGCGGGAGTCCCTCGCCGGTGAGCAGCACCTTCTGCGGGTCGACGGCGTTGGCGACGGTGCCGATGAGCACGCCGAGCGCGTAGCCCGCCTCGTCGAACACCTGCCGGGCCTGCGGATCGCCCGCGCGGACCCGGTCGAGGGCCTCGTCGTAGGCGGGGTTGCCGGTCAGTCGCCGCAGGATCACGTGCGTGAGCAGGTAGCTGGAGACGCAGCCGCGCCGGCCGCAGCCGCACAGCGGACCGCTCGCGTCGACCAGGGTGTGGCTGAAGCAGGGTGGCAGGCCGTGCGCGCCTTCGACGAGGCCGCCGTTGACGATCAGCCCGGTGCCGACGCCCGCGCCGACGGTGATCACCGCCATGGATCTCAGCCCGGCGCCGGGGCCGAACCAGTGCTGGGCGGCGGTGAGCGCCTGCACGTCGTTGTCGATCGCGGTGGGGATGCCGGTGGCCCGGGTCACCGCCGCCTTGAGCGGCACGTGGGTCCAGCCGAGGTGCTCGTCGCGCACGACCACACCGTGGTGGGTGACCCCGCCGAGCGTCACCCCCATGCCGGTCGGGGCGGGGAAGCGGGCCGCCACGTCGGCGATCTGGTCGACCACGTCGGCGGGGTCCTGGGAGCGCAGCGGTTCCTGGGTGGTGGCGACCGGGGTCGTGGTGAGGTCGGTCATCGTGGCGTGGAGCCGTTCGGCGGTCAGCTTCACGCCGAGGAAGTGGTGGGCCGCGCCCCGCACGTGCAGCATCTCCGAGGGCCGCCCCGCCGAGGCGCGGGGTCTCGTGTCGCCCTCGACCAGCAGTCCCTTCGCCACCAACGACCTGGTGACCCGGGTGAGGGTCGGCCGGGACAGGCGCAGCCGGTCGGCGATCTCGGCCCGCGACAGCGGCCCGTGGACCAGCACGTCCAGCAGCACGTCGCGGGCGATGACGGCCAGGTCCGGCCACGTGGGGGTGGTGCGGGCGCCGGCTTCCGAGGTCACCGGCCGACGATACCGGGGCTCGGGACCTCGGTGATCACCGCGGATCACGCCAACGGACACCCGCGCCGCGGACCGACCGAACCGCTCACGGCTCGGCGGAGTCGCCACCGCAGAGCCAAGGCACGGTACCCGAGTTCGAGCGGCTCGCTACGAGAACAGCCACACCGACACCCGCTACGCTGACCTGCGCCGCATCACCCCCTGTCCGACACCGACAGCGCGCCGGCAGCGGCGACCGGGCCGCCTGCGCCCGCAGAAGTCAGTCGTCGTCCGGGAAGGACAGAGATGGTCGTCATCCGCCCCTGCCAGGAAAATGACCTCGCCCAGCTGCGCGAGCACATCCCCACGCCCGGCCAACCCGAGCGTCACACCACCCGGTTCGAACGCCAGCAACAGGGTCACAGCACATTCCTGATCGCCTGGGCGGACGACCTGCCGGTCGGGGCAGGCGAAATCCTCTGGCGTGGCTGCTCCGCCCCGGAGATCAACGAGCACTACCCCGACTGCCCCGAACTCAACGGCCTGGACGTCTGGCCGCCCGAACGCCGGTCCCAGGGCATCGGCACCGCCCTCATCGCCGCCGCGGAGGACGTCGTCCGCCAACACGGCCACCACCGGATCGGCCTGGGCGTCGACGATGGGAACCCCCGGGCAGCGGCCCTCTACCTCCGGCTCGGCTACCGGGAAACCGGCCGCCACTACCTCGATCGCTACGCCTACACGGACAGCGACGGAACCCGGCACGACGTCGCGGACCCCGCGCGGTTCCTGGTGAAGGACCTCCAGCCTGCCCGC
This sequence comes from Actinosynnema sp. NPDC049800, assembly GCF_040656635.1. Taxonomy (NCBI): domain Bacteria; kingdom Bacillati; phylum Actinomycetota; class Actinomycetes; order Pseudonocardiales; family Pseudonocardiaceae; genus Actinosynnema; species Actinosynnema sp. NPDC049800. The sequence continues at coordinate 84,880 of NZ_JBFAMT010000034.1, read as the reverse complement.
ACACCGCCATCCGCGACGACATCACCGCCAACCTCGACGCCGTCGAACGCCTCGAATCCCGCTTCCCCGGCCTGGACCTGGTCATCATCGAGAGCGGCGGCGACAACCTCACCGCCACCTTCAGCCGCGGCCTGGTCGACCGGCAGGTGTTCGTCGCCGGCGGCGACAAGGTGCCCCGCAAGGGCGGCCCCGGCGTCACCACCGCCGACCTGCTGGTCATCAACAAGACGGACCTCGCCGAGCACGTCGGCGCGAACATGGCGGTCATGGTCTCCGACGCCCACCGCATGCGCCGCCACCGACTGCCCGTGATCACGCAATCCCTGGTGCGAACCCCCGACGCGCCCGACGTGGCCGACTGGGTCCGCGCCTGCCTGAGCCGACCGGCCGACGCGGTGTCCGCCCAGCTCACGAGCACGGCGTGAGGGCTTGCGCGCGCCTGGTGGTCGAACGGGACCGCACCGGCCGCAGCGTCGTGCGCGAACTGCGGTCGGTGTCCCCGCTCACCCTCATGCCCAGCCCACCCGGCCGACACGACGGCGACCCCGACACCGCCCTGGTGCACCTCGTCGGCTCCGCCGCGGCCCCGTTGGGTGGTGACGACCTGGACCTGGAAGTCCACGTCGGACCGGGCGCCGGGCTGCGCTTGCAAGGCATCGGCGCCACCCTCGCGCTGCCCGGTCCGCACCCCGGCCCCAGCCGGATGACCACGAGGTTCCACGTCGCCGAAGCCGGCCGGCTCGACTACCGCACCGAGCCGACGATCGTCGCCGCCGACGCCGACCACCACACAGAGCTGCTCGCCGACTTGGCCCCCGACGCACGCCTGCGCTGCCGGGAGATCGTCGTCCTGGGTCGCACCGGCGAACCACCCGGGCGCTTCACCGGCCTCACCCGCGTCCGCCGCGCCGACACCACCCTGCTGCACCAACGACTCGACCTCGGCAACCCCGACCTGGACCACACCCCGGCCCACCTCGCCGGCCACACCGTCATCGCCGGCGAACTGCTCGTCCGGGGCGACGACCCCGCCGAACCGGCCGGCGGCGACTGGTGGTCCCTCGTCCCGCTGGCGCACGGAGGATCCCTCGCCACCGCGCTGGCCCACGACGCCCTCACCGCCGAACGCCTGCTCACCACCGCACTGGCAACCCTGTGCCGCTCGGAAGGACATCGCTGCGGGCCGGACGGCGCCTGTGCGCTCGGTGACGAGTCCGCGAGGCGGCACGTGCGCGGGTGACACCGGGCTGCGGGTGTCCGCCGTGCCGGGCCTGCGTCGACCCAGCGTGCCGGCGAGTTCAGCGGTGACCGGTCGCGGCGGCGATCAGGACGATCAGCTGGCGGCGGAAGTGGTCGTAGTCGTCCACCGCGCCGAGCAGCGCCTCCGACTCCTGCTCCTCGCGGCGGGCGGCGGTCAGGACGTCCCGGCCGGTCGGGGTGATCTCGACCAGGGTGCGTCGGCGGTCACGGGCGTCGGAGCCGCGGGTGACGTGCCCGGAGCGGTCCAGCCGCTCGATGGTGCGGCTCATGGTCTGGTCGGTCACCTTGCAGAGCGTCGCCAGCTCGCGCTGGGCGCGCGGGCCGTCGGCGAGGTGGTGCAGCGCGATCAGGCCCGCGTGCGTCAGGCCCAAGCCGTTCAGCACCTCGTCGAACCGGCTCTCCACGACCCGCGCCGCCACCGACAGCAGTCGCCCGGTCGGCCAGGAGTCGATGTCGGCGCGCACCTGGTCCGGCCGGTGCGACACCTCCTGCTCGTCCCCTTGGCCCACGCGACCATCTTCGCAGAGCGGTCCGAGGGGCAGTTGTTCAGCCTGCTGAGCGTTTGCCATGATGTTCAGCGTGCTGAACATCGTGCGTGGTCGCAGTGGGCTGCTCGTGCTCGGGGTGATCGGGAGCTTGGCGCTCACCGGCCTGGTGTGGCTGTTCGGGCAGCGGCTGCACGGGATCGCCCTGCTGCCCGACCAGGGGGCCTCCTGGTACTACTGGAAACTGCCCGAGCCCACCTTCTGGACGCGTGCGTCGGCGTGGACCGGCTACGTGGCGCACCAGGTCGTGTCATGGGGGCTCATCTACTACGCGCAGACCAGGATCCGCCGCTACACCACCGGCCTGCACCGGGTGAACGTCGTCGCGCTCGCGGCCAACGGCGCGTTCATCGCCCTGCACGCCGTGCAGACGCAGATTTTCTACGACGGCATCGCCCAGGACGTGTCGATCTTCAGCTCGCAGGGCTCCGTCGTGCTGCTGCTGGTGGCCGTGCTGCTGATGGAGAACAAGCGGCGCGGGCTGTTCTTCGGCCGGCGGGCCCCGATCTCGGCCGACGTCGTGGACTTCGTGCGGCGGTACCACGGCTACCTGTTCAGCTGGGCCGCGATCTACACGTTCTGGTATCACCCGATGGAGTCGACCAGCGGGCACCTCATCGGGTTCTTCTACATGTTCCTGCTGCTGTTCCAGAGCAGCCTGATGTTCACCGCCGCCCACACGAACCGGTGGTGGACGCTCACGCTGGAGCTGATGGTGGCGCTGCACGGCACGCTGGTCGCGGTGATGAACTCCGGACCGGATGGGATCTGGCCGATGTTCCTGTTCGGGTTCGTCGGCATCTTCGTGATCACCCAGATGCACGGCGTCGGCCTGAGCACGGCCGCGCGCTGGTGGGTCGCCGGGACCGTCGCGGTGGCGGTGGCGGCCGTCTACGCCTGGCGCGGCTTCGACCGCGTTGACGAGGTCGTGCGCATCCCGGCCATCGAGTACCTGCTGGTGGCCGTGCTCGCCCTGCTGATCTGGGCGCCACTGCGCCTGGCCCGCGGGCGGGCTACCGGAACCTCCGGCCGGTGACGGGCGGTCGGACGTCGGCGGCGGAACCCGGCGCGCCGCACCCGTTATTCCTATCGTTGCGCCGCCACCGGATCCTCGGCCGAATGGCCGCAGGCGCACCTCTTCGGAGTGCTGCCGCGCCGCTGTCGCGAGCCGAAGAAGATCACGAAACAGGCAACTACCGAAAAGTGCGGTTCTATACCTGCCGGCCCGCCGTACAGTCCCGCTACCGCGATGATCAAGCGTCGTCGTTACTTCGCATGCGACGGCAATTGTAATAGGGGTAGGTCATGCCTGGAGGTGAGATGTGGGTGAAAATGAACACGGGCGGCGGAACTTGCGGATCCTGGCGGTGCTCTTCGCTGTCTCCTGTGCACCGTTGACGTTCTTGGACCTGGAGGTCGCCAGCCAGCTCGCGGGCGCGCTGTCGTTACCCCTGGCCGTCGCATTGGCCGCGCTCTCGGGAGTCTCGGCGTCGGCAGGAACAAGTGCGCTGTTCCCGTGGCGGCGTGTCCTGATCGTTTCGGCGGTCGTGATCGCGGTGCTCGGGATCCTGACCGTCGGGTACGCCGTGCGGGAGAACACGAAGGACCTCGACGTCGCCCTCTCCGGCCACGTCAGTGCTGCCGGGGTGCCGTGGACGGATGGTGGAGTCGCGACGTTGGTGTTCCCGGAGTCGCACCGTCCGCCACGGCGGGACAACTTGACCCTGGTCGTGTCCCTCCGCAACGTCCGAGATTCCGGAGATTGCGAGAACACGGCGCTGCTCGACTTCATTCCCGTCCTCGACGGGAAAGAGGGGCAGGCGATCAGCGTTGCGCCGAGGACCGAGGTGACCCTCCCGCTCGGCGGCGCGCAAACCGCGGCGCAGGTCAAAGTGGTCGTCCACTACGAACCGGCGAACGCACCGTGCAAGGTGCTGATGCAGATTGACGAGGCGGTGCTCCATGATTAACTGGTCCGCGCGCGTGCTGAGATTGTCTGTCGTGCTGGTCGTCCTGCTCTCGGCGTGCACGTCCACCGAAGAGCCGTCGTTCCCGTCGGTCGTCAACGTTGGTTCTGCGCCGAGTTCGCCCGGGTGGGGGTTCAGGGACCACACCGGAACGCGCAGTGGGTTCGACCACGACCTGACCGAATGGTTGGGCAGTGAACTGAACTTCGATCCGGTCGAAGTCGACGTCGTGACCGAGAATCGTGAGAGGGATCTCAAGAACAACACGGTCTCGATGGTCATCGCCAACTACTCGATCTCCGACCACCGGCTCAAGCAGGTGGAGATCGTCGGACCGTACATGCGCACCCAGCAAGGTGTCATGGTGCGAAGCGAGGATGCGGGCCTGTACCGCTCGGTCGGTGACCTGCTGGGAAAGACGGTGTGCGTCACCAGCGGGTCGACCTCACTGGACCAGGTGAAGAACGACCTGGGGGTCAAGGTGACCATCGTGCAGAAGAAGGTCTACGAGGACTGCCGCCTGGCTTTGCACGCGGGCGACGTGGACGTGGTGTCGACGGACCAACTCCTGCTGTACGGCATGGCCAAGACGGACAACGGCGTGACGATCCCCGCCAACATCGTTTTCGGCAAGGAGGAGCGATACGGTGTCGGCTTGCCGCTGGGTGACAAGGTCAGGTGCGAACTGATCAAGGGGAAGCTGAGGAAGTTCATCGTCGACGGCTTGTGGGACAACTTCTTCAGGGGGAACCTGCCCAACGTCTCGCCCGACAGCCACAGGCCTGACCCGAATCGTCTGAGCGAGTGCCGTTCCGCGCCCTCGACCACTTAGCGGATCGGCGTGTCCCGGGCCGGCCGGCTGTGCGCCGCGGTCGGGAGCGGCTACTGCATGTTCGCGATGTGCTGGTGCGCGGGGGAGGCGGTGCACGAGTAGAACTGCAGCTTGTAGCCGCGACCGATCATCAGCAGCGTCGGCTCGTTGGCGGCCGGGAACGGCTGTGGGTCGGCCGCGGTGTCTTCGAACGGCCGCCAGCTCGTCTCGCCGCCCCACTCGGCGGAGTCGAGGGTGAGCAGCGGTCGGACGTCGGCGCCGCAGTCGGGGCAGGACATGGGGAAGGGGTCGGTGACGCTCCACGGCGCGTGTCCGCCGACCTTGCAGCCAGGGGCGACGGACAGGTCGAACTGGTAGTCCGGGCCCTCCCACGCCTTGACCTGCTCGGCCAGGTCCTCGGGCAGGGAGAGCCGGGCCGGGTACTCCGTCACCTCCTCCGGGTCCAGCACGCACGGCTGCGGGAGGTAGTGCTCCTCGACCGCGGCCGGTCGTGGCGGGTCGGTCAGCGGATCCGTGACGTCGGCGGCGACCCGCCAGCGCAGCACCGTGCTCGGCAGGTAGCCGTCGTCCTCGTGGTCGAACGGGCACCACAGCACCTGCAGCAGGTCGGCGCCGTCCGGGCGGGGGAGACCGGGGACGTCGCGCGCGTGCAGCTGGGCCACCGGCACCATCGGCGTCGGTCCGTCCTGCGCGATCTCCGCGCCGGAGTCGACGCGGTCGACGACGACCTCTTCCTCCTCGGTCAGCAGGTCCGCGCCGTCGGGACGCGGTCGCGCCCACGCCTGCGCCAGGATCCGCCGCCGTGCCACCACGTCGGGCACGGTGGCGCCGTAGAGCGTGGGACCGGCGTGTTCGGCACAGGTCGGCCAAGGTTCTCCCGCGGGCCACAGCAACGGGCCGCCGATCGAGCTGTCCGCCGAGGTCGGTTCGCCGGGCCGGGGGTGCAGCCGCGTGGCGGTGCGCGCCAGCGGCGCCAGGCGGGGCAGGAGTGCCGCGACGTCGACCGGACGCGGCGGGGTCGTGCGGACCATGGCGGAGAGGGTATCCGCGCCCGCGGTCCCATGTCCGCGCCACCGCGACGAAGTGCCTCGTGAGTTCGGCATCGAGGTCCGCGGCGAGGGTGGCAGACTTGATCGTCGTGGTCGCGGACGACACGGTCACGGAGGTCGGGCTGCACCAGGTGCGAGCCGAGGCCTGCGGGTGAACAACCGGACGGGGAGCCGATGATCGACCACGACCTGCGGCGGGAGGCGGAGACCGAGCTGCGGCACCGCATCCTGCCGTTCTGGCTCGGCCTGGTGGACCACCAGCACGGCGGCGTGCACGGGTACGTCGACGTGGACTTGGTGGTGCACCACACGGCTGACAAGGGCGCGGTCATGGCGTGCCGGTTCCTGTGGACCTTCTCCGCCGCCTACCGCGCGTTCGGCGACCTGTCGTACCTGGCCGCCGCACGTGACATGTACCGGTTCGTGACCGGCCGCCTCGTCGACCCCGTGCACGGCGGGGTGTTCTGGTCCGTGGACCACACCGGCGCGCCGGCGGACACCGACAAGCACGTCTACGCCCAGGCGTTCGCGCTCTACGCGTTGAGCGAGTACCACCGCGCGACCGGCGATCCGGGTGCGGCGGCGAGGGCGGCGGAGGTGTACGGGATCGTGACGGGTGTCGGTTTCGACCCGGCCAGGGGCGCCTACCGCGAGCAGTTCGACCGCGCTTGGACGCCGAAGCCCAACGCCCTGCTCGGTGAGGCGGAGCTGGCCGACGTCACGATGAACACCCACCTGCACGTGCTGGAGGCGTTGACCGCTTATCACGCGGTGGCGCCGTCGCCTGCCGTGGCCGGTCGGATCGCGGCACTGCTGGAGACGTTCCGCGACCGGTTCTACGACCCGCGCCGCCGTTCGCTGCGGGTGTTCCTGGACGCCGACTGGCGTGAGCTGGGCGAGGTGATGTCGTTCGGCCACGACGTCGAGGCGAGCTGGCTGATCGACGAGGCGTGCCGGGAGATCGGCGCGGACCTGCCGGACGCCGTGGTCGGACTGGCCGAGGGCACGGCGGAACGGGCGGTGCTCGCCGACGGCGCGGTCGCCAACGAGGCGGTCGCGGGCCGGGTCGACGCCACGCGGGTCTGGTGGGTGCAGGCGGAGGCGGTCGTGGGCTTCCTCAACGCGCACGAACGCACCGGTGACCGGTCGTTCCTCGAGTTGGCGCGCGGCACCTGGGACTACATCACCGCCAACGTGGTCGACCCCCGGCCGACCGGCGAGTGGCTGTACGCCCGGGACGCGGACAACGTGCCGCTGCGCAAGGAGGCGGCCGGTCCGTGGAAGTGCTGCTACCACAACGGACGCCTGTGCCTCCAGCTCGTGGAACGCCTACCGGTGCGACTCTCTTGAGCGAGTGCTCGACCTCGACCAGGACATCGACGCCTACCTGACGTCGTGGCACGTGCCCGAAACCGGTGGCCGGCGGGTCGTGATCACGCCGCGGCAGCTGTCGGCGCGCACGGCGGGCCTGACCTACAACTTGTTCCGCGGCTTCGGCAGCCACTACGCGGTGCTGGAACAGCTGCTCGAAGACGTCACCGGTGACGGGTTCGCCGACCTCGTGCGGACCACCGTCCTCGACCCGCTCGGCATGGCCGACAGCAGCTTCGACCAGGCGTTCCCGCCTGCACACGTGGCCCGGCACCCGGACGAGCGTCGCGGTGCTGACGAACAACGACGCTGCGAACGAGATCCTGTCGGCCCTCTTCGCCGCCGCCGAGAGCCGTTACGGCAGGCCGACCCCGGTGGAGCCGGTCGCCGTGACCGGGACCTACGAGCTGCGCGGCGGCTACCTGATCCACGTGGAGGACACCGACGGACGCTTCACCGTGACCGTTTCGGGCCAAACTCCGCTGCCGCTGGAGGCGTTGCCCGGCGGTCGGTTGCCGACCGACTGAGGGCAGCGCCGGCTCCCGACGTGCGGTCGGGAGCCGGCGCCGCCGTCGGCGTTACGGGAGGGTGGTGAAGGGGGCGAGGAACGAGCGGGCGGACGGGGTGTCCATGCGGTAGACGACGTTGGTCGCGTAGCACGGGGCGTCGCCGGTGATCGTGGTCGCCACCAGGACGCGCTTGCCGTCGATCGTGGCGAAGTTCGGGCCGCCGGAGTCGCCGTAGCACGCGCCGCCGTTGCCCTGCGCCTCCACCATCGACAGCCGCAGCCAGGTGTTGTTGAGCGCGTTGAAGCCGAGCGGGGCCTTCATCCGGGCGCCGCCGCCGGGGTGCGTGTGGCCGCCGGGGCCGTTCTGGGCTTCCTCGGTGCCGTAGCCGACGACGGTGTACTCGGCGGCGTCGAGCGCCTTCGGACCCAGCGCGTCGAGCTTGCCCGCGGTCGGCAGGGTGGCGGGCTTGAAGCTCCAGCGCGCCGCCAGCTGCTTGGCGGGCAGCTCGACGACCGCGATGTCGTGCGAGTCGGCGGAGTTGCCCGGGTAGGCCGGGTCGGCGTGGGCCACGCCCCGCACGCCGACCGCCGCCGCCTTCTGCGCCGGGGTCCCCGTCGCGGTGTCGAGCGCGGACTGCACGTCCTGCAGCAGCGAGACGTAGAACGTGACGTTCGACGGCCAACCGTCGACGCAGTGGGCCGCGGTGAGGAAGGTGTCGGCGTCGATCATCGTGCCGCTGCACACCCAGTCGACCCGGTCCGGCGTGGCGGGGTTGTCGTCGTTGTCCCAGGTCGCGACCAGGGCTCCGACCTCCGTCCGCTCCGGGGCGGGGGTGGCGTTGTAGGTGTTGATCGCGGAAGCGGGCGAAGCGGTCACGGCGGCCAGGGCGACGACTGCCGCGGCCACGGTTGCTGTGCGCATGTGCACTCCTTGCTCCGAGCGGCGTAGGCCCGGAATTCAACCCCTCGGAACGCCCGAACAACACCGGAGCGCGGTGGTTCACAGATGCCAGAGAGCCGCGTGCCGGCCACGAGGAGGTCGCGGCGGCCGGGAAGGTCCTCCGCGAGGAAGAACTTCACCCCGTGGCCCGCCGTCAGCAGTTGGACGGCGGCGGGACCGGCCCGCCGCCGTCCTGCCTAAAGCCAGTACCGCTGTCGCTGGAACGCGTACGTCGGCACCGTCGTGCGCCCGTCGGTGGGCGACGTCGGCCAGTCGACCTCGCCCCGCACCCACCGGTGGGCGGTGTCCGTGCCCGTGGCGGTCGCCGCGGTGATCACGGCCTCGTGCGGGCGACCCGTCGCCAGGGCGGTGAGGCCCGCCAGGTACCCCTCGCGGTCGTCGGCCACGACCACGGCACGGTGCTCCAGCGCCGTCCGCGAGGCCAGCGCGGCGCCGATGCCGCCCAGGTGCTCCTCCGCCGCGACGAACGCCGCCAGCCGTTCGGCCTGCGCCGCCAACGACTCCGCCGACCGCGCGGACAGCGGCCACGGCCCGGCCGCGAAGGGCGGCGGCGCCGGCGGCGGCACCTCCTCCAGCAGCACGTGCGCGTTGGTGCCGCTGATCCCGAACGACGACACCCCGGCCCGCCTCGGCCGCCCGGTCCGAGGCCACGGCTCCGCCGAGTCCAGCAGCGACACCCCGGACCACTCGACCCGGGACGACGGCACGCCGGCGTGCAGCGACCGCGGCAGCACGCCGTGCCGCATCGCCAGCACCATCTTGATCACACCGGCCACCCCCGACGCCGACTGGGTGTGGCCGACGTTGGACTTCAGCGACCCGAGCCGCAGCGGCCGCGCGCGGTCGCCGCCGTACACGTCGACCAGCGCCTGGGCCTCGATCGCGTCGCCCAGCGCCGTGCCCGTGCCGTGGCCCTCGACGGCGTCCACCTCGTCGGGCCGCAGGCCGGCGTTGGCGAGGGCCTGGGCGACGACCCGGCGCTGCGCGCCGCCGTTGGGCGCGGTGAGGCCGTTGGCGGTGCCGTCCTGGTTGAGCGCGGAGCCGCGCACCAGCGCCAGCACCGGGTGACCGTGCCGCCGGGCGTCGGACAGCCGTTCCAGCAGCACGAGCGCGACGCCCTCCGAGATGCCCATGCCGTCGGCGTCGTCGGCGAACGACCGGCAGCGCCCACCGGGCGACAGCACCCGCAGCTGGTTGAGCCCGACCAGCTCGGCCGGGCGCGCCATCACCGTGACGCCGCCCGCCAGCGCCAGCGTGCAGTCGCCCTGGCGCAGCGCCTGCGCGGCCAGGTGGAGCGCGACCGCGGACGACGAGCACGCCGTGTCGACCGTGATCGCCGGTCCGTCCAGGCCGAGCACGTGCGAGACCCGGCCGGACAGCACGCTGATCAGGTCGCCGGTCTGCAGGTGCGGCGCCAGTTCCGGGGTGGCGGGCGCGTCCGCGCCGTAACCCTGGTACCGGGTGCCCAGGTACACGCCGGTCCGGCTGCCGCGCAACGCCGACGGGTCGATGCCGGCGCGCTCGAACGCCTCCCAGCCCGTCTCCAGCACGAGCCGCTGCTGCGGGTCCATCGCCAGCGCCTCGTCCGGGCCGACGTCGAAGAACGCGGCGTCGAACGCGGCCGGGTCGCGCAGGAAGCCGCCTTCCTTCGTGCACGTGGTGTCGAGGCGACCGGGTTCCGGGTCGTACAGGCGGTCGAGGTCCCAGCCGCGGTCGTCGGGCAGCGGACCGATGACGTCCCGCTCGGCCTCCAGCAGCCGCCACAGGTCCTCCGGCGAGCGCACCCCGCCGGGCAGGCGGCAGCTCATCGCCACGATCGCGATCGGGTCGTCGTCGGTGACGGACGGTGCCGTGGGCGTCACCGGTTGCGCGCCGCCCAGTTCCGCCACCAGTCGGTCGGTCAGCGCGAGCACGGTCGGGTGTTCGAAGACCACCGTGGCGGGCAGCTTCACGCCGGTCGCGGCGGTCAGCCGGTTGCGCAGCTCGACCGACGTCAACGAGTCCAGGCCCAGGTCCCGGAACGGCCGGCCCAGCGGCACGTCGTCGCGCCGCAGCACGGCGGCCGCCGCCGCGTGCACGATCTCGCGCACCTCCCGCTCGCGCTGGTCCGGGGACAGCGCGGCGAGCCGGGTGGGCAGGTCCGCCGCGGTGGCCTCGACCGGATCCCCGACCTCGGCCAGCAACGGCCGCGGGCGGCTCGCGGAGAACACCGGCAGGAACCGGTCCCACGCCACGTCCACGATCGCCACGCAGGTGTCGTCGTTGTCCAGCGCTCGCCCCAGCGCCACCAGCGCCTGTTCGGGGTCCATCAGCGGCAGTCCCTGCCGCTCCGCGAGCCGCACCACCTCCGGCGGTCCGTCCGGGCCCCACCGGTCGGGCGTGTCCCACAGACCCCACGCGACGCTGAGCGCGTGCCGGCCGCGGTCCCGCCGCTGCCGCGCCAGCGCGTCCAGGTAGGCGTTGGCCGCCGCGTACGCGCCGTGGTCGCCGCTGCCCCACACGCCCGCGACCGACGAGAACAGCACGAACGCCTCCACGTCCGGCAGCAGTTCGTCGAGGTTCCGCGCGCCGGCCACCTTCGGCGCCAGGACCTGGGCGAACTCCTCGGACGTCGTGGTGCGCAGGGGATCGAGCCGGATCTCCGCCGCCGCGTGCACGACCACGCGCACCGGCCCGATCCGGTCGATCAGCTCCGCGAGGGCGTCCCGGTCGGCGATGTCGCACCGCGCCACGGTCAACCGCACGTCGGACTCCGCGCGCAGGGCCGCGAACGACGGCGGCTCGACGCCGGTCCGGCTCGTGCACACGACGTGCTCGGCGCCGTTGCGCGCGAGCCACCGCACGAGGTGCGGCCCGACCGCGCCGGTCCCACCCGTGACGAGCACGGTCCCGCCGGCGCGCCACGGCGAGCCTTCGCCCGCGGGGGCGCGGACCAGGCGGCGGACCAGCGTCGCGTCCGACCGCACGGCCACCTGGTCCTCGTCCGACCCGGACGCCAGCACGGCGGCCAACCTCGCCCGCACGCCGTCGTCGACCTCCGCGGGCAGGTCGACCAACCCGCCCCACCGGTCGGGGAACTCCAGGGCCGCGGTCCGGCCCAGGCCCCACAGCGCGGCGGCGTCCGCCGACGCCGGGGACTCGTCGGGTCGGGCCGCCACCGCACCCGAGGTCACGAACCACAGCGGCGACCGCGCGGCCCGGATCACCGCCAACGCCCGGTCCGGGTCCACCACCGTGCTCACGACGCGAGCCGCCTCGGGCAGCGAGACCCCGCCGCCGACCGGCACCGCGACCACCTCGCCGCCCAGCACCTCCCGCAGCCGCTCGCCGAGCGCCCGGTCCTCCGCCGGCACGACGATCACCGTGCTGCCCGCCACCGCCCCGGCCGGCGGTTCCCACGGCCGCCACGTCACGCCGTAGCGCCACTGGTCGTGGTCGGTCCGCCGACGTCGCCACCGGGACAGCACGGGCAGCGCGGGCGCCAGGGCCCGGGCCAGGTCGGGCCGACCGGGCGCGACGAGCCGGGCCAGCGCGTCCGCGTCACCGGCCTCGACCGCCGCCCAGAACCCCGCGTCCCGACCCTGCCCGACCGCCCCGGAGTCCAACCAGTACCGGTCGGGGCGGAACGCGTAGGTCGGCAGCGCGGTGACCCGGCCACCGGCCAGCGCGGGCGCGAAGTCCACCGCGGCGCCCGCGGCCCACAGCTCGCCGAGCGCGGCCAGCACGCGCGCCGGACCGCCGTCGCCGCGCCGCAGCGTGCCGACCGCCACGCCGGTCCGGTCCTCCAGGACGTCCTGGAGCGCGACCGTGAGCACCGGGTGCGCGCTCACCTCGACGAACACCGTGTGGCCCTCGGCCAGCAACCCGTGCACGGCCTCTTCGAACCGGACCGGCCGCCGCATGTTGTCGTACCAGTAGTCGGCGTCCAGCTCCTCGCCGCCGACCACGGCCGCCTCGACCGTGGAGTGGAACGGGATGTCGCCCGGTCGCGGCGCCAGGGGGCGCAGGTCCTCCAGCAGGTCGGCGTGCAGCACCTCGACCAGCGAGCAGTGCGTCGCCACGTCCGACCGGACCTTCCGCGCCTGGACACCCTCGGCCTCGCACCGGGCGAGCAAGGCGTCCACCGACGGCGTGGGCCCCGACACGACGATGGACGTGGGCCCGTTCAGGGCCGCCACGACGAGGTCGGTGCCGCGCAGGAGGGCCTGGACCTCCGCCAAGGGCAACGACACCGCGGCCATCGCCCCCTGACCGGACAACGCCCGCAGTCGCCTGCTGCGCAACGCGACCACGCGTGCCGCGTCGGCCAAGCTCAGCGCACCGGCCACGCACGCGGCGGCGATCTCGCCCTGCGAGTGCCCGACCACCGCGGACGGCTCCACGCCGTACGACCGCCACAGCGCCGCCAACGACACGTTGAGCGCGAACAGCACCGGCTGCACCACGTCGATCCGCTCCGCGGAGGGCGCGCCGGGCACGTCGAGCAGCACGTCCCGCACGTCCCAGCCGATGAACGCCGCCAGCGCCCGCGTGCAGTCGGCCATCCGGTCGCGGAACACCGGGCTGTGCTCCAGCAGCTCCACGCCCATGCCCTGCCACTGCGAGCCCTGACCGGGGAAGACGAACACCACACCGCCGTGCGAGTCCACAGTGGACACGGGCGTGACGCCGCGCGCCACGTCGCCCAACGCGGCGGCCAGCCCCTCGCGGTCACCGGCCACCACCGCGACCCGCGCGGCGAGGTGGGACCGCGTCGTGGCCAGCGACAGCGCGATGTCGGCCAACGGCGCGTCCGGCAGGGACTCGCGCAGCCGCGCGGCCTGCGCCCGCACCGCCCTCTCGTCGGTGCCGGACAGCAGGAACGGCAGCAGCCGGTCCGGCACGGGATCCGGGTGAGCGCCGACGGGCGCCTGCTCCAGCACCAGGTGCGCGTTGGTGCCGCTGAGCCCGAACGACGACACCGCCATCCGCCGCGGCCGACCGGTCTCCGGCCACGGCCGCCGCTCGGTGAGCAGCTCCACCGCGCCCGCGGACCAGTCGATCCGCGACGAGCGCGGGTCGGCGTGCAGGGTGCCGGGCAGGATTCCGTGGCGCAGCGCCAGGACCGCCTTGACCACGCCGGCGATGCCCGCGGCGAACTGGGTGTGCCCGATGTTGGACTTGAGCGATCCCAGCCACAGCGGCTCGTCGCGGTCCTGCCCGTAGGTGGCCATGAGCGCATCGGCCTCGATCGGGTCACCCAGGGCGGTGCCCGTGCCGTGCGCCTCGACCGCGTCCACGTCTGTCGCGGTCAGCCCGGCGTCGGCCAGCGCGGACCGGATCACCCGCCGCTGCGCCGCGCCGCTGGGCGCGGTGAGGCCGTTGGACCGGCCGTCCTGGTTCACCGCGCCACCCCGCACGACGGCCAGCACCTCGCGCCCGGCGGCCACCGCGTCCGACAGCCGCTGCACCAGGACCACCCCGACGCCCTCGGACAGCCCGATGCCCGACCCGTCCTCGCCGAACGCCCGGCAGCGCGCGTCGTCGGCCAGCGCGTGCTGCCGGGTCAACTCCACCAGCGCGAGCACGCTGGACATCACCATCGCGCCGCCGGCCAGGGCGGAGTCGCACTCTCCCCGGCGCAGCGACTGCACGGCCAGGTGCAGCGCGACCAGCGACGACGAGCACGCCGTGTCGACGGTGAGCGCCGGGCCCTCCAGGCCCAGGGCGTAGGCGATCCGGCCGGACGCGATGCTCCCCATCCGCCCGTTGCCCAGCACGCCCTCCAAGCCCGCGGGCACGGCGTCCCAGGCGGGCCCGTAGTCCTGGTGCCCGAGCCCGACGAACACCCCGGTCCGCGTGCCGCGCATGGCCGACGGCGCGAGCCCGGCCCGTTCGAACGCCTCCCAGGAGGCCTGGAGCAGCAGCCGCTGGTGCGGGTCCATCGCCTCGGCCTCGCGCGGGCTGATGCCGAACAGGTCCGCGTCGAACTCGGCGACGCCGTCCAGGTACCCGCCTTCGCGGACCGGGGTCCCGTTGGGCGAGTCCGCGTCGTACAGGCTCTCCAGGTCCCACCCGCGGTCGCGGGGGAGCGGTCCGATCGCGTCCACGCCGTCGAGGACCAGTTCCCACAGGTCCTCCGGCGTGCGGACACCGCCGGGCAGGCGCACGGACATGCCCACGATGGCGATCGGCTCGTTCGTCGACGCGGTCTGCGCCGCGCGCAGCCGCTCGTTCTCCTTGAGCGCGGCGCGCAGGGCCTCGACGAGGCGGTCCTCGGTCACGACCGCCCTCCCAGCGCGCGGGCGATCAGGTCTTCGGCGCCCATGTCGTCGAGGGACTCCGGCCGCGGCGGGAACAGCTCGTCCCGGACCCGCACCGCCAGCTCGCGGGCGCTGGGGTGGTCGAACACCACCGTCGTCGGCAGGCGGAGGCCGGTGGCCGCGTTGAGGCGGTTGCGCAGCTCGACCGACGTCAGGGAGTCGAAGCCCAGCTCGCGGAACGGCAGGTCGCCGCCGATCCGGTCGCGGCCGAGCACGGCCGCCGCGTGCTCGCCCACCAGGGACAGCAGCACGCGGTCCCGCTCGCCCTCCGGCAGCCCCGCCAGCCGGTCCGGCAGCGCGGCCTCGGCGGCTCGCGGACGTCGGGCGACCAGGCCGCGCAGCAGCGGCCGGACCTCGCCCCGCCGGCGCAGCGCCGCGAGGTCGAGCCGCACGGCCAGCGTGGACGGCTCGTCCACGGCCAGCGCCGCGTCGAACATCGCCAGGCCCTTCGACACCGTGATGAGCGGCACCCCCGACCCGACGATCCGCCGGACGTCCCGCTCGTCCAACCCGCCCATCATGCCCACGCCGGGGTCCCACGGGCCCCAGGCCAGCGACACGCCCGGCAGCCCGAGCGACCGCCGTCGCTCGACCAGCGCGTCGAGGAACGCGTTCCCCGCCGCGTAGTTGGCCTGGCCCGCGTTCCCGAACGTCCCGGCGACCGACGAGAACACCACGAACGCCGCCACGTCACCGGCCAGCTCGTGCAGGTGCCACGCGGCGTCCACCTTGGGCCGCAGCGCCGCCGCGAGCCGTTCGGGGGTCAGCGCCTCGACCAGGCCGTCCTCGAGGACGCCGGCGGTGTGCACGACGGCGGTCGGCTCCACGTCCGCGAGCAGGTCCGCCACCGCCGCCCGGTCGGCGACGTCGCACGCCACCACCCGCACCGCCGCGCCGAGGCCCGTCAGCTCCGCCACGAGTTCCCGCGCGCCGGGCGCGTCCGGGCCGCGCCGCGACGTGAGCAGGAGGTTCCGCACGCCGCGCGCGGTGACGAGGTGCCTGGCCAGCACGCCGCCGAGCCCGCCCGTGCCGCCGGTGACGAGCACCGTGCCGTCGGGGTCCCACCGGCGTGGGACGGTCAGCACGATCTTGCCGACGTGACGGGCCGTGCTCATGAACCGGAACGCGTCCTTCGCCCGCCGGATGTCCCACGTCCGCACCGGCAGCGGCGTCAGCGCGCCGCTCGCGAACAGCGGCGCCAGCTCGGCCAGCAGCCGCGCGATGCCCGACGGCTCCACCCAGCCGAGGTCGAACGGCCGGTAGTCCACGCCCGCCGGGATCGTCGCCGGATCGCGCAGGTCGGTCTTGCCTATCTCCAGGAACCGGCCGCCCGGTC
Source organism: Actinosynnema sp. NPDC049800 (assembly GCF_040656635.1). Classification (NCBI taxonomy): domain Bacteria; kingdom Bacillati; phylum Actinomycetota; class Actinomycetes; order Pseudonocardiales; family Pseudonocardiaceae; genus Actinosynnema; species Actinosynnema sp. NPDC049800. Next base: position 68,749 of record NZ_JBFAMT010000034.1, on the reverse strand, counting down.
CCAGCAGCCGCAGCGAGGCGTCCACGAACTCGCCCGCCAGCGCGTTGAGCACCACGTCGACCGGCCCGAACGCCGCCTCGAAGTCGGTGGTCCGCGACGACGCGATGTGGTCGTCCGCGACGCCGAGATCGCGCAGCGCGCCCCACTTGCCCTCGCTCGCGGTCGCGAAGACCTCCGCGCCCAGGTGCCGGGCGATCTGCACGGCCGCCATGCCGACACCGCCCGCGCCCGCGTGCACCAGGACCTTCTCGCCCGCCTTGAGTCCGCCCAGCTCCACCAGCCCGTGCCAGGCGGTCAGGAACACCTGCGGCACCGACGCGGCGGTCGTCCACGACCAGCCGTCGGGCACCGGGGCGACCGACCGGGCGTCGGTGGTGACCTGCGTGCCGAACGCGCCCGCCGCCATGCCGAACACGCGGTCGCCGGGCCGCAGCCCGCTCACCTCCGGCCCCACTTCCACGACGACGCCCGCGGCCTCGTTGCCGAACAAGCCCGCGTCGCCCGGGTACATGTCCAGGGCGTTGAGCACGTCCCGGAAGTTCAACCCGGCGGCGCGGACCTCGACGCGCACCTGGTGGCCGGTCAGCGGCAGCCGCCGGCCCGGTGCCAGGACGAGGTTGTCGATGCTGCCCTTGGCGGCGGAGTCCAGGTTCCAGTCGGGCGCGTCCGGTGGCCGGAGGCCGGGTTCCAGCCGGGCCACCCGCGCCGCGCTCGGCACGCCCCGCCGCACGAGGACCTGCGGCTCGTCCACGGCCAGCGCCCGCGGCAGGGCGGTGACGTCGTCCACGTCCACGAGCCCGAACCGGCCGGGGTGCTCGGTCTGCGCGGACCGCACCAGCCCCCACACCGCGCGGGCCGCGACGTCGTCACCGTCGACGGCTCCCCGCGTCACGAACACCAGCCGCGACGGGCGCTCCTCGGCGAGCCACCGCTGGATGAGCTCCAGGGCCCGCGCGGTGAGCTCGTGCGCCGATCGCACCGGCTCGTCGCCGGCGACACCGACCAGCACCACGCCGTCCGTCAGGTCGGCGGCGACGGGGAAGCCCGCCTCCGCCAGCCCGAGCACGTCCGGCGCGAGCACGGTCGCGGTTGCCACACCGGTCGCGGGCACGGGCGTCCAGTCCAACCGGAACAACGCGTCGGTGTCGAGCCGGTCGGTGTCGACCGGGCGCACGACCAGCGAGTCGATCGACGCGACCGGTGTGCCGTCCGGCCCGGTCACGGCCACGCGCAGCGCGTCGCCGTCCGGCGTGAGCCGCACGCGAAGCTCCGCCGCTCCGGCCGCGTGCAGGGACACCCCGGTCCACGAGAACGGCAGCCGCACGCCGTCGCCACTGCCGTCGCCGAGCAGCATCGCGTGCTGGGCGGCGTCGAGCAGCGCCGGGTGCAGGCCGAACCCGGTCGCGTGCACGCCTTCGGGCAGCGCGACCTCGGCGAACACCTCCGCGCCGCGCCGCCACGCCCGCCGCAGCCCCTGGAACGCCGGCCCGTACCGGAAGCCCCGAGCCGCGAAGTCCTCGTAGTCGACGTCGAGCGCCTCCGCGTCGACCGGCGGCCAGCTCTCCTCGAACGGCGCGGGCGCCGTTCCCCCGGCGGTGACCGCGCCCGCGGCGTTCCTGGTCCACGCGTCGGCGCCCTCGGGTCGCGAGTGGACGGTGACGGCACGCAGCCCGTCCGCGTCGGCCGGGCCGACGCGCACCTGCACGCGGACCGCGCCGCGGTCGGGCAGGACCAGCGGCGCGACGAGCGCCAGGTCCGCGACCCGGTGGCACCCGACCTCCTCGCCCGCCCGCAGCGCCAGTTCCAGCAGCGCCGTGCCGGGCAGCAGCACGCGGTCGAGCACGGCGTGGTCGGCCAGCCACGGGTGGGTCCGGGTGGACAGCAGCCCGGTGAACAGGGCGCCCTCGTCGTCGGGCAGGTCGCCGCCCGCGCCCAGCAGCGGGTGCGGCGCGTCCGGCCCGGCCTGGCGCGGGTCGGGCCAGAACCTCCGGTGCCGGAACGGGTAGGTCGGCAGCTCGACCGGACGCGGGTCGGCGCCGTCGCACAGCCGCTCCCACGCCACGGTCGCCCCGCGCACGTGCACGGCGGCGAGCGCGGCCAACGCCGCCTCGTCCTCGGGCTCGTCCTTGCGCAGCAGGGGAATCGCGTGGTCCACGGACTCGTGCGCCAGGGCCGACAGCACGCCGTCCGGGCCGAGTTCGAGCACGGTCGTCACACCCTGCTCGGCGAGGGTGCGCAGGCCGTCGGCGAACCGGACGGTCTCGCGCACGTGCCGCACCCAGTACTCCGGGTCGGTCACGTCGCCGGTCGTGTTCGGCACCAGGCGCAGCGCGGGCCGGTGGTAGACCAGGCCGCGGGCGACGGCGCGGAAGTCCGCGAGCATCGGCTCCATCAGCGGCGAGTGGAAGGCGTGGCTGACCTTCAACCGGGTACCGCCCCGCCCCTCGGCCACCGCGAGCACCGCCTTCTCGTCGCCCGCCACCACGACCGACCGCGGCCCGTTGACCGCGGCGATCGACACCCGGTCGTCCAGCAGCGGCCTGATCTCGTCCTCGCTCGCGCGCAGGGCGATCATCGCGCCGTCACGCGGCAGCGCGGCCATCAACCCCGCCCGCGCCGCCACCAGCCGGCAGGCGTCCTCCAGGGAGAACACCCCGGCGACGTGCGCGGCGGCCAGCTCGCCGATCGAGTGGCCCAGGACGAAGGCCGGCCGGACCCCGAGCCACGACACCAGCCGGAACGCCGCGACCTCCAGCGCGAACAACGCGGGCTGCGCCCAGCCGGTGCCGGCGAGCAGGTCGGCGTCCGGACCCCACACCACGTCGCGCAACGGGCGGTCGGTGTGCTTGTCCAGCAACGCCGACACCTCGTCGAACGCCTCCGCGAACACGGGGAACCGCTCGTGCAGCCCACGCCCCATGCCCAGCCGCTGCGAGCCCTGCCCGGCGAACACGACGGCGAGCGGCTCGTCGGTCGCCACGCCCTCGGCCAGCTCCCCGTCCGGCAGCAGGACCGCGCGGTGGGCGAAGGACGCCCGGCCCGCGGCGAGGGTGCGGGCGACGTCGACGGCCCGGCGCCCGGCGGCGGCCTCGCGGACCCGGGTCTTCAGCTCCGCGAGCGCCTCGGGGGTCTTGGCCGAGACGGGCCACGGCACGACGGTCGCCGATCCGCCGCGGGTCGTCGCCTCCGGCGCCTGTTCGAGGATCACGTGCGCGTTCGTGCCGCTGATCCCGAACGACGACACGCCCGCCCGCCGCGGCCGGCCGGTGTCCGGCCACGGCGTGTTCTCCGCCAACAGCCGCACGGAGCCCGAACCCCAGTCCACCGAGGTGGCCGGCGCGTCGGCGTGCAGGCTGCGCGGCAGCACGCCGCGCTGCATCGCGGCGATCATCTTGATCATCCCGCCCACGCCGGCGGCGGCTTGGGTGTGGCCGATGTTGGACTTCAGGGAGCCGAGCCAGAGCGGCTGCGCCCGGTCCTGGCCGTAGGCGGCCAGCAGGGCGGTCGCCTCGATCGGGTCGCCGAGCGTCGTGCCGGTGCCGTGCGCCTCGACGGCGTCCACTTCGGACGGTCGCAGGCCCGCGCTGTCCAGGGCGGCGCGGATGACGCGTTGCTGAGCTGGGCCGTTGGGCGCGGTGAGCCCGTTGGAGGCGCCGTCCTGGTTGACCGCGGAGCCCTTCACCACGGCGAAGATCCGCCGCTCGTGGCGCAGCGCGTCGGACAGGCGTTCCAGGACCAGCACCCCCGCGCCCTCCGCCCAGGCGGTGCCGTCGGCGCGCTCGGAGAACGACTTGCACCGGCCGTCGGCGGCCAGGCCGTTCTGCGCGGTGAAGGCGGCGAACAGGTCGGCCGTCGCCATGACCGTCACGCCGCCCGCCAGCACCAGGTCGCAGTCGCCGTTGCGCAGCGCCTGCGCGCCCCAGTGCACGGCGACCAGCGACGACGAGCAGGCCGTGTCGATGGTGACGGCGGGCCCCTCCGCGCCCAGGGTGTAGGCGAGCCTGCCCGAGAGGACGCTCAGCGCGTCACCGGTCGTGGAGTAGAGCAGCCGCACGTCGTCGGGCGCGTCCCTGGCGACCAGCGAGTAGTCGTGCCCCGACGCGCCGGCGAACACGCCGGTCCGGCTGCCGCGCAACGACGTGGGGTCGATCCCCGCGCGTTCCAGCGCTTCCCACGCGACCTCCAGCACGAGCCGCTGCTGGGGGTCCATCGCCAGCGCCTCGCTGGGCGCGATGCCGAAGAACGCGGCGTCGAACCCCGTGGCGTCGTCGAGGAAACCGCCGACCAGGGCACGGCTGCGGCCCGGGTCGTCGCCGGCGAGGCGCTCCAGGTCCCAGCCGCGGTCGGTGGGGAACGGCGACATCGCGTCGCGGCCGGACTCGACCAGCCGCCACAGGTCGTCGGGCGAGGTGACGCCGCCGGGGAAGCGGCAGCCGATCCCCACGACGGCGACGGGCTCGGACGCGGCCGCCACCAGCCGCTCGTTGTGCCGCCGCAGCCGTTCGACCTCCTTCAGCGAGGAGCGCAACGCCTCGACGTACTCGGTCGTGCTCATGGAGCTCCTCTACTTCGCGAGGGTTTCGGTGGCCAGTCGGAGGAGGTCCTCGGCGCCGAGGTCGTCCAGGTCGGGTGTGCCCGCGTCTTCCAGGCCGAGCAGCGCGAGCACGCCCGCCTGCCGCAGCCTGCTGACGGGCATCGCGGCCAGGGCCGCGCGGATCGGGGCGTCCGGGTCGGTGCTCGTGGAGCCGCCGAGGAGTTCGGCGACGTGCGCGGCGACGGCGGCGGGGGTCGGGTGGTCGAACAGCAGGCCGACCGGCAACCGGACCCCGAACACCGCGGCCAGCCTGGTGCGGAGGTCCACCGCGGTGACGGAGTCGAACCCGGCGTCTTTGAAGGGCCCGTTCGGCGGGAGGTCGGCCGCGCGGTCGAGCCCCGACACCGCGGCGGCCTCGGCGCGGACGCGCTCCAGGATCGCGTCGGGGTCGGACCAGTCGGACGGCCGTTCGTCGGTCCGGTCGGCCGGGAGGTCCTCGGTCGTCGGGTCCGCGATGACCGAGGCTTCGGGTGCGGGCGCGAAGTGGCGGCGTTGGAAGGCGTAGGTCGGCAACTCCGCGCCGGGGCCGCCGCGGATTCCCCAGTCCACCGGCACGCCGCGCACGTACGCCTCCGCCAGCGCGGTGGGGAAGCGGTCGCCCTCGTCGCGGCGCAGCGAGCCCAGCGCGACGGCGGCCGGCGCGGTCTCCAGCACGGCCGACGTCAGCACCGGGTGCGGGCTGACCTCGATGAACACCCGGTGACCGTCGTCGACCAACGCACGGGTGGCGTCCTGCATCAGCACGGTCCGGCGCAGGTTCGCGAACCAGTGGTCGGCGTCGAAGACCTCCAGACGACCGCCGGTCACCGTGGAGTAGACCGGGATGCCCGGCGCGCGGGGCCGGAGGGGAGCGAGCGCCTCGGCCAACTCGGCGCGCACCACCTCGACCTGCGGCCCGTGGGAGGCGTAGTCCACGGGCAGCACGCGCACGCGGATGCCCTCGCGCGAGCAGGCGTCCCGCAGTTCCCGCAACGTCTCCGGCGGACCGGAGACGACCACGGACACCGGGCTGTTCACCGCGGCGACCGTGAGCCCGTCGCACAACTCGCGCACCCGTGCCGCCGGGGCCGCCACCGACATCATGCCGCCGAGCCCGGACAGCCGCGTCAACGCCCGGCTGCGCAACGCGACCACCCGTGCCGCGTCGTCCAGGTCCAGCGCCCCGGCCACGTGCGCGGCGGCGATCTCGCCCTGCGAGTGCCCGACGACCGCCGCCGGCTCCACGCCGTTCGACCGCCACAGCGCCGCCAGCCCGACCATCACCGCGAACAGCGCGGGCTGCACCACGTCCACCCGGTCGAGCCCGACCCCGTCGACCAGCGCCGCCCGCAGCGACCAGTCCACGTGCGGCGCCAACGCCTCGGCGCACCCGTCCACGGCAGCGGCGAACACCTCCGACGACGCGAGCAGCTCCCGGCCCATGCCCGGCCACTGCGCGCCCTGGCCGGGGAAGACGAAGACCGGTCGGTCGGCCGCGTCCGCCACGACCCCGCTGACCACACCCGGCCGTCCCCCGGCCAGGGCGTCCAGGTCAGTCACGTCCCGCACGACCGCCCGGTGCGCGAACCGCGTCCGGGCCGCCAACGTCCGCGCGACGTCCGCGGGCTCGGCGGGCCGGGCCTCCAGGTGGTCCCGCAAGCGCGCCGCCTGCGCGCGCAACGCCTCGGCGGACTTCGCCGACGGCAGCCACGGCCCGGCGGGTCCACCCTCGGCCGGCGACCCGTCGGGCGCCTGTTCGAGGATCACGTGCGCGTTCGTGCCGCTGATCCCGAACGACGACACGCCCGCCCGCCGCGGCCGACCGGTGTCGGGCCACGGGCGAGGCTCCCGCAGCAGCCGGACGTCACCGCTGGCCCAGTCCACGTGGGACGAAGGTGTGCCGACGTGCAGCGTGCGCGGCAGCTCGCCGTGCCGCAGCGCCATGACCGCCTTGACGACACCCGCGACACCGGCCGCCGCCTGGGTGTGGCCGATGTTGGACTTGAGCGAGCCCAGCCAGAGCGGCCGCGCGCGGTCCTGGCCGTAGGTGGCCAGCAGGGCGTTCGCCTCGATCGGGTCACCCAGCCGGGTCCCGGTGCCGTGCGCCTCGACGGCGTCCACTTCGGACGGTCGAAGGCCCGCGTCGTCCAGCGCGGCGCGGATGACGCGTTGCTGGGCGAGGCCGTTCGGGGCGGTGAGGCCGTTGGACGCGCCGTCCTGGTTGACCGCCGAACCCCGCACGAGGGCGAGGGCGCGTCGGCCGGACGCCCGCTCCAGCACCAGCACGCCGACGCCCTCCGCCCAACCCGTGCCGTCGGCGTCGTCGGAGAAGGCCTTGCAGCGCCCGTCCGGCGCGAGCCCGCCCTGCCTGCTGAACTCGACGAACGCCGACGAGCGCGCCAGCACGCTGACCCCGCCGACGATCGCCAGGTCGCACTCGCCCGCCCGCAGCGACCGCGTCGCCACGTGCAGGGCGACCAGCGACGACGAGCACGCCGTGTCGAGCGTGATCGCCGGTCCTTCCAGGCCCAGGACGTAGGCGACGCGACCGGACAGGACGCTGGACGCGCTGCCGGTCATGGCGTGGCCGTGGAGGTCGCCGGACGCGGCGGCGGGCTGGTCCCAGTGGTGCGCGCCGACGAACACGCCGGTCTTGGTGCCGCGCAACGACAAGGGGTCGATCCCGGCCCGTTCCACCGCCTCCCACACCACCTCCAGCAGCAGCCGCTGCTCCGGGTGCATGGCCGCCGCCTCGCGGGGCGAGATGCCGAAGAAGGCGGCGTCGAACCGCGTGGCGCGGTCGACGAACCCGCCGTTGCCGGTGGCGCTGTCGGCCTCCAGCCGGGCCAGGTCCCAGCCGCGGTCGGTCGGGAACCGGGAGACCGCGTCGCCGCCGGACGCGACCAGGTCCCACAGCGCGTCCGGCGAGTCGACGCCGCCGGGCAGCAGGCACCCCATGCCGACGATCGCGATGGGCTCGCGCGCCTCCAGGTCGCGGATGCGCTGCCGTGCCGCCCTCAGGTCCGCGGTGACCCGTCTGAGGTAGTCGACCACCTTCTGGTCTTCCGACACCGGTTTCCCCCTGCGGGTCTAGGTGGTCTCGAACTCTTCGTCGATCAGGTCGAGCAACTCCCGGACGGTCGCGGTCGCGATGTCGGCCGGCAGCGCGGGTGCGGTGGGGGTGCCGGCCAGGTGTTCGGCGAGCAGCGCGGGCGTGGGGTGGTCGTAGACGAGGGTGTCGGGCAGCCGGCGGCCGGTGTGGGCGCTGAGGCGCTCGGAGAGCTCCAGGCAGGCGAGCGAGTCGAACCCGGCCTCGGAGAACGCCAGCTCGGCCGCCACCGGATCCCGCCGCCCGAGCACCGCCGCCGCCTCGGCGCGAACCAGGTCGAGCAGGGACCGCGCCTGTTCGGCGGCTGCGTTCTCGTGCGGGGGCCGGGCCGGTTGGGTTCGTGCGACTGCGCTCTCGTGAGCGGCCGGGCCCGGTTCGGCAGCCGGTCGGGATTGCACTGCCTGCCTGGGCCAGTGGCGTTCCTCCTCGAACGCGTACGTCGGCAGGTCGACGTGCCCGGCGTCGCCGAAGAACTCGCGCCACCGCACCGGCACGCCCGCCACCGACAGCCGCCCCAGCGCCACCGCGAACGACTCCGCCTCGTCCCGGTCGGCCCGCAGCACCGGCACCGCGGGCACGTCGCGGACCAGCGCCGTCAACGTCGAGCCGGGTCCGGCCTCCAGCACCGCGTCGACCCCCGCTCGCACCAGCGCGGCCACGCCGTCGGCGAACCGGACGGTCCCGCGCACGTGCCGCACCCAGTAGTCCGGCGTGCCCAGCTCCGCCCCGGCGAGCGCGCCGGTCAGGTTGGACACGACCGGCAGCCGCGGGGCCCGGTAGGTCACGCCCTCGGCGGCCCGGCGGAAGTCCTCGAGGACCGGCTCGACCAACGGCGAGTGGAAGGCGTGCGAGACGCGCAACGGCCGCGTGCGCCGCCCGAGGCCCGCGAAGTGCGCGACCACCCGTCCCACGGCCCCGGCGTCACCGGCGACCACGACCGACCGCGGCCCGTTGACCGACGCGACCGACACCGCACCGGTCAGCACCGCCTCGGCCTCGGCCTCGGTCGCCTCCACGGCCGCCATCGCGCCGCCGTGGGGCAGTGCGTCCATCAGCCGGGCGCGCGCGGTGACCAGCGCGGCCGCGTCGGCCAGGTCGAACACCCCGGCCACGTGCGCGGCCACCAGTTCGCCGACCGAGTGGCCCCCGACGAACGCCGGCGCGACACCGAAGTGCTCCAGCAGCCGGTACAGCGCCACCTCGACGGCGAACAGGGCCGGCTGCGTCCAGCCGGTGCGGTCGAGCAGCTCGGCGTCCTCGCCCCACACGACCTCGCGGAGCGGCCGTTCGAGGTCGAACGCGCCCGCCACGGCGCCGAACGCCTCGGCGAAGCACGGGTGCGTCCGGTGGAGCTCCAGTCCCATGCCCAGCCGCTGCGAGCCCTGCCCGGGGAACAGGACGGCGCACCGACCGCCACCCCGCACACCTCGCGCGACCTCGTGGGAACCTCCGGGCAGCAGGACGGCGCCGTGGCGGAGCCCGGCCCGTCCCACCGCGAGCGTCCGCCCGACCGCCGCGGGGTCCAGGCCCGTCGCGGCGGTGGTGAGGCGGGCGATCTGGGCGTCGAGCGCGCTTTCGGTCGCTGCCGAGACGATCCAGGGCACAGCGGCCCCGGTCGCCGCTCCCGGTGCGCCCGACCCGTCAGGTGCCTGCTCCAGCACGACGTGCGCGTTGGTGCCGGCGATCCCGAACGACGACACACCGGCCCGGCGCGGCCGCCCGGTGTGCGGCCAGGCCCGGCCCTCCCGCAGCAGCTCCACCCCTTCCCAGTCCAGGTGCAGCGGGGTGGTGACGTTCCGGGTCGCCGGCAGGGCGCCGTGCCGCAGGGCCATCACCATCTTGATCACACCCGCGACACCGGCGGCGGCCTGCGCGTGCCCGATGTTCGACTTCAGCGACCCCACCGCCACCGGCCCCCGCCCGAAGACCGAGATCAGCGCCCGCGCCTCGACCGGGTCACCGACCCGCGTGCCGGTGCCGTGCGCCTCCACGGCGTCGACGTCGGCGGGCGCGAGGCCGGCGTCGTCGAGCGCCGCCCTGAGCAGCCGTTCCTGGGCCGGACCGCTCGGCGTGGTCAGCCCGTCGGTGGCGCCGTCGTGGTTGACGGCGGTGCCGCGCACCAGTGCCAGCACCCGCCGCCCGTTGCGCACGGCGTCGGAGAGCCGCTCCAGCACCAGCACGCCGACGCCCTCGGCCCACGTCGTGCCGTCGGCGTCGGCGGAGAAGACCTTGCACCGCCCGTCCGGCGCCAACCCGCCCTGCCGCCCGTGCGCCTCGAACGCCAGCGACGTCGACATGACCGCCACCCCGCCGGCGAGCGCGAGGGACGTCTCGCCCGTGCGCAGCGACCGGACGGCACAATGGACCGCCACCAACGACGAGGACGACGACGTGTCGACCGTGAGCGCGGGTCCGCCCATGTCCAGGAAGTGCGCCACCCGTCCCGCGACCAGCCCGGGGGACAGCCCCGTCAACGCCCGTCCCACCAGGTCTTCCCCCGACCGGTCGACCACCGCGGCGTAGTCGGACCACCCGGCGCCGAGGAAGACGCCGGTGTCCGGTCCGCCGGCGGTGTCCGGCGCGATCCCGGCGTGCTCCAGCGCCTCCCACGCGGTGACCAAGGCCAGCCGCTGGTGCGGGTCCGCGGACACCGCCTCGCGGGGTGACATCCGGAAGAAGTCCGCGTCGAACCCGGCGATGTCGTCCAGGAACCCGCCGACCACGTCCCGGTCCCAGCCGCGGTCGGCAGGCGCCGGCCCGACCGCCTCCCGTCCCTCGGCGGCCAGCCGCCACAGCGCGTCGGCCGACCGCACCCCGCCGGGGTACCGGCACCCTATCCCGACGACCGCGATCGGCTCGGCGTCCACCCGAACGGCACCCGCCACGAAGCCCCCCAGGTCGTCCCAGCGCGTCCGGCACAGCCTGGGAACTTCGGCTTGAGCGCCACTGTCACAGCGCCTTAGCCGCTGGTGAGCCCGCGAATCCCTCTCCAGCAGGAGAACCGCGTTGGCCCTCCCGCTCACCACCGGAAACGGTCAGGTGGACCGATGCACGGCCAGCGGTGCGAAGCTCTGCGACACCGGCATCAGCTCGATCGTGTTGACGTTGACGTGAGGCGGCTGCGCGGTCACCCACTCGACGGTCGCCGCGATGTCGTCGGCGGTGAGCGCGGCCGTGCCCCGGCTGACCGCGGCGGCGCGGGGCTGGTCGCCGGCGAAGCGCACCAGCGAGAACTCCGTGCCCTCGCACAGGCCCGGCTCGACGCACGTCACCCGCACCGCGCTGCCGTGCAGGTCGGCGCGCAGGTTCAGGCTGAACTGCCGGACGAACGCCTTCGTCGCGCCGTAGACGTTGCCGCCCGGGTACGGGTAGGTGCCCGCGATCGAACCGATGTTGATCACGTGCCCGCGGTCGCGCGCCACCATGCCCGGCAGCACGGCGCGGGTGCAGTGGACGAGCCCCCGGCAGTTGGTGTCGAGCATCCGGTCCCAGTCGGTGAGGTCCGCTCGGTGCGCGGGGTCGAGCCCCAGGGCCAGGCCCGCGTTGTTGACGAGCACGTCGATGTCGGCGTACGCGGCGGGGAGCGTGGCCACGGCGTGCCGCACGGCCTCCGGGTCCCGCACGTCCAGCGCCAGCGGCAGGATCCGGCTGCCGGCCGGGATGCGCTCGACGCGACGGGCCGCGGCCACCACGCGGGCGCCCGCGGCGGCGAAGCGCCGGGTGATCGCCGCGCCGAACCCGCTGCTCGCGCCGGTGACGAGGACGATCACGCCGCCACCTGCCCCAGCAGCGCGGCCAGCGCCTGGTTGAACTCGGCGGGGCGTTCCAGGTTCGGCAGGTGGCCGGCGCCGTCGATGACCGCGAGCGTCGAGCCGGGGACGCGGTCGCTGAGGAACACGGCCTCGGAGACGGGGGTGAACTCATCGGCGCTGCCGACCACGACGAGGGTCGGCACCTGGATTGCACCGAGCAGGTCGGTGTAATCAGGCCGCTCGGCCCGGCCCCGCAGCGCGGCGGCCGCGCCCTCGGGCGGAGCCGCCCGCATCATGGCCAGCACGTGCGCCTTCACCTGCGGATCGGCGTCGGGAGCGACCATCTTCGGCAGCAGTTCGGCCGCGTGGTCGGCCATGCCGTCGCGCAGCACCCGGTCGGCGATCGCGTTCCGGCTCGCCTTGCCCTGAGGCGTCTCGGCGGGCGCGGACGTGTCGGCCAGCAGGAGGCCGCGGATGCGGGACGGGAACCGGCGGACGCATTCGAGCACGACCTGGCCGCCCATGGACAACCCGCCGAGGACGAACCGGTCGATGCCCAGGGCGTCGGCCAGCGCGGCCAGGTCGTCGGCGAAGTCGCCGAGCGGGGTCACCCCGGGCACGACCGTGCTCGCGCCGTAGCCGCGGAGGTCCGGTGCGACGACCCGCCAACCCGGCCAGGTCAGCTGCGGTGTCCACATGGAACGGTCGAACGGGTGGCCGTGCACGAGCAGGAGCGCGGGGCCGGTGCCGGTGTCGGAGTAGTCGACGGTGATGCCGTTTACCGAGATTGTGCTCACGGACCGAGGCTAGGTTCGGCGCACACCTCAGTGCAATAAAAACAATGCTCTCGGTGCAATGACACGGTGCTGGACGACCTCCGACATCGCCCCGGCGTTCCTACGGTGTCGCGGGCGTGTCGTCGTACCGATGGCGGACCCCGGGCAGCAGTGCGCGCCAGATCGGGCGCCAGAGCGGGCCGGGCAGGTACCGGCTGCGTTCCTCGCGCGCGACGCGACCGCGCGGGTGCGCCGCCCACTTCGCCGAGCCCGGGTCGAACGTGGGGGAGTACTCGATGGCGCACACGTGCTTGACGCTCTTGTAGCCGTAGTGGGCGGGCGCGACCAGGCGGACGGGAGCGCCGTGGTCGGTGGTGAGCGCCGCCCCGTCGAGGTGGTCGGCGAGCAGCACGTCGTCGGCGAGGGCGTCGTCGAGGCGCAGGCAGGACCGGTACCCGTCCACGCCGGTGAAGGTGACCCAAGCGGCCGTCCGCGCGACGCCCACCTCGTCGGTCAGCGTCTCGTGGACGTCGCGGAACCGCACGCCCTCCCAGCGCAGGTCTCGTGCGCTCCACGTGGTGACGCAGTGCAGGTCGGCGCGCTGCTCGTGCCGCGGGTGGGCGCCGAGCAACTCGCCGAGGGGGCGCTGCGCGGGACGTTCGACGAAGCCGGTGACGGTCACGACCGGGCCGGTCGGCTCCTGGGGGCGGACCCGGGCGAACTGCGGCAGCCCGAACCGACGCAGGGGAGCGGGCACTTGACCGGGCGGCAACGGCGGGCTCTCTGACCTGCTGACCATGATCGCCTCATCCTTTATTGGAATGCTCGCTCTAGAATACCTCCTCTAGGCTGACGGCATGTCCAGGCGTCGGGTGCACAGCGACGACGTGATCCTCGACGCCACTCGCGACCTGCTGGTGCGAGGCGGTCCGGACGCGGCGACCACGGGCGCGATCAGCGCGCTCAGCGGCGCGCCCACCGGGTCGATCTACCACCGGTATGGCTCACGCACGCGCCTGTTCGCCGAGGTGTGGCTGCGCACCGTCACCCGTTTCCAGGCCGGTCTGCTCGCCGCCACCACCGGCTCCGGGCTCGAACGGTTGCTCGCGGCGGCCGACTGGACCGTGGAGTTCGCGGTCCGCCACCCCGCCGACGCCCGGCTGCTGCTCCAGGCCGACCGGGCGCAACTGCTCGTCGAAGCCGAGCTGCCGCCGGAGACCCGGCGGGCGCTCACCGACCTCAACGCTCCCGTGGCCGAGCTGATCCGCGACCTGGCGACCGAGCTGTTCGGCACGGCGGCGCCCGAGCACGCGGAGCTGGTGTCGATCGCCGTGGTGGACGTGCCCTACGCGATCGTCCGCCGCCACCTGCGCCGCGGGACCTCACCCGAACCGCACCGCGACCTCGTCGCCACCACGGTCCGCGCCCTCGTCGAATCCCGTGCCGTGCGGCCGTGAGGCGAACGGGCGTTCAGCACGGGGGCGCGGGCAACCGAGTGCCCTTCGTGGACGTCCACTGTGGAACGGTCACGTCCTGGGGCCGAGCCGGGTGGACAACAGCGCGGTTCCCCTGTCGGTGCGGCCACCGGGGCCGGCGTGGAAATCGACCTGGCTCAAGGCGACCGGGTCACCGCAGGCCGAGCAGGTCACCTCGGCCGTGGCCACCTCGCCGCAGGTGTGGTGCCGGACCACCAGCGGCGGGCCTTCCTCGGCGGACTCCCAGCGGTCGCCCCACGCGGTCAGCGCGAGCAGGATCGGCACGAGCTGCCGTCCCTTCTCGGTCAGCGCGTACTCGTAGCGATCCGGCCGCCGCGAGTACCGCTCCCGGACCAGGACTCCGCCGGTCACCAGTCGCTCCAAGCGGTCGGTGAGCGTGTTGGTGGCGACGCCCAGGTCCTGCTGCAACTCGTCGAACCGGCGCAGGCCCAGTGCGATGTCGCGCACCACCAGCAGCGACCACGGGTCGCCGATCAGCGCGGCCGACCGGGCGATCGAACAGGCCATCCCGGCGAAGTCCGTGCGTGTCATGACCTCAGCCTAGTGGCTTGCAAGTTGCAAGTCACCAGGTTACGGTCCCGATCATGTACCACGCGACCGTGCGGGCGATCATCAGAAGGACGTGGCGGCGGATGCACGCGGGCGACTACGAGGCCGCCGTGTCGATGGCCGCACCCGACATGAGGTTCCACTTCGTCGGCGATACCGCCCTGGGCGCCGAGACGCGCGGCCGGAACGCCTTCCGGGCGTGGTTCGACCGGTTCACCGAGCACCTGCCCGACGTCCGACTCGCGCTGACCGACGTCGTCGTCTCCGGCTGGCCCTGGTCCACCACCGTGGCGGCCAGGCTCCGGGTCGCCGGGACGCTGGACGACGGAACCCCTTACGAGAACCAGGCGATCCAGTGGGTGACACTGCGTTGGGGACGCGTCGTCGACGACGTGGTGCTGGAGGACACCCTCGCCCTGGACCGCGCGCTGCGCCGGCAGTCGCAGCTGCGCGCGACCGCACCGTGAGGTCGAGCGGGATCGACGACGAGTCAAGCGACTCGCGACCTTGGTACCGGATCGCGTGGTGGACGGTGTTCTCACGGCACGCGACGTGATCTTCCTGTCGGATCGAGCACGATCCCTCCCCCCGCGAGGGTGAAAAGCCCTGACCCTGGTGGCAGTTCCCCTGCCGCTCGGTCATGGTTGCGGTAATGGGCGCACCGTACGGGAGGTGGGAACCATGACCTCGTTCCGAGTGGACTGGGAACCGTTCATCGAGTCGCTGCACGAGGCTGCCCGCCCGGGGGACCGCGGGGCGGCCGGCCTCCGGGAGGTCGACGGCGGGGTCGATGTCAATCCGCCCAAGGGCGTGCCGAACGCGGCCGATGTCGTCGGCGCCGCGCCCACCCGATCCGACGCCGCGTGAACCCACGCCCGGCCGACCGCACGATGCCGGGGTAGGCGTCGAGAACGCGTTACCGCGCACACGACCGCGTGACACCCTCCGGCGGGTCATCCGAACGTGACTTCCTGCCATGCGAACCGCATGCTTCGCGAAGCTCCTCGGCCTCTGCCTGGTGGCCGGGTTGCTGCTCGCCGGGATGGCGATCCCGGTCGTCGGCGTGATCGGCATCGCGTCGAACCTGATGAGCGACTACGTCGCGGCGATGTCGGTCACCGTGGTCGGCTCGCCGCCGCCGCTGATGACCACCATCACCGACAAGGACGGCGTGCCGTTCGCCTACCTCTACGACCAGTACCGCGTGCTCACGCCGCCGGACAAGGTCGCGCAGGTCATGAAGGACGCGCTGGTGTCCGCCGAGGACCGCCGGTTCTACGAGCACCACGGCGTCGACTGGCTGGCCACCGCGCGGGCGGCGCTGAAGAACGGGGCCACGGGCACCATCTCCCAGGGCGCGTCGACGATCACGCAGCAGTACGTGAAGAACCACCTCGTGCACGTGCTCGCCCGGAACGACGTCGCCGGGCAGAAGGAGGCCCAAGAGCAGACGATCGCCCGCAAGCTGCGCGAGGCGCGCATCGCGATGCACGTGGAATCGCAGCTGAGCAAGGACGAGATCCTGTCGCGGTACCTGGACGTGGTGCCGTTCGGCGGCACGATCTACGGCATCGCGGCGGCGTCCCAGGCCTACTTCGACACCACACCGGACCTGTTGACGGTGCCGCAGGCGGCGATGCTCGCCGGGATGGTGAACAGCCCGACGTTCCTCGACCCTGAAGCCCGGCCGGACAGGGCGATCGAGCGGCGGAACCTGGTCATCGACCTGATGCTGGAGAACGCCAAGCTGTCCCCGGAACAAGCCCAGGCGCACAAGCGCGCGCCGCTGGGGCTGAGCACCCCCGTGCGGCCCCTGCCCACCGGGTGCGTCGGGGCCGGGCCGGAGTTCGGGTTCTACTGCTCGTACGTGCTGGACTACCTGACCGACAACGGCTACACGCTCAACGAGCTGAAGGTCGGCGGCTACACCGTCCAAACCCCGATGGACCGGGCGCTCACGATCCAGGCCAAGCAGGCGGCCGAGGCGCAGGTGCCGAAGCCGACGCCGGGCATCGCGAACACCGCGGCGGTCGTGCGGCCGGGCAAGGAGCGGCACGAGGTGGTGGCGCTGGCGGCCAACCGCGACTACGGGCTCGACCAAGCCCGGTTCCAGACGCAGTTCGACCTGCCCAGCGGGGTCGAGAACAAGTTCGGCGCGGGGTCGGTCTACAAGGTGTTCACCGCCGCGGCGGCCTTGGAGCACGGGTACGGGATCGAGAGCGTCGTCGAGTCGCCGACGTCCTACACCTCGCACGTGTTCTTCGGCGGCGCGCCGGGGTGCCCGGGGACCGGCGAGCCGTCCGCGCACTGGTACTGCCTGAGCAACTTCGACGGCAGCTACCCGCCCCGGATGACGTTGAAGGAGGCGTTGGCGACCTCGCCCAACACGGCGTTCGTGATCCTGGAGGAGAAGACCGGGTTGGACGCGGTGGTCGACATGGCGCACCGGCTCGGGATGCGGGACACGATGGCGACCAACATCGCGGGCGTGCCACCGGACCGGACGTCGAAGCAGAAGGACCTGCGCGTCTCGCAGACGGAGTTCTTCAAGAAGTCCCGGAACGCCTCGTTCACGTTGAGCCCCGCGCCGACGAGCACGCTGGAGCTGGCGAACGTCGCCGCGACGATCATCTCGGGCGGGACGTGGTGCCGGCCCTCTCCGATCAGCCGGATCCTCGACCGGCACGGCACGCCCGTGGAGTTCCGCGAGGCGCCGTGCGAGCAGGTGGTGGAAGAGGCGTTGGCGAACGCGTTGGCCGTCGGGTTGAGCGAGGACGACCGGAACCGGGGCACGGCCGCCGCGGCAGCGAAGCAGTTCGGGTGGACGCGGCCGATGCTGGGCAAGACCGGCACCACGGAGCAGTACAAGTCCGCGGCGTTCCTCGGCGCCACCCCGGACTACGCGGGCGCCGTGCAGGTGTTCAACGACAGCACTTCGCCCAGCGGCATCTGCATCGGCGCCGGGCCTCCCCGGTTGTGCGGGGAGGGCGACATCTTCGGCGGCACCCTGCCCGCGCGCACGTGGTTCGACTTCATGACCAAGGCCCACGTCGGCCTGCCGGTGAAACCCATGCCGCCGGTGGAGCCGCGCTACCTCAGGCCCTGAAGGCGCCCGATCTGCTTCGGGCGTCGGCGGTACGGCCACGGGATCCGACATCGGGTGAACCGTTGCCGTCGACCACCGTCGTCGTGGATACGCTGCCGGGATGGCGGAAGGCGGTCGGCGGGGCGCGGGTGTGGACGGCAGGACTGCCCGGTGGGCCGGGCACCGGGACAAACGCCGTGCGGAGATCGTGGACGCGGCCCTGGCGGCCATCGTCGAGCACGGTCCGTGGGTGTCCACCGAGCGGATCGCGGACCGGGCCGGTGTCTCCCGGCCTCAGCTGTACCGGCACTTCGCCGACGCCGACGAGTTGCACGACGCGGTCGCGGGCCGGGTCGCGGAGCTGTTCGCCGAGGAGATCCTGCCCGGCCTGGTCCGGCCGAGCGGCACCGCCCGCGAGGTGATCGGCCAGGTGGTGGGGACGTTCGTGTCCTGGATGGTGTGCAACGCCTCGCTGTACGACTACATGGTGGTGCGCGCCACGGGGCTCGCGCCCGGTCGCGGTGGGCGTGCGGCCGACCTGCGCGCGCAGGTCGCCGACCGGCTGCGCGAGCTGCTCGGCGGGTACCTGCGGCTGCTCGGCGCGGACCCGGCGCGCGCGGACCTCGTGGCCTTCGGGGTCGCCGGGCTGGTGGAGTCGACGACGGTGCGGTGGTTGGCCGTGCCCGGCGCGATCGACGAGGCGCGGCTGGTGCGGCGGCTGTCGGCCGCGGTGTGGGCGCTGGTCGACGACGAGCTGCGGGACGCCGGCGTCGAGCTCGACCCGGACGTCCCGCTGCCGGAGCTGCCCGAAGGTCCGGCTTGAGTCCTCCTGCCACATCGTGCACGTTGTGCGACACGCCGCTGCGCTGAGTAGCCGACGGTGAGGATGACTGATACGGTGCTGTACCTGTTACATCACTGTCGGTGTAGTTGTGGGTCCGCTGCCCGGTGACGCCGGCACCGCGGTCGTGGTGGCGGGAAGGGCTGGTGGTCGACTTGGCCGAGCCGGTGGATCGAGCTGTCGGGCCCCGGTCGCCCTCCGGCGTCGGGCCCGGGGTGGTGGGTGTCGCGGCCGTCGTTGCCACGCCGCTGGTCCGTGAAGGGCTGCACGCCGTGATCCGACGGGCCGGGCTGCGCTGGCTGGGGGCCGTCGCCACGCGGGGTGAAGCCCTCCGGTGCCTGCGCCACGTGCGCCCGGACGTGGTCCTCGTCGACAGCGCCGTCGACCCGAGTGGCGCGCTGATCGCCGAGCTCGCCGGTCCCGGCCGGGTGCCGGTGGTGCTCGGGCTGCTGAACGGCGAGCGCCCCGCACCGGACGTGGTCCGCCTCGGACGAGCGGCCGGTGCGCACGGCGTCGTGCCCTTGGGCGCCGGTCCTTCCGACCTCGTGGCGCTGATCCTGAGGGCTCACCGGAGCCGCCGTCCGGCGCTCGTGCCCGCTGCTCCCGTCCGTGCTCGCGGCGTCACGGTCGAGGCGCCGCCGGCCGGTGGCGTGGCTCGCGGGGGCGTCGAGAGGTTGTCGCCGCGGCAGCGCGAGGTGCTGGAGATGATCGCGGCCGGTATGACGTCGGTGGAGATCGCGGACGCGCTCGTGGTGTCGGTCGAGACGGTCCGCACCCACGTGAAGGGCGTGCTGCGCCGGCTCGGCGCCAAGGACCGCGCGCACGCGATCACGCTCGCCTACCGCACGGGCCTGTTCCTGCCGAGATGCGGATGACGGCGCACGAATCCATCCACTGTGGAGCAGGGGCGGGGTGGTCGTGGTGATGGACCTCAAGCCGTGGCAGCACCAGCTGCCGGACGAGGATCGCTCGCAGTTCCTGCACCGCGTGACGCACTCGTGCTACCGCTGCGGCCACTGGGACAACGACCTCGAAGCGTTGGCGGAGCACGAAGACCGGTGCGGGGGCGGCGCGCCGTGACCGTGGCCGACGCGACCGGACCGCTCGGGGGAAGCGGTGCCGGATCGGCGTCGGGTGCGGTGCCACCGCCGTCGAGGGTCGGGTGACGGGAACCTCACGAGGCCGTTCGGTCCGCGGATCGCAGTTCGTCGTGCACGCAGACCGCCCCGACGAGCAACGTGGCGAGGGCGAGCGCCCAGAGCGGGGGCAGGGTGGCGAGGAGGGCGCCGGACGCGAGGAGCACGCCGGGGCCCACCCACCTCAGGGGCGGGATGCCGCCACCGGTGCGTGCGATCGTCAGTGCCGATGCCAGGAGGGTGCAGCCGAGTCCGACGCCGAGTGCCCAGCCGCCGAGCGGCCCGAGGTGGTCGTCGCTGAGGTGCGCCATGGCCTGTTCGAGCCCGAGCGCGGTGAGGATGATGCCGGCGATCAGCGGGAAGTGGAGGTAGGTGAAGACCTCGGAGGCCAGCCGGGAGCGGTCGTGGCCGTGGCGGGACTCCAGGGCGTGTTCGAGGTGCTCGAACCTGCGGTGGAAGTACTGCCACCACAGCGCGATGGCGATGGTGATGGCCAGGACGCCTCCGGTGACGACGGCCCAGTCGAGCGGTCGGTTCGCCACGCCGACGCCGACGGCGATGATGGATTCGCCGAGCGCCAGGATGACGACCAGGCCGTGGCGTTCGGCGAAGTGGGCGGCCGACTGCACGATCCACCCGCCACCGCGCGCACCCACGTAGATGGCGGCGAAGTCGTACGCGACCGCGGCGAGCCAGATCCACGTCTGCCACGGCTCCCCGATCGCGGCGCCGACGGCGAGGATGGCCACGGTCGGGGCGACGGAGGTCGCGCCGGTGAGGACGACGCGACGCCGCAGCACCTTGTCGCCGGCCGCGGCGGCCAGGTAGACCGCCAGGTGGGCGCAGCGCACGACGGCGTAGCAGAACACCAGCATGGCTGCTGCCGGGACACCGCCGGGCACCTCGTGGAACGCCTCCGGGATGGTCAGGCAGGCGACGAACATCGCGACCATCGCCACCACGAAGGCGGCCCGGAGGAGGCCGCGGTTCGCGCGCGCCTGGTTCGCCAGCCACGCGTAGGAGGACCACGCCCACCAGAGCAGTGACACGACGATGAACCCCTGGAGGAGGGAGCGGGGCGGGTCGCCGTGGGTGATCATTCCGGTGACCTGGGTGAACGCGAACACGAAGACGAGGTCGAAGAACAGTTCCAGCGTGGTGACCCGGTCGCCCTCGCTGCCTGTGGTGACGCGGAGACGTGGCCGCGGGGACGGCGAGATGGACACAACTCTCCTCGGGTGTGGAATGGACGGTGACGCCGGTCAGCCCAGGTGTTCGTGGAACCACGCCGCGGCCGACTCGACGGCCGGTTCGACGCAGCGAGGCTGGTCGTAGAGGTCGATGTGGTTGGTGGTGTCGATCCACACCAGGTCCGACGGCTCGCCCAGCCGGTCGAAGATCCCCCGGGCGCCCTCGGGCGAGCAGTACTCGTCGCGGGTTCCGTGGATGATCCGCACCGGCGTGGGTGAGACGAAGTCCGCGCCGATCGCGGCGTCCAGCGTCAGCAGCGTGTGGATCGAGGCGGTGGTGACCTCGTTGCGCCAGGTCGGCGCCGCCCCTCGACTGGTGCCGTAGTACTCGTACGGCTCGGGTCCGGGCATGGCCGCGGGTCCGTCCGGGGACACCGCGGGCATGACGTCGGCGCCGCTCGCGAGCAGGTCGGCGAGCTTCGCGCGGTACGCCCGACGCCCGAAACCGGCCTGCATGGCCTGAGGGCTGTTGTACGCGCCCGCGACCGTGACCAACGCCTGGACCCGGCCGTCGAAGGCCGCCGCCTTCAACGCGTACCCGGCGCCCAGGCAGATCCCGACCAGACCGACCTCGGTGACGTCGGGGTGCCCGTGGAGGAAACCGACGGCGGTCTGCAGGTCGGTGAGCTTGCCGCCCGCGTCCTCGTGCTGGCGGTTGGTCCCACCGCTGGCGCCGAAGTTGCGGTGGTCGAACGTCAAGGTCGTGATGCCGCGCTCGCTCAGCCCTTCGGCGTAGGTGGCGACGACCTGCTCCTTCACGCCGGTGAACGGTCCGGTCAACGCCACGGCCCGCCGTGGTCCGGCGCCGCGCCCGGGTCGCAGCACGGCCGCCAGGTCGATGCCGTCGGGGGTGCGCATGGTCACGTGCTGCAACGTCTACTCCTGCTGTGGTCGTGAAGGGAGGAAGCCGTCCGGGAGGCTGGTGGTGAGGACCTCCCCGCCGTGTCCGTCCACATAGCGCAGTCCCCACCGGCACATCGCGGCCACCAGCGGCTCCAGGGCCGCGCGTTCCGCCTCTTCGACGGAGTACTCCACCCTCGGCGGCACCTGGTCGAACACCGTCCGCCGCACGAGACCCGAGGCTTCGAGCTCGCGCAGCTGCTGGGTGAGCATCTTGTGGGACACCTGCGGGATGAGGCGGGTCAGCTCACCATGGCGACACGGCCGTTGCAGCAGGTAGAAGCAGACGATCAGCTTCCACTTCCCGCCCAGGTGCCGCAGTGGCACGTCCACCGGGCACACGTACGGGGGCTCCGGTTCGGACATGGCTCCCTCCACGGGTGCAATTGAATGCCATACCGGTCCTGAGAGCCAGTACGCACTTTTCGGTGCCCAGGCACTGGGAAGTGCCTACTGGTGCGCCGCGACGGTCCGGGACACCCTCTCGGCATGATGATCTCAAACCGCACCCCGGTCATCGAGCGGGTGGAGGGCCGCACCATGGCGGTGAACTCCTACCTCGTCGAAGGCCCCGACGGCGTGGTGGTCGTCGACGCGCAGTTGACCGTCGACGACGCCGCCAGGGTCCGCGCGGCCGTCGACCGCGGCGGCCGCCCGCTGGCCGGCGTGCTGATCACGCACCCCCATCCCGACCACTACGCGGGGCTGGCGGCGATCACGGAGGGTCTCGACGTCCCCATCGTCAGCACGGCCGCGGTGGACCAGGTCATCCGGCGTGACGACGCGCTCAAGAACCAGGTCGTGGGGCCGATGATGGGCGACCAGTGGCCCGCGCAACGGCCGTTCCCGACCCGGATCGTCCACGACGGCGAGTCGGTCGAGCTGGGCGGTCTCACGTTCACCGTGCGGGACCTGGGCGCGGGCGAGTCGCACGCCGACGCCGTCTGGGCGCTGGACGACGTCACGCTCTTCACCGGCGACGTCGTCTACAACGACATGCACGCCTTCCTCGCCGACGGCCACCACGGTTCCTGGATCGAGCAGCTCGACGAGCTGCACCGGACCCTGCCCGACGACGTCGTGCTCCACGTCGGACACGGCGCCCCGGGCGGCAAGGAGCTGTTCGTCGAGCAGCGCCGCTACGTCGAGGCGTTCGTCGACGCGGTCCGGGCCACCGCCGACCGCGACGAGGAGTCGCGTACCAAGGAGGTCACCGCCGCCATGCACCGTCTCGTTCCCCACGACAAGCTCCTCTTCCTCATGCAGCTCAGCATCGAGCCGGTGTTGACCGCGATTCGCGGGGAGTGAAGCACTCCGGCTCGGGAGGACTCCGGCGACCGGCGCCGACGGTCCCGACGTTCAGGCGTTCCGACCGACTCGGTGTCCGCGGTCCGGAGGGTGGTCCTCAGTGGTCGGTCGGGACCGGCGGGCTTCCGGCCGCTGCACCAGGTACGCCGCGGCGGCGATCAGCACCACCCCCGCGAGGGCGAGCGCGTGTGCTGATTCGCCGCCGAGGAGCACGCCCACGAGGAGGGCCACCACCGGCACGGCGTAGGTGACGACCGATGCCCGGGTGGGGTCGAGGGTCCCGGCGAGCCAGGCGAACAGCGCGAAGCACGCGGCGGTGCTGACGCCGCCGAGCAGCACCAGTGCCAGGATCCCGTGCGGAACGGGCTGGGCGTCGAGGAGGTCCGGCAGCCCGACCGGTGCGAGCAGCAGGGTCGCGATGATCATGGAGCGCCAGATCACCGGCAGGGCTCCGTGCTCGCGCTGGAGCCGACCGGTGATGTTGAACGCCACGCCGTAGACCGCGACGGCCATGAGGACCAGCACCACGCCCAACGGTGCTCCGGCGCCCTGGGCGGCGCCGGGCAGTCCGATCGCGGCGACCCCGAGAACGCCGAGGAGCAGGCCGAGCAGCCGTTGCCGACCGGGTGCCGTCCTGGTGAGCACGGCGGCGACGATCGCGGTGAACACCGGCGCTGAACCGTTGATCATCCCCGCGGTCGCCGAACTGACACCCCGTTCGGCCAGCGCGAACAACACCATGGGAACGGCCATCCACGTCACCGCGAGCCC
Organism: Actinosynnema sp. NPDC049800; assembly: GCF_040656635.1. NCBI lineage: Bacteria > Bacillati > Actinomycetota > Actinomycetes > Pseudonocardiales > Pseudonocardiaceae > Actinosynnema > Actinosynnema sp. NPDC049800. Next base: position 45,203 of record NZ_JBFAMT010000034.1, on the reverse strand, counting down.
GCCGAGCCCCGGCCAGGCGCGCAGCGGCACCCGTTGCCTGGCCGTCGGGATCATGCCCAGGACGACGGCGCCGAGGGCGACCCGGCCGAACGCGACCCCGTACGCGTCGGTCACCAGCAGCGACTCGCGGATCAGCAGGAACGAGCACCCCCAGCCGAGGCTCACCGCGATCATCACCGCGATCGTCGACCACCGCGTCCTGATCGTCACCGCGCACCATCCAGCGTGGACATGCGGCGCAGCGGTGACAACGCGATCGGTACCCACACCAGGCCGAGCGCGGTCGAGGCCACGATGAGGGCGGCACGGTTGTCGGCCGCTGTCGCGACCGTGCCGGCCGTGGCCGCGCCGACCGCGACGGCGGCGGTGAAGAGGACCCTCATCGTGCCGTTCACCCGGCCCAGCAGGGCGGAGGGGGTGACGGCCTGGCGGAAGCTCATCATGACGACGGCGTCGAAGCCGATCTTGTAGATGATCAGCGCCCAGGCGGCCGCGGCGACGTGGCCGGGAACCGGGTCTCCCGTGAGCGGCAGCACCGCGGCGGCGGGAGCGACGAGCAGGCCGATCACGAAGACCGAGCGACCGGCGCCGAACCGGCCGGCGACCTTGTTCGCCGTCACGGCTCCCAGCAAGCCGCCGATTCCCCCGGCGCCGAGGTAGGTCCCGAGCTGCGACTCGGACCAGCCGAGGTCCACCAGTGCGCGCACGGGCAGGACCGCCGTGAACGCGGCGCTGCCGAAGTTGACCAGGCACCCGGCGCCGAGGACGGCGAGGAGCACGGGCTGCCGCCGGACGAACCGGACACCGTCACGGATGTCGGCCAGGAGCCGCTGCCGGGGCGCGTCGGCGGGACGGACGGGCTCCGGGGTGCGCAGCCGCGAGAGCCACACCGCGGACCACGCGTAACCGACCGCGGTCGCGGCGAGGACGGCGGACGGCGTGAGCACCCCCGCGACCCAGCCCGCCAGCGGGGGCGCGCAGATCAGGGCGGTCTGGGTGAGGGTCGCCAGCCTGCCGTTGGTCCTCACCAACCGGTCTGCCGGAACGAGGTCCTTGAGGTGGCTTTGGGTGCCGAGGTCGAAGAACACCGTCGCGACCCCGTTCACCAGCACCACCACCCAGAGGAGGAGGAACGTCAGCGAACCGAGCCACTCCGCGATGGGCACCGTGGCCAGGGTCACCGCCCGAACGACGTCCGCGGTGATCATCACCGGTCGACGTCGGACGCGGTCGAGCCAGGCGCCCACGGGCAGGCCCAGGAGCATGAAGGGCACGGCGACGGTGGCCGACAGCAGCGCGGTGCCGCGGGCGTCGGCGGACAGCGACGCGACCGCCGTCAGCGGGACCGCCGCGACCCCGAGTTGCGCGCCCCACAAGGCAACGCCGGAGGCGACGAGGTAACGGCCGCGATCCCGAGCCGACTCGGCGGTGTCGGGCGGTCGCACGTGCGTGGTCATGGCGGCAGCGTCGACGACGCCGGGCACGGGGGCATCGGATTCACGTTAGAGTGAATCCATGTGGGAGGTGCGCATCCGGCTCGACGCCGCGGACCTCAGCCGGCTGCGCTGGGCGATCTCACCCGCCTGGGAACTCCTCGCCAGCCTGCGGGTCCTCGGACGGCCGGGCACGCACGCGATCCACATGCCCTGGTTGTCCCGACACCGGGACGACCCCGTCCTCACCCACCCCCGCCACCAGGGTCTGAGGGACCTCGCCGGCCGGCACCCGGGCCACCTGCCGGGGTTCCTCGCGCCGACGCCCGACTCACCGCTCGCGGACATCGACGACGAGCTGGCGGTCGTCCTGGCCACGCCGGTCGACGTCGTGCGCCGCGAAGTGCGCGGCACGCATCCCGATGGAGTCCCGCCATCGCTGGTCCCGTTGATCACGGCGCCGCGGCGGGAACTGCGCGGTCTGGTGGCCGACTTGCGCGCGTACTGGTCGCGGACCATCGAGCCGAGGTGGCCCGCGATCCGGGGGATCCTCGAACGCGACATCCACCAGCGGGCACTGTCCACTGCCGACCAGGGTCCTGGCGCCGTGCTCAACGGACTGCACCCGGATATCCGCTGGGACCCCACGAGCGACACGCTGTCGGTAGGCAACCGCACCACCGAAGTCGCCTACCCCGACCGCGTCCTCACCGGCCGCGGCCTCGTCCTGGTCCCCTCGGCGTTCGCCTGGCCCCGGGTCTACGTCAAGACCGCCGAGCCCTGGACCCCCGTGGTCAGGTATCCCGCGCGCGGTGTCGGAGCCCTCTGGGAACCGGAGGAGACCAGCCACGACCTCGCGGCCGTCCTGGGAACCGCCCGCGCCCGGCTCCTGGCGCTGCTGGACGTGCCGTCGACGACCGACCAACTGGCACGGTCCCTCACCCTCGCGCCCGGCGGGGTGTCGGTCCACCTCCACCGACTGGTCGCCGCCGGACTCGCCTCGAAGGCCCGCGCCGGCCGCGAGGTCTACTACGCCCGCACCGCGCGCGGCGACAACCTCATGCGTTGACGTCGAGTGCTGGCCGGCGGCCTGTTCCCGTCAGGTGCCGGACGACACGCCCAGTTCGCCCGTGAGCACGGCGAGCTGCGCCTCCGACGCGAGCACGTAGACCTGGTCGGCACCGGGCGAAGTGGACAGCAGGTGGAACTTCCGCTGCACGTCACCGGTCGGCCGCAGGTCGTTGATCGACTCGTAGATCGACAGGGTGTCGAGGTACTCGCCGTGGTCGTCGATGCTCCAGGACACCGGTTGGCCGTTGCGGGTGAAGGTCAGCAGCCAGTCGCCCGCGGCGTCCTCGTCGTCCTGCTCGGTCAGCTCGACGTCCTCGACGACCACCGACCCACCGGAGCACGCGGCCGCGGCGGTCAGGACCTCCTCGTAGGCATCCACCAGATCGGGGCCGTCGAGGCCGACGTCATCGGTGTGCACGTTCACCGCGGTACCCAGCTCGACCAGCGCCGCCGCCCGCTCGTCGATCGGGAGTTCCCCGTCCGGGTCGCGCCACTCCGCGATGGCCGACAGGGCCTCGGCCACCCGCGCCTCGGTCACCATCCCGAGTTCGACGAGCCGGCCCGCGAAACGCCGGTAGGTAACGACTTGTGTTGACGTCATGGGAAAAGTAAACACCAGCCGGGATCGCGCGCAGGCCGTGGTCCCTTCGATCCGGAAGCGGGCGCTCACATGTTCTCGGCACCGGCCTTGATCGCGTCACGGATGCGGGAGTAGGCGCCGCAGCGGCGGATGTTGCGGATGCCGTCGAGGTCGGCGTCGGTGATCGTGCGACCTTCCGCCGCGGCAGCGCATCCCGACCGTCCGCGAGGTCGTGGAACGCGTCGTGGCCGAAGCCTCGGAGCTGATCACGGGGGAGGTTGGCCGCCCTGCCTCGGACCGGTCGCGCTCGGGTCGACGTTCAATCGCGGCATCGTGTTGCCGGGCAACGGGTTGATCGTGTCGGACGGTCCGCTGCACTTGCGTCAACGGCAGCGGGGGCAGGTCGAGAACCGGAGTTCAGGCTTCGACGGTCTCGCTGACGGGTGTCGCGTCCGCGGTGAACTGGACGGCCGGCCAGTAGCCGTCGAGGTAGTAGCTCTCGGTGGTGTCCACGAAGTGGATCTCGAAGTCGCCCGAGCGGTACACGACCAGTTCGGCGGGCACCAGTTCGGTCAGGAACCGCGCCTTCGCGCCGTCGGGTTCGCTGCCGTCGGAGCTCTTGTCCCAGAGGAACTCGAGGCCGTCGCGGCTGACGCGGTCGAACTCCGCCAGCAGGTCGCGGACGTGGGGGAGCAGTTCGGCGACCTTCTCCGGCCCGGCGCCGTCGAAGGTGACCGACAGGTCCAGGTCCCCGGCGACGACCTGCGCTTGGCCCAGCCGCACGATCTCCTCGACCCCCGGCCCGTCCAGACCCCGGTCGGTCGTCACCGCGTCGACCGCCTCCGACCAGTCCCGGACCGGGATCAGGTGCGTGGCGAGGAAGACTTCTTCCAGTTGCTCGTGGTAACGCGGGTTGTGCTCCTCGTCGAGGAGCTTGCGCTCTTCGACGAACTGGCGGGGCGTGCCGTGCGCCGTGCGGCCGTCGACGGCGGTCAGCGTGAAGTGCTCGTGGTCGTGCCGGATGCCGCTGATCCGGAAGGACGCGGGCACCTCGATCCGGTTGACGCTGCTCCCACCGCCTTCCCGGACGATGGCGAGCGTCGTGCTCTGCGTGCCGTCGGCGCCGACCTGGACCAGGAACACGCTCGCCAGGTCGGGCGCGACACAGACGATGCCGTCCGGCCCGGCCGCAGCCCTCAGTTCGCGGTCGTCACCGCTCAACGCCGACGCGAAGCTCTCGAATCCGGGCACAGGGCGGAAGGTTATCGCCGGCGCGGGTCGGCCGTGCACACCGGGCCGCGTCCCGTGACCGCGGTGTGCACCAGCCGGCCGACGTCGGTGACCGCGGCACCGACGCTGTGGCAGTCGGGCGATCACGGATGTCGCGGTGGCGGTCGTCGGTGGCATCACCCATGGCGCGTGCTTGGACCTCCAGGTCCCTGGCACGCGTCCGGTCGTGCCTGGTCCGGAGCCCGCGAAGCGGTGGGTTAGGGTCCGGTCGTGCCGACTTTCCGCGCCGCCGACGCAGCCGAGCTCCACTACGACGAGTGGGGTGAGGGCAGGACGCTCGTCGTCCTGCCGGGTGGTGCGGGACGGCACCCGGAGTACCTCGGCGACCTGGCGGGGTTGCCCGGTCGGCTCGTGGTGCACCACTTCCGCGGGTCCGGGAAGTCGGCGTCCGCGGCGACGGTGTCGTTCTGGGAGCAGGCCCGCGACCTGGAGGACCTGCGCGCCCACCTCGGGTTGGCACGACTGGATTTGGTGGCGCACTCGGCGGGCACCCGCGTGGCGGTCGCGTACGCCGCCCAGTACCCGGACCGGGTGGCGAGCATGTTGTTGATCACGCCTCCGGTGGCCTATCTGACCGACACGCCGTCGGACGGCGAGGAGCTCGTCGCGCACCGCCTCTGCGACCCGGTGTTCGACGCGGCGGCGCGGGCCACCCGCGAGGGCCCGTGGAGCGAGGAACAGAGCGACTTCGAGCGGTGGCAGGCGCTGACGGCGCCGGCGGGGTACGCGGCGTGGACCGAGCGGGAGCAGGCCCATGCCCGCGTCGGCCACACCGTGCTGGCGACGGTCCGGGCGTTCCTCGCCGTGACCGTGCCCGAGGACCTGCCGCGGCGCCTGTCGGAGGTGGCCGCGCCCGTGCGGGTGATCGCCGGCGCCCAGGACTTCCTGACGGGCCTGGCCCCCGTGGTCGCCGCCGCGAGGTTGTTCCCGAAGGGCGAGGTGGTGGTGATCGACGACTGCGGCCACTACCCGTGGGTGGAGCGGCCGGACGCCTTCCGCGAGGCGGCGGACGCGTTCGTCCTCTGACGCTGCCGGCGGCACGGGTGACGGGTTCGCGGACGAACGCCTGCCGCACTCGCCGTCGGTCGGCGGGCACACCGGTCGTGGCACCGGGGTCCGCCGACGTGGCGGACCCCGGTGATCGGCGCGGTCGCGCGGGTCAGGCCGGCGGGAGGGTGAAGATCAGGCCCTGGCTCTTGGGCGAACGGCTGCCCCGCACATCTGTAGTGGCGACTTTCGCCCGGTGCTGGCGGTCGGGGGTCAGGCCGGTCAGCGTCACCTGCTTCTCCGTGACCATGCCGGTGTGGCCTCCGTCCAGGTACACCTCGTAGCCCAGGGTCGGGTTCCACCAGGGAGAGGCTTCCCAGGCCAGCGTCACGGACGTCGGGGTCGTCGAGACCACCCGCAGCCCGGTCGGGCGCAGCGGCCGGTCGAAGACGGCGAACTGCGACCACACGGTGCCCAGCAGGTCGTTCTGCGCCGGGTCGTGCGAGCAGGACGCGGTGACGGTGCCGAGGGGCGTGCCGTCGGCGCGTTCGGGGCGCAAGGTCAGCGCCAGGTCGTCCACGTGCAGGTCGTAGTAGCCCGCCGTGCTCAGCGACTGCACGGGGAAGGCGCCTCTGGCCCGCAGCGCGGCCGTTCGGACGTCGGTCACCCACGTGGGCGCGAAGGTGACCGGGGCCTGGGTGGTCCGGGTCCCGTCCGGGCCGGTGATCGTCGCGTCGAGCACCGCGGTGCTGTCGCCGTCCACGCGCACCCCGCCGGCCAACGCGATCACCGGGCGCAGCTCACGCAGGTCGAGGTCCACGTCGATGTAGGCGGGTTCGTGGCGGGCGACGCTGTTGGGGCCCGCGCCGTCGTCGGGCAGGCCGCCGACGACCCACACGGTCACCTGGGCGGTCGGGCCGAGGGAGGTCGTGCAGGTGTAGTCCAGTCGCACCGCGGTCGTCTCCGCCGACGCGGGCCCCGCGGCCCCCGTCAGCGCCCCGGCCGCCACCAGGACCGAGATCAGGGATAAGGCGGTGACGCGGGATGGTCTCCAAGTCGTGCGCAAGTTCGGTGTCCTCTCGGTGTTCACTCGCCCGCGGCCAGTGGTCCGCGGGCGACCTGGATGGGTGTCGACCATGCATCGGGTCGACGACGGCGCCCGTCGGTCACGGCCCGGCTGGCGTGCTGTCGGTGACCGCGCCGGTGACCGACGCGGTGGAGGAGAACAACGAGAGGTCCAACAGGATCCGCTCGACCGGCTCGGCCTCCGCGTCGGTCACCGTCGGCACGGTCAGCAGCGCGCTCAGCTCACCGCGCGGGAAAGCGGCGATCGGCTGCACTCGGGTGGTCGACAACGGCCGCGAGGGCAGCGGCTCCTCGAAGGTGACGTTGCGGCGGAACCACAGCTCGTCGACGTCCGTGGTGGACAGCTCGACCCCCTCCGGGGCGGCCGGCCGAGCCGGGACCGTGATGATCCGGTCGACCGGCGCGGACAGCGTCACCCGCCAGGTCAAGGTGCCGCCCTCGGCGACCACGTCGGTGACGGGGGTGGCGGTGAAGGTCGGCGCCGGGTCGTCGTTCGACACCGTCAGCCGGTCCGCGTAACGGCCGACGACCGCGCCCCGCACCGCCTTGACCAGCACCGTGCGCCTCGCGTCCAGGTTCCAGCGGGTGTTGCCGGTGACCTGCACCGGGACCTCGAGCTCGCCCTCGCCCGGCTCGACCGCCACCAACCGCTCGGTGTAGGCGTTGTCGCCCTCGTTCTGGACGAACACCCGCACCACCCCCGCGCCGCTCCCGGTGACGGAGACCGGGAACCGGACGGTCTGCACGCCCGAGTCGCGCTCCACGACGGTCAACGCGCCCACGTCGACGCGCGGCAGCGCGACCGGCCGCGGGTCGGGCAGGCCGGGGGCGTACCCGTGGGCGTCGATGAGCCACGCCTGCCCGGAACCGCCGTGCGGCACGAGCTCCAGCCCGGTGACGCGACGCAGGTCGATCCCCCGCGCCGGCAGCGGCACCCGGAGCTCCTGCGCCCAGCGGGCGGAGATCCGCGCGGTGGCGGGGAGCCCGTCCAGCGTCACCGACCCCAGCACCGCCCGGCGCCCGGCCGCGTCCGTGAGGGCCACGTCGAAGCGGGTGGTCGCGCTGTTCGGCGGCACGGCCACCCTCAGCGCCAGCTGCCGTGACCCCGCCAGGGACACCGGCGCGCCGGGGCGCACGGTCGCGGCCTGCCCGTCGGCGGTCCACCCCAGCGCCACGGCGGACCGCCCCGACTCGGGCACGATGCGGTTGAACCGGGCGAAGTGCGGCGACGGACGGGTCTCGACCGGGTCGACGCACGCCGTGGCCGGGTCCGCCGAGACCTGCGCGCACACCCGGGCCGAGCCGCTCGCCGAGGTCGCCTCGTCGGGCACGACGAACGGGGTGCGGGCGCCGCCGACGGCGTGGGCGAGCACGCGCGCCGGGTCGGCCGAGGGAGCGCGGACGCCCGAACCGTCCAGCAGCGGCAGCACCCGCCGGTCGCCCGTGACGAACAGGCGCGCGGCCGCGGCGATGTAGGTCGCGGCGGCGGTCTGCTGCTGCTCCGGCGTGAGCCGGGTGGGCGTTCCCGGCGAGCACACCGGGTCCTCGGGCGGGGAGCGGAAGTCGTCGTTGGCCGGGGCTTCGGCCTGACCGGGCGTCCACTCGGTGTTGAAGTAGTTGTGGTTGGCGCCGACGAAGTACAGCGCGCTGTGCAGCGCGGCCCCTCTGCTCACCCCGCGGGTGGCGTCCACGAACAGCTGACCCTGGAGGTCGGCGACGTCGCCGTCGCAGCCCGGCAGGATCGTCACCGACGGCACGTCCGGCGCCGGGTTGTGCGCGAAGACCGTCGGACCGATCAGCAGGTTGCCCTTGATCGTCCAGCGCACCGGGCCGTCGTGGCCGCTGCCCGGGGCCGGCGGGGAGAGGCTGTCGACCGCGGCCCGGTTGACGCCCTCACCGCCGCGGGAGTGCCCGACCAGGACGACCTTGTCCAGGTCGGCGACCGGCGCGGCGCGGACCACGTCGGGCGCGGAGGCCCGGCCGGCGCCCGCCCAGTCCGCCCACCGCGCCAGGTGCGCGCGCACCAGCGCGGACCGCGCGCCCGCGCCCTGTTCCAGGTCCAGGTCCTCGTGGGCGTTGACGGAGTTGGCCGACACGGACACCGTCACGTAGCCCTGCGAGGCCAGCAGCCGCTGCGCTTGCAGGTAGCCCCGGTGGCTCGGCACGGGCTTGGCGGGCGCCGGGCAGGGCCACGCCAGCACCATCTCGGTGCCGTTGTAGCAGGTGATGTGCCTGCCGTGCAGGAACAGCGCCAGCGGGCGGCGGCCCGGCGCGTCGACCGGCGCGACGACCACGGCCGCCAGCTCCAGCGGCGCCGCGTAGCCGGGCATGGTGATCGGGTCCAGCTCGTACTCGCCGGTGGAGGTGGCGAACGGGCCGGGCCTGCCGGGATCGGTGTCCCCTGCCGGCAAGGGCGCAGGTGATGCCGGGACCGCCTCGGCCGACGGGGGAGTGGGCTCTTCGACGTCCAGACGGGTGCCCGACAGCCGCACCTGGAGCGTGTCGACGTCCTCGACCTCCGCCGCGTCCAGGGAGTAGGTGCGCAGGTCCGCGGACGGTCGCGGCAGCCCCAGCAGCCGGTCCCCGTCCCAGAACTCGACCGCCGCGCCACCCGGCGGGATCGGGGAGGTCGCCGTCCACGTCAGCCCGGTGCCGGTGATCGCCCACCCCGGCCGCGGTGGCGAGTCCGGCGCTTGTCGGGCCTGGGCCGTCGCCGTGACCGGTGCGGCGAGGGCCGCCGCCACCAGGGCGGGTAACAGCAGTTTCGCCAAGCGCATGTGGCCCCCTCGGATCGACCGGCAGTCGATCAGTCCTAGCAGCGCCCGGCACCGTGCCACAAGCATTGTCGAAACACTTTCGTGCTATTGGTCGCGATTCTTCCCGAAAGTACCTCCGGTGCGCCGTACAGCCCAACGGCCAGTGCCGTTCGGCGGCGCGGGAGCCGGTCTGCCCCCGCCGGACGGCGCACATTCCCGGTCGCGGCCGGGCGGCGTGTAATGGATAACTGATTCTTCCGTCTCGCTTTCGCGGAATTGTCTACATGAATTGCACTGCGGGGTTCGCGCCCAGGTCGACGCCGTAGTTCTTCGCCTTGTCGGGCGGTCGTCGCGACCGCCTCCCGGAGGTTCGCGACCGGAATCATCCGCTGACCGCGAGCGCTGACATATTCAACCCGATGTGGATTGAGTTCCATTTTTCCCAGTGACGTCGCCATAACGGACTCGCCTTCGGATCGGGCTTGCGAAAGCCCCTCGCGGAGTTGCCATTGGCGGCCTATCATCAGGTCTCAGGCGCACTAAGGGGGGAGTGTCATGGACGGTATAGTTCGAATACCTGAATCGCACCGCGATCTGCTGGACGTGCAGACCGCCGCGCTGTCGACCATCGGGAGCGACGGTCGTCCGCAGGTCACCGCGACGTGGTTCATCTACGACGAGGACGAGGGGACGGTGAAGATGTGGCTGCTGGACAAGCGGCAGAAGGTCAAGAACATGCGCGCCAACCCGCGGGTCACGTTGTTCATCCTGGACCCGCGCAACCAGTTCCGGGCCTTGGAGATCCGGGCCGACGCCGAACTGGCGGCCGACCCGGAGATGGTGCTGGAGCGGCAGGTCTCGCCGAAGTACTACTACCCCGACTTCCGCCGGTACGAGCCGAACGGCGAGACGCGGTCCGCGGTGACGCTGCACATCGTGAAGGTCAACGCCCTGGACGAGCCGCCGCCGGACTGGGAGGACGTCACCCCGAGGTGACCGGTCGGGCTGTGGGCTGTCGGATCTAGTGCGGGCGGCGCAGCCCGTCCAGGACGAGGGTGATGACACCGTCGGCCTCGGTCCGCCAATCGGGGCGGTCATGGGCCGCGCCGATGCCGTGCAACGCCATCATGACGGCGCCGGCGCCCACATCCTCGCGGACGGCGCCCTCCCGCACGGCGGCGGCCACCAGGTCGGTGACAGCCTGCTCCAGCGCTCGGCTGCCCTCGGCGAGGGCGCCCGTGCGATCGGCCATGAGCGTGGCCAGCGTCCGGGCCAGGCCCTTGTGGGTATCCAGGTGGTCGACCACGCCGCGGAGGAAGGTCGCCAACGCCTCCGCGGCGGGCAGCGCGGCCCGCAGTTGGCGGGCGCGGTCGCACAGCGCGGCGACTTCCCCGTGGTAGACCGCCTCGGCCAGCGCCTCGCGGGTGGGGAAGTGGCGGTACAGCGTGCCGGTGCCCACCCCGGCCAGGCGTGCGAAGTCGTCGAAGCGCAGGTCGAAGAACTCACCGGCGTCGAAGACCTCCCGTGCCTTGGCGAGCAGGGCCTCGCGCTTGCGTCGGGCGTCGGCCCGCAGCGGCTTGTCGGCGGTCATGCGCTACCTCGCGTTGACAAATGGAGATGACCTCCATATTTTGGAAAGCGGAGATGATCTCCAGATCGATCGTACCCCACGAGGTGCACCTTGAAGATCCTGATGTTCGGCCGGGGCGCGATCGCCACCGTCCACGGCTGGGCCCTGCACCAGGCGGGGCACGACGTCGAGTTCTACGTCCGCCCGGGTCGTGCGGCGACGTACGGGGAAGCGGTCGACCTCGAGCTGCACGACACGCGGCGCCGGGTGTGGGGGCCGCGCGTCGTCGAGCGGTGGCCGGTGCGCTACCGCGAGGAACTGGAGCCCGACCACGACTTCGACCTGATCGTGCTGAGCGTGCCGCACTACCGCCTCGCGGAGGCGGCGGCTTTTCTGGCGCCGCGCGTCGGCCGGGCCACCGTCCTGGTCTTCGGCAACGTCTGGGCCGAGCCGTTGGCCGCGATCGGCGCACTCCCGGTGGAGCAGGTCGTGTGGGGCTTCCCCCAAGCCGGTGGCGGCTTCGGCGAGGACGGCGTGCTGCGCGGCACGCTGCTGCCGGCGGTCGTCTTCGGCACCCTCGATCAACCCCCGACCGACCGTGGCCGGGCCGTGCGCCAGGCGTTTCGCGAGGCCGGTTTCCGGCCGCGCGAGCGACCCGACTTCCGCGGCTGGCTGTGGATCCACTTCGTGGCGGACGCCGGCCTGCACGCGCAGGGCCTGCGGCGGGGGTCGTTGGCCGAGCTGGCCGGGGCGGCGGGCGACTTGCGCGAGGCGCTGCTGACCAGCCGCGAACTCCTGCCGCTCCTCGAAGCGCGCGGCCTCGACCTGCGACGTCACCGGCGCGGCGGGCTGCTGTTCCGGGCGCCCGCCTGGCTGACGGCCCGCGTGCTGGCCTGGCTCACCGCGCATGTCCCGCCGGTGCGCACGAGCTTCGAGGTGCACTCCGACCCCGACGCTCGGGAGCCGCGGGAAGTCTGCCGGGACGTGCTGGCGGAAGCACGGCGCCTTGGCCTTGCGGTGCCGCGACTGGAAGCGGCCGAACCGAACTTCGCGCGAACCTGAGCGGCGCGTCGGCGCGGACGCTGCCCTGACCGCGGTGGCCCCGGCCTGGCCCAGCCGCGAATCACGGGCCCGGTCGTCCCGGACCCGTGACTCGCGACCGACCGTCAGAGGAAGTCGCCGCCGCGGGTCACGGCGCCGTAGGCGTCCACGATGCCGTGGCCGTAGAAGCCGTTGAACGCGGTGTCGCCGACGCAGGTCGCGGTGAACTCGGCCGGCCTGCCGACGTTCTCGTAGGACACGGTCCGCGGCTCGGGGCACGCCCGCGGCGTGGCCGTGCCGTACAGCACCGCCTCGACCTGGTCCGGCGACATGGTCAGCGTGCCGGGGTGTGCCCGGTCGCGCTTGCCGAACTGGCTGACCACGAGCGCGGCCACGCCCGCGGCGTGCGGCGCGGCCATCGACGTGCCCTGTGCGTAGCGGTAGAAGCCGCAGGTGGTCGCGTCGCAGTACTTGGCCACCCCGGCTGCCTGGCCCTTGGCGGTGATGGTGCCGTCGGCGTCGATGTCACCCGCCGTCAGCGCCACGTTGCGCGGGTAGGCGGAACGGATCTGGTTCTCGTTCGTCCGGTACCAGTCCGTGCCGAACCCGTCGCGGAAGTAGCCGCCGGGCGCGGACAGGGCGGTCTGCTCGACGCCGTAGTTGGAGTAGTCGGCCTTGGCCGTCGACGGGCCGAGCGCGGAGATCGAGATGACGTGGTCGCCCTCGGTGGGGAGGTTGAGGCACGTGGTGTTGTCGACCGGGCGTGGGTAGGCGGAGCCCGGCGGGTAGTTCGGGCTGGCCACGTCGGTCCGCGGGTTGCCCTGGTCCTCGTGGTTGTTGCCGCCCGCGCCGATCAGCGTCACGCCCTTGCCGTGCGCGTAGTTCAGCGCGCGCTGGATGGCGGCGATCGTGGTCCGCTGGGCGATCTGCGCCTCGGGGCTGTCGGCCGGGTTGGCCGTGCAGTTCATGTACCAGGGGTCGACGAAGAACGACATGTTGATCACGTCGAGGCCGACGTCGGCGCCGTAGGTCAGCGCGTCCACGACGGGCTGGAGGAAGAAGAAGCCGGAGTCCTGGCCGCCTCGGATGTTGACCAGCGACACGTTCGGGGCGACGCCGGACACGCCGAAGCCGTTGGCCGCCGCGCCGATGGTGCCCGCGACGTGGGTGCCGTGGCCGCCGTCGTCGCGGTCGGCGGGGTCGACGCAGCCGCGGAACTCGCACGGCCCGTCCAACACGCCGCCGTTGGAGTCGTTCGGGATGTCGATGGTGAAGTTGCGGGACAGCGCGCGGTTGAAGTTGGGCGCGATGTCGGGGTGGGTGCCGTCCACGCCGGTGTCCAGCACGCCGACGTAGACCCGCTGGTCACCGGCCTGCCGGACGCGGGCGATGTCGGAGCGCACCAGGCGCAGGCCCCACAGGGCGTCGTCGAGCGGGTCCAGGCCGTCCGCGGTCGTCCGGGGCGTGGTCGGGGCCTTGGGGTTGGTCGCGGCGCCGACGTGCTCGTTCTCGACGTCGTGCCACTCACGGGTCCGCTGTCCGCCGATCCCGGGCGCCTGCCCGATCGGTCGCACCGGGGCCGCGCCGAACACCGCGTCGGCGGCGGTGACGCGCTGGACGAACCCGGTGGCCGGCGCCTTCACGGTCAGCGTGCCGACCGCGGTGTTCTCCGCGGTGACCCGTCCGCCGGCGGCGCGGACGGCGGCACGTGCGGCCTGGGTCGACGCGCCGGCCTCCACCAGGACGGTGTAGTCGGTGTCGTGCGGCTGGGCGGTCGCGGGCTGGGTCATGGCCAACGCCATCACCGCCGCCCCGGCCACGGAGAGCGCGCGCCGGGCTAATCGTCTGGGTCTCAAGGGTGTCTCCTCCCACAGGGACAGTTCGAGTCGCGACACCTTGTCACAGCGAACCGCCGGTGGTCAGGAGTCATTCGTCGGAACTCTGGGACGCGGTGGGTGATACCTCGACCCGGTCGACCCGTTGAGCGTCAGGACAGGAACAGCGCGGACAGCCGGGGCAGGTGCTCGCGGAACGCGTCGTCGTCGGACCAGTGCCAGCTCGGTCCCGCCGGTTCGTCCGGCCGCGTCAACGTGGCGAGCGCCTGGTCGACGGCCTCGTGGAACGACTCCGTTTCGCCGCGCACGCGTCGGTACGCCTCTTCGACGCACGTGCTGATCGCCTGGAAGCCGAGCCAGCCGTCGCCGTCCTCACCGGCCATCGCGCGGACCACGGGCAGGTCGGCGAGCGTGTCGGGGTCGTCGACCGCGCGGGTGAACACGTCCCGGCCTTGGAGGATGAGCCCGTCGCGGAAGTCCATGAACCCGTCGTCACCGCAGCCGCCCTCGATCAGGTACGCCGCGTGCCACAACGGGTGGCGGTACGCCGAGTCCGTGACCTGGATGAAGGTGATCTCCCAGTCGACGACGTCGTCAGGGCTGAGCTTCGAGAGCTCGTCGGTCAGCGCGTCGGGCAGCGGATCGTCCGCGTGGTTGCGGTCTCCCGCGCGCTCACCGACCGCGATGCGGGCTCGTTCGACCACGGCCCACCAGTCGTCGATCTTCACCCGCGCATCGTATAGGCGAACGACGTTCGGGTTGAGCGGTCGTGTCCTGGTGCCCAACGGCGCGCACGACGTCGCCGGCGCCCGTCCCCGCGTGGCACGGGCACCGGCTACGTGCCGGCGACTAGGGTTCCCCGGAATCGGCACAAGGCGTGCGGTGAAAGGGGATTCCGTGGAGCCCAACGGGGACGACTTAGACTTGGACGACATGCTCGCCGACATGGCGGCGCCGTCGACGCCCGCCGAACGGGCGGCGGTCCGCCGACAGGCGCAGGCGCTGCTCGACGCCGTCCAGCACGGGGCGACGGTGGACCGGGGGTCCGCGCCGCAGGGCGCGAGCCCGGTGGCGGTGGTCGGGCACGACACGTTCGACGGCACCCTGTTCCCGGCGTTCGACCCCCTGAAGCTCCAGACCCGGGTCGCGGACACCACCGACGGCGGCATCACCCAGCTCGTCATCGCGAGCGGTGGGGCGGGGATGACCGCGGTGACGCTGGGCGCGGGCGTCGCGAAGATCAAAGAGCGTTACCTGGCGATCTCCGACGGGGCCGCGGTCCTCGACCCGGGCGAACCGCACGCCGCGATCATCTCGGCGCTGCTCGCCGCCAAGCCGAAGTCGACGGCCCTGTGCGACCTCGTCGGTGAGCCGGACCTCGACCTCCCGTTGCCCCACGCGGCGGCCGTCATGGCCTTCCTCGAGGCGTACCCGCGGTTCTGGGGCGTCCTGACCGGCAAGTGCCGCGTCGCGTTCAGGTCGTCCCGCGCGGACGGCAGGGGTGGCGGGCTGTACGAGGCCGACACGATCCACCTGTCCGGCATGATCGCCACGCCGCCCGGCGTGTTCATCCGCCTGCTGGTGCACGAGACGGGTCACGCCACGTTCGAGCCGACCCTCCTGGCCGACCGGCCGATGCCGCCCGAGCTGACCCGGGGCGAGGTGGCCGGTCTCCCGGCGAAGTACGACCCCCTGCCACCCGGTCGGGCCGAGCACCTGGTCCTGGCGCAGCACGGCCGGGACCTCCGACGCGTCCACGACTACTGGAACCTGATGTCGCTCGACGCCAAGGCGTTCTACCACGCCTGGCTGACGCTGCGCGGGCACCGGGACCGCCTGCTCGGCCTGGAGCTGTGGCGTGACCCCAAGGGCAACCGGCTGGACGGCGACCAGCGGCAGAAGTACCAGGCGGGGAGCTTCAGCGAGTTCTGCGCCGAGGTGTTCATGCAGTACGCGATCGGCGACCTGCACCCGTACCTCGTGGCGCTCCTGCGCGACGCGACCGTCGAGCCCGAGGTGAAGGTGGCTTGGCGCAACGCCTGGCACGTCCTGGACCAGGTCGCCGCGCCGATCCTCGGTCCCCGCGCCGGCTGACCCGTGCCCACGAGCGACGACGGCGGCCGATTGTCGTTGTCGGTGTGGGCCGGTTGGGTCATGATCGTGCGGTGGCACTCGACTGGGGGTACTTCCGCTGGCTGTACGAGGCTCTGCACGACGAGGACGACGTCGACGCGCGGCGGCGGTTCCTGAGCGGTGAGCGGCGGGCGGTGGCCGACCACTTGGCGGGGTTGGCGCCGCTGCGCACGCGGGAGCGGATACCGGCCGGCGGGTACACCGTGGACGACGAGCAGCTGTGGCTGATGCTGGAGCTGTACGCGTTGAGCCGGGTCAGCGACCACCTGATCGCCCTGCACGGCGAGGTCGGCGTCACCGGTGGACGTGCCGTCGTCGAGGGTGGCGTCGGTCGGATCCGCACGTGCCCGCCGGCACACGCGGTGCACACGGAGTTCTTCACCGCCGTCGGGCTTACCCCGTTCGGGCACGTCGAGGCGTTCTCCCCGTTCCACCACGAGATCGTCGCCGTGGTGCAGGACCCGTCCGCGACGAGCGTGACCGTGGAGGAGGTGCTGTGGCCCGGCTTCTGGTTCGGTGACCTGCTGTTCAGCCGAGCCGGCGTGCGGGTGAGGGCGCCGCGGCACCTGATCGACGCCACCGTGGCCACGACCTCCGTGCTGTACTTCACCTTCCGCCGGGGTCAGCGGCCGACCAACGACCTGTCCCACGGGTGGGGTTCCCAGTCGCAGTGGCGGACGAGCTTCCCCCGGTTCTACTCCGACGAGGAAGGTCTGCACCTCAACTGGGACGGCGAGGTGGACATCGGCGCCGACCCTCCCGTCCCCGCGGGCGACGGTCCCGACGACGACGTCCCGCTGGACCAACGCCGGGAACTGTTGCTGCACCGCTGTTTCGTCCGCGGCGACCCGCCCCGCGACGCGGACGACCGGTTCCCCTACGTCGATCGGCTCAGCCTCACCACGGCCCAGTGGCCCCTGCGCCCGGAAGCGGTCACGCACGTGCCGTGGAGCCGATGACGCACCGGCAGGTCGGCCGAGGAGACTGCCTGTGCGCGTGTCGCCGGTGACCCGGATCCAGCGTGCGTGGACACCAGAGCAAGGACGGCTGACGGGCGCGCGGCCCGTGCCCGAGGACAGGCAGGAGGCACACCCCGGTATGCCGGACATCGACGTGCGGGTCCACGAGGTCATCGGGCTGGTGCGGCGGGAGCGCGGCTTGGCGCTGACGCTGGTCGGCAGGTTCGCCAAGGGCGATGAGGGCGCCTACGAGGTGACCGGGCCGGACGGCGCCCGGTTGGTGCTCAAGTGGTTGCCCTGGGGACGGGAGGCCCGGCACGCCGAGACGCACGTGGAGCCCGCGCTGGCGAGGCTGCGGGCGGCGGGCTGCCCGATTCCGCGCCAGGTCGCCGCCGGACGGGTGGGCGAGTTGTGGTTCGAGCTGCAGGAGTTCGTGGCGGGCAACCCGGTCGAGCACGTCGACGACGTCACGCTGGAGCAGTTGATCGCGGTGGTCGGCCACGAGCGGGGAGCCGGTTCGGGGGCGGGCGGGGAGTGGTGGGACCTCGTCCTGGGCGGGTTGTTCGAGGATCGGTCGCCGCTGTGCCGGCCTTCGGCGTTGGTGGGAGGCGAGCAGCCGGTTTCGGAGTTGCTGTCCCGCCTGCGCGCGTCGGCCGCCGCGGCGCCGCTGCCCGAGCGGGTCCCGGACGACCTGGTCCACTTCGACTTCGGGCCTGCCAACGTGCTCGTCGACGGCGGTCGGGTGACGGCGGTGCTGGACTGGCGGTCGTGCCGCACCGGTGACGCCTCCTACGACCTGGTGACCGTCGACTGGGACCTGGCGGCCTGGCCGAAGGCCGAGCCGGGGGTCCGCGAGCGGCTGGGGGAGGAGATCCTGCGCACCACCGACCGCGGCGCGCTGGCGGTCTACGCGGCGCACTGCGTGTTGCGAAACCTCACGTGGGCGAGCGGCACCGAGTGGTCCGAGCACGTCGTGCGCACGGGCCACGAGTTCCTCGACCGCTGGGCCGGTGCCTGAGTTCATGCGAACGGGGTCGCCGGTCGGCCGGACGCGCGTGCCGACAGTCCGGCGACGCCTCCGCACCGACACCCGGTCGCGAGCGGTCTCAGCCGCCGGCGGCAGGCCCGGTCAGGGCGGCTTTGAGCGCGTCCAGCGCGTGCCGCAGTTCCAGCAGTGCCTCGAAGGTGGCCCTGCCCTGCTCGAACAGCCGGGCCACGGACCGGCGCGGAGTCCTGCGCCCGGAGGCGTCCACCAGCGCCGAGGCCTGCTCGTACCAGCTGTGGTCGGGGTTGCGGGCGGCTGCGATCGCGGCGGAGAAGCGGGCGATCTCGGCCTTGGCACGGGCGGCGTCCCCGGCTGGGATCTTCCCGCGCAGCTCCAGCCAGTCCGC
This sequence comes from Actinosynnema sp. NPDC049800, assembly GCF_040656635.1. Taxonomy (NCBI): domain Bacteria; kingdom Bacillati; phylum Actinomycetota; class Actinomycetes; order Pseudonocardiales; family Pseudonocardiaceae; genus Actinosynnema; species Actinosynnema sp. NPDC049800. The sequence continues at coordinate 27,071 of NZ_JBFAMT010000034.1, read as the reverse complement.
TCGCATCATCGTCACCGACACCGGCCGCACCACGTCCCGCCACAGCGACAGCGCGGTACGCATCGCTGCCGCGGCGTCGGTCGAGATGGATCCACGCGGCGGGACGGTCGCCGACGCGGCGCGCAACGCGGTCTGCAGACTCCGCACGTCCGGATCCGTGGCAGCGGGCATGCGACTGTCCAGGAACCGCAGGTAGATCTCGAAGTCGCGGGGGATCGGCTCGCGGGGGACGGGCTCGGCACCGGCCCGTTCGTCGCGGGTCCGCTCAGCCACCGTGGATTGTCGCAGGCTTGTCATCGCTCGCCTGCGCAGCGCGAGGAGCTGTTCTTGGCGCTCCGCCAACTGTCGCAGCTCCTCGGCCACGTGGGTCTCGAACTCGTCTTTCGACAGGCGCTGGATCAGCAGCACCACGATCGGCACGCCGAAGAGCCCGCCGGTCACGGTGGTCAGCAGGTTCGTCAGGAACGGCAGGGAGCTCCACCACCCGAGAACGTCCAGGAACACGCCCGTGACGGCGAGGACGCCGCCCGCTGTCCACAGGACCCACGCACCTGTCCGCAGCGAGGAGTTGGTCTCCCGCCACGTCTTGACGACGAAGCGCCCTAACAGCCGCAGCCGTACGCCCCGGGAAGAATCGAACCCCGCCATCGGCACCCCTCCGTTGCCCCACCACCTGAGCGAAAGATCTACCGCACGCAACGCCGGAATGCACCCGATCCGCGCACATCACAGCCCACCTGCGCGGTCGACGAGTCCGCGGCAGGGCACCGCGGTGACCACGCGGGGGCTGCCGTAGGCGTTTTGGCTCTGGTGCAGGCACGAGATGTGGGCGGAGAGGTTGCTGTCGAGCGCCGCGCCGTTGTTCCACTGGTTGCTCGTCTGGCCGCGGCAGCGGTCGCACTTGTTGCGCGGCATGTACCAGCTCTGCTTGAAGATGCCGAAGTTGGCGGCGTCGTAGGTCTTGTTGTCGCCGTAGGGGTACCCCAGCCGTCCCCTCGACACGCTCGGGCCGGAGGGGCAGCGGGCCGTCGCCGCGGGCCAGTGCCACCGCACCGTCCACATCCGGTTCAGCGTGGGATCACGAGGATGTAGCGAAAGATGAGCAAGACCGGTTGCTCGTGGCCGCGGACCCGGACGTGGTCGCCGTGCAGGTTCCGTCGTGCTGGCGGGTCGGGTCAGGGGATGGTGCGGAGGCGGAGGAGTTCGGCTCGGGCGCGGGCGACGTGGAGCGTTTCCTCACCGCGTGCGCGTGCGATCTCGTGGGCCAGGTCCTGCGCCCCCTCGATCAGGTGTCGTGCCCGGCGGCGGCTGTGCAGGTGTTTGCGGTAGGCCTTGCGTTGCTTGCGCAGGCCGCTGACGGCGTCGAGCAGAGGCGGGTCGACGGCTCCGGTCGCGAGCTCGGGTTCGAGCAGGTCCCGGATCCAGGCGCGTTCCCGCCGTGCGGCGTGCCGCAGGACGGAGAACAGGGTGGCCAGTTCGACGACCACGACGAGCGGGAGCAGGACGACGAACAGGGCGCCGCCGCCACTGAGGCCCGCCAGGTCGTCCCACGCGAAGTGGAACACCATCGCGGTGAGCATGGCCAGGATGCCGCGCGGCACGTTGCGCTCGCCGGGCGTACGGCCCAGCACCCACATCAGGCCGGTGCAGAAGATCGCGCTGAACAACGCGTGCGACACGATCCCGGATGCGCCCCGGAGGAGGAACACCTGCAGCGACGAGCTGAACTGGTCGACGCCGAAGCTCTGCGTCGCGCCGTTGAACACGTACAGCACGTCCTCGAAGACCTCGAACCCCAGGCCGATGAACGCGCCGATGATGAACCCGTCGTAGGCGCTGCGGACCAGGCGCGGGGCCAGACCGATGAGCAGCACCAGCCCGAGCGCCTTGCCGAGCTCCTCGCTGATCGGCGCGCTCAGCCCGGCCGCCCAGTCGGCGGCGAACCCGGTGCCGCCGACCTTCGCCCAGATGTCGAGCAACGCGGTGTTGGCCGGGAGGGCGATCCAGAACGTCGCGGCCACCCCGCCCCAGGCGAACCCGGTCGCCAACAGGCCCGCGGGCTGGCGGGTGTAGCGGTTGTGGTGGCGCAGGAGCAGCAGCCAAGGCACCAGGTAGAGCCCGAACAGCAGCACGCCCCCGGTCAGCGCCGGCGCGTAGAACCCGCCGCCCTGGCCGAAGTAGCGCAGCATCGTCAGCGCACCGCCGCCGACACCGAGCAGGTACACCCAGAACGCCGCGTTGTGCGGCTGGAGGAACCGGAACGGCAGGCCCCACCCGGACTGCTCGATCGCGGCCAGCTGTGCCGCCTTGCCCGCGGCGACGTCGCTCATCGTCGGTCTCCGGGCGTGATGCTGCGCAGCAACGCCGCCACCGCGCCCCGGTAGCGCTCGAACTGGCCCGGCGAGGTGCGGACCCGGACCAGCAGCGCGGGTGCCGCCTCGGCCGACCCGTCCGCGCCGACGGCCACCTTGAACGCCACGTCGAGCCCGTCGCCGCTCGGGCCGGTGGAGCTCTGCGCGACGCCCACCACACCCGCGTCGGTGGTCAGCGTGGCGCGGGACCCGCCCACGCCGGGCACGTCGTCGCCCTGCGAGCGCTGCACCTGGTCGAGGAACTGCTCCGCGGCGCCCTTGAAGGCCGCGCCCCGCAGCTCCACCGTCGCCCCGCCCGAGGCCAGCAGCGCCTGGAGCCCGACCGGGTTCTCCTGCCCCTCGCCGACCAGGGTGCCGCTCTCCAGGTGCCAGCCGACCGGCGGCACCGCCGTCGCGCCGTCACCCAGGTCCAGCACGTCACCGGCCCGGATCTCGTTGTGCCAGGGGATCGCCGCGTTGAGCGCCGGCAGCCCGTAGATCAGCCCCAACGAGATCACCAGGACGACGAAGGCGGGCGTGAACGTCCGCCGGTCGAGCCCGAGGACGCGGTGCTCGACCGGCACCCACCCGGCCTCGGGCTCCTGCGCACCAGTGGCCACCGGCGACTCCTCTCGGCCCGACGCGGCCCCCTTGGGACGCGGCGGCCCCCTGGGAAGCACTCGCCGTACTGTAGGCACGCCGCACACCCGCCGCATGGCGGAGTGCCCGCAGGCCAAGGGGCCGAAGGCCGGCGGCAGACCACCGTCCTTCGACCCCGACCTCGCCCCTCTCCGCGACGTCGTCGAGCGCGGGCGCTAGCCCGGGAACATCGTCAGTTCCGGGTCGACGCCGATCGCGACCAGCTGGTCGAGGGTCAGCGGCGGCTTCGACGCGGTCGGCGCGTTACCGGACTTGCCGGAGGTGCCGACGTTCTCGGCCTGGACGAGGACCCGCGTGCCGTCCTCCCGGTGGACCAGCACCTGGTGCATGGTGATGCCGCCCCCCATGTCCGCCGTCTGCTTGATGATCTCCTCCCCACGGGGGCCGGTCTCCGTCACGCAGAAGATCCGGATCCCGAGGCCGGGGTAGTCGCACAGGGGGCCCAGGCCGTCGTGCCAGGTCGGTTCCATGAGGACGAAGATGTTCCCGCTCCCGTCGGCCGTCGTCGTGGTCGCCCACGCCTCGAAGGTGGCGTTGGTGTCGCAGATGGACACCTCGACACCCGGGTCGGTCGGGTTCAGCTGGTGGTAGTCGAGCGGCCCGTGTGGCGTGCCCGCCGGGTAGTCGCCCGCCGGGTTGGCCGACAGCTCCAGGTCCGGCCGCTGTGCCTTGACCGCGTCCGTCGTCGCCTGGGTCAGCCGCGCGGCTGCTTCGGCCGCGGGCTCCAGCCTGCCCCCGCACTGGGGCGGTGGCACCTTGACGTCCACCGTGTCCACCGACGGCGTGCCGACCTTCGAGCCGGCCGGCTGGTGCTGCGTGGTCGAGGACGGCGACGCCGTGGTCGTGGCGCCCGGCGGCCCACCGACCGGCGTGCCCCCACCGTCACCGCTGGTCAGCGTGTACGCGACGGCGCCGGTCAGCACCACGACGGCCACCCCGGCCGCGACCGCCGGGTTCGCCACCCGGCGAAGCCGGACCGCGCGGCGGCCGCGGGCGATGACCGCGTCCACGTCGACCGTGGACGGCGGCACCTCCCCGATCGCGTCGTCGAACAGCTGCTTGTCCATCAGTACCCCTCCCTGGTCGCCTGCGCCGCGCCCGTACGCAACGTGTCGAGCCCCCGCGCGGTCTGGCTCTTCACGGTGCCCACCGAGCAGCCGAGGATCTCGGCGGTCTCCTCCACCGAGAGGTCGAGGTAGAGGCGCAGCACGACGGCGGCCCGCCGCCGCGGCGGGAGCCCGTCGAGCAGGTCGAGCAGCTGGGCCCGGTCGACCACGGCGAACTCGGCCGCCGTCGGCAGCTCGGGCGGCTCCTCCACGGACTGCTCCCGACGCCACGGCCTCCGCTTCTCGTCCAACCAGGTGCGCAGCAGCGCCTTGCGGACGTACGCGTCGATGCCGGCCGTCCGGCCGACCCTCGGCCAGTGCCGGTACAGCTTGCTGATGGTGATCGACACGAGGTCGTCCGCCGTGTGCCAGTCCCGGCACAGGAGGTACGCGGCGCGCCGCATGGACTCCATCCGAGCCGTCACGTACTCGCGGTACGCGTTCTCCTCGGACCGTTTCACTCGGTGACCTCCTGTGTCGTGCCTCTACACAACCAGGAACGCACCCCGTGTGCCCCGAGGTTGCCCGACGAAGGAAGGATCACGAAACCGCTCAGCGGAACAGCCCGGCGTGGGCGGTGGCCCACTGCTCGAACGTGCGGGGCGGCCGGCCGGTGACCTGCTCCACGGTGGGGTGCACGGTCGTCTCGTCGATCGTGCGGTCGCGGTAGAAGCTGAAGAACGCCCGGACGTACTCGGGCGGCGTGGTGGCGCTCATCCGCTCCCTGGCCTCGTCGTCACCCAACGCGTGGAAGCGCAGGTCACGGCCCAGCACCCGGCCCAGGATCCGCACCCGGTCCTCGGGCAGGAGCGCCTCGGGCCCGCTCAGCGGGTAGGCACGGCCCTCGTGACCCGGCTCCAGCAGCGCCGCGACGGCCACGGCCGCGATGTCGGCCGGGTCGACCGACGCGATGGGCACGTCGCCGAACGCGTCGCTCACCACGTCGCCCGCGCGCAGCTGGGGCAGCCACCGCAGGGCGTTCGACGTGAACGCGGCCGGCCGCAGGAACGTCCAGTCCACACCGGACTCCCGGACCGCCGCCTCCGACTCGACCATGTAGGCCGACACGGCGTTGGCGGTGTCGGTGGCCACGGCGGCCTGGCTGGACAGCAGCACCACCCGCTCGACCCCGGCGGCGGCGATCCGGCGGAGCAGTCCGGGCATGTCGCGGTAACCGGGCAGCAGGAAGACGCCGCGGACGCCGTCGAGCGCGGGGTCGACGGAGTCCGGCCGGTCCAGGTCGCCGACGACCTGCTCGACCGGCAGTTCGACGGGTCCGCGCACCAGGGCGCGCACGGGTGCGCCGGCCCGCGCCAGCGCGTGGACGACCTCGCCGCCGACGTTGCCGGTGGCTCCGGTGACGAGGATCATCGCAGCGTTCTCCCGAAGTGGGCGGCGGCGGTGTCGGCCGACAGCGTCACCTGGTGCTCCTGGTCGTAGAAGTCGAACTGCGTGCCCTGAGTCCACAGGATGTCCGCGGGACCGGTCAGCCCGGCGTGGAAGCGGCGGGCGCCGTCGGGGATGGCGGCGTCCTCGCTGTGCACGAGCAGGGTGGGCCGGGTGATCCGCGGCGCGAGGGCGATGGAGTCGTAGGTGAGCCAGTCCGGCCAGGACATGACGGCGAACCGGTTGGGCCACGACGGGATGCCGCCGCGGTCCGGGTTGAGGTAGAAGTCGATGTCGTAGGGCATGGCGGCCCGGGGATCGGTGGCGCTGACCACGGGCACGTAGTCGATCTCGCCCGTCTCGTCGTAGCGGGAGCGCGCCTCGCGGCCGATCTCGATCTTCTCCGCGACCGCGTCCGCGCCGCCGTAGGCCACCTCGCAGATCGCCGCGTCGTGCAGCCACGGCGCGACCAGGGCGAGGGACTTCACGCGGGGGTCGCGGGCGGTGTTGTCCGCCATGTACATCGCCGCGGCGCAGATGCCCAGCGCGCCCAGCCGGTCGCCGTCCACGGCGGGGTGGGCGGCCAGGAAGCCCACCGCGTGGTGGATGTCGCGGACCTTGCGCGCCGGGTCCTCCACGTCCCGCGGCTCGCCCGCGGACTCGCCGAAGCCCGTGAAGTCGAACGACAGGGCCGCGTAGCCGCGGTCGGCCAGGCGCCGCGCGTAGCGGTCGGCCATCAGCTCCTTGACGCTGGTCCACGTGCCCGCGACCACCACGCCGGGCGCCCGTTCGACGCCGTCGGGCAGGAACAGGTTGCCGGTGAGGGTCACGCCGTCGCTGTCGAAGGTGACCTTGTTCATGCGTACTCCAGGGTTGCCTTGGTGATCAGGCCGTCGGTGATGTCGAAGCCGTAGTCGGCGCGGAAACCGCCCGCGCCGCCGGGCTGGAAGCGGACGAGCAGGGTGACGCCGCCGGGCCGCGGGCCGTGGTCGAGCAGGGTGTAGGCGCCGCCGACCACCTCGGCCTCGGCCCAGGCGCGGATCGCGTCCCGGTCGCGGATCTCCCGCCCGACGTCCACCACCACGGCGTCGGGCGCGAACGCGGCGGCCACCGCGTCGGCGTCCCGCGCGGCGACGGCGTCCAGGTAGCGCCGCGCCGCCGGGTCGAGGGTGTCGACCGAGGCGGTCGTCGGGGGAACCGGGTGGACGGCGTCGGTGACGACCGCGCGCAGGAAGTCGTCACCGGCCACGAGCGCCGCCGCGCCGGCCACCAGGACGGCGGCGGCCACGCCCGCGATCACCGCCGGCCTCACCGCTCACCTTCGCTCCACGCCACCGTCAGCACCACGCCACCGATCCGCCAGCCCTCGCCGGTGCGGACCAGGTCGAAGCGGTAGAAGCCGCCGAGCGTCCACAGGGCGCCGTCGGGCTTGCGGTGGGTGGCCTGGCCGGTGGCGGTGCACACCGCGGTGTCGCCCGTGACGGTCACCGGCTGGTTGCCGAGCAGGTGCTGGGTCGCCGCGTAGGCGCCCAGCCCGGCCCGCCAGCCCTCGATGATCCGCGCGGGCGTCAGGGTGACCGGTTCGCCGCCGTTGAGGCTGGTGTAGTCGAGGGTCACCTCGTCGGCGAACACCCGGCCGAGCCGGTCCCACTCGCGGTGGTCGGCGTGCCAGGCCATGGCGGTGCAGGTGTCGATGACGTCGGATCGGTCCATGACGCCAGGATGTCGATCACCGGCGGTCGCGCGGAAGAGCGAGCGGTTGCAGGAGTCCGTGCAGGATCGTGCACGGCGGACGTTGCGCGGTCAGGTGCGGGCGATCCGCGCGGCCACGCCGTCCAGGATGACGTCCAGGCCCAGTGAGAAGTCGGCGTCGGCCATGTCCACGCCGGCGACGACCGGCGGCGCGGAGAACAACGTCGACGAGAACAGCCGTGCGGTCTCCGGGAACCGGCCGCCCTGCACGAGGCGGGCCAGGGCCACTGCCCAGTCGCGTTCGGCCTCGGCCTGCTCCTGGCCCTCGGCCCTGGCCGCGGTGAACTCGCCGTCCTGGCGGGCGGAGTGGATCACGTACCCGCCGACCAGGGACAGCACGCCGAGCTTGTGCGGCCAGTCCAGACCGGTCCGGGCCAGGACCACCAGGGCGGCCTCCATCCAGGCGACCTGGTTCGGCCCGGAGGGCGGTCCGGAGGCCGGCACCTGCACCAGCCAGGGCCGGCGCCGGAAGATCGCCCGCTGGCCGAACGCCCAGTCGCGCAGGCCGTCGCGCCAGCCCTCGCCGGCCGGTTCCGGCGGCGGGCCGAGCGCGTGGTCGGCCATGAGCACGAGCAGTTCGTCCTTCGAGCCGACGTGCCGGTAGAGCGACATGCCGGTGAAGCCGAGCGCCTGGGCCACCTTGGGCAGGGTCACGCCGCCGAGCCCGTCGCGGTCGGCGATCTCCACCGCGGTCGTGACGACCCGGTCGATGTCCAGCGCCGGTCGCCGCCCGAGGCGCGAGGGCTCGGACATCCGCCACAACCGGCGCAACGCCGCCGGAACGAAGTCCTCGCTCGCCATGCCCTCGTGTCCACTTCGGCCGATTTCGCCCCATCATGCCAGAAGCAATTAGTTTGCACCTGATACTTTGTCAGGCACACTAATGCTGGCCAATCACAACCTGGGGGAACGCATGAGGTTCGACGCCGCGCCACGCACGACCAGGGGTCCGGTCCGGCCCGGTGAACGGGCCCTCGCGCCCGACCTGGCCCGGGGCGTGATGCTGCTGATCATCGCGCTGGCCAACGCCGCGGGCGTGGTCTTCGCGGGGGAGCCGGGCCTCGACCCGGCGCCCGAGGGGGTCGACCGGGGCCTCACCTTCCTGCTCTTCGACCTCGCCCACGCCCGCGGCTACCCGGTCTTCGCGGTGATGTTCGGCTACGGGCTCGTCCAGCTCGCCCGCCGCCAGGCGGCCTCCGGCGCCACGCCGGGCGAGGTCCGCTCGGTGCTCGTGCGCCGCAACGCGTGGCTCGTCGCGTTCGGACTCGTGCACGGCACCCTGCTGTACTACGGCGACTTCCTCGGCGCGTACGGGATCGTCGGTCTCGTGATGACGCTGGCGCTGCTGCGCCGCGGCGACAAGTTCCACCGGATCGCGCTGGTCATCTGGGCGGTGGCCGCGGTCGAGGTCGTCGTGATCGCCGTCGTCGCGCTCGGCGGCGTGCTCGGGTCGACCGGGTCCGCCCCGCTGCCCGTGGACCACGTCGCGTCCCTCGTCGCGCCCGACTACCTCACGTCGTTGCTCGACCGGCTCGGCGAGTGGCCGGTGCACACCGCGACCGCCCTGCCGTTCGTCCTGATCTCGTGGCTGGGCATGTGGGCCGCACGCCGCCGCGTGCTGGAGGAGCCGGCGCGCCACGTGGCCGTGCTCCGGTGGACCGCCGTCGTCGGGATCGGCCTCTCGGTCGCCGGCGGGCTCCCGGCCGCACTGGTGGGCGCGGGTTGGCTGCACGTGGACGAGTCGACGGCGGAGCTGGTGCTGCTGCTGCACGGCGGCAGCGGGATGTTCGCCGGTCCGGGCTACGTGGCGGTGTTCGGCCTGCTCGCCATGCGGGTCACGCCGTCCGGCCGGGTCGTCGGCGCCCTCGCCGCGCTGGGGCGGCGGTCGCTGTCGGGGTACCTGTTCCAGTCGGTGGCGTGGCTGGTGCTGCTGGCGCCGTTCACCCTCGCCCTCGACGAGCGGTTCGCGAGCCCGACCCTGGTCGGCGTGGTCGTCGCGGTCGCGGTGTGGCTCGTCGCCGTGCTGGTCGCCGCGGCGTCGCCCACCCGGCCCGGCCCGGCCGAGTCCGTCCTGCGGCGCCTGACCTACGGGCCCCGGCGCTAGGCCGGCTCCGGGGAGGGGGAACCATGACAGGCCTGCTCGACCTCGGCCTCACCGCGGACCAGGAACGGCTGTACCGCCACCTGCTGCGCAGCCGCACGTCCGATGTGGACAGCGCGGGCGCCGAGCTGCTCATGCCGAACGCCCGCGCGGTCGCCGCACAGCTGCGCGCGCTGGGCCTGGTGGACGACGCGGCGACCGCGGTGGAGCCGGCGGTCGCGGTCGACCTGCTGGTGCGCCACCGCCTGGAGCGGACGCGGCGGCAGCTGGCCGGGCTGACCCGGGCGTGGGACGTGCTCACCGAGCTGAGCGAGGAGCACCGCAGCGGCCGGCCCGTGCACCTGGTCGAGCACGTCCCGGACGGCTCGGCCGCGGTGCGGCGCGTCCTGGGCCTGCTGGCCGACGAGCCGGGCGAGCTCGCCCGGGTGCGCGACGGCGTCCACGACGACGGGACCGGCACGCCGTTCGCCGGCCTGCTGGCGCGCGGGTTGCGCAGCCGGACGCTGGTGCCGGCCGACGCCCTGGAGGACCCGGGCCGGTACGACCACGTCCGCAAGTGGCACGCGGTCGGCGACCGGCACCGCGTCACGACCGAGCCGGTGCGCCATCTCGTCCTGGTCAACCGCGCGGTCGCGTTCGTCCGGGCCGACCCGGCGGAGCACGCGGGAGGCGTGCTGCAGATCCGCCAGCCCGGCCTGGTCGCGATGCTGGTCGACGTCTTCGACGGCACGTGGTCGCGCGCGCGGGACCTCGACGACCACCCCTTGTCCCCGATCGAACGGAGGGTGCTGCACGCCCTGGCCCACCACGACACCGACGAATCGGCCGCCCGCTCGCTGCACGTCTCGGTCCGCAAGTTCCGCGGCCACGTGGCGGACCTGATGGCCCGGGCCGGCGCGAGCACCCGCTTCCAGGCGGCCCTGGCCGCCAAGCAGCGCGGCTGGCTCTGACCCCGTGACGCCCCCAGGCCCGCTGCGAATCGGGCTTGCCCCCGACCGAACCGGGACTGAAACGCGGATGCCGCACATGCGAGGGGCATGTGCGGCATCCGCGGGGTGGGGAGGCCGTTGCCGGGAGGTCACCGCAGCGCGGTGAAGAACGCCCGGATGTCGTCCACCACGATCTCCGGGACTTCGAGTGCGGCGAAGTGGCCGCCCTTCTCGAACCGGCTCCAGTGCACGATGTTGGAGTTGTCCCGTTCCGCGAACACCTTGATGGTCTGGAAGTCGTCGGCGAACACGGCCACGCCGGTGGGGGAGGCGTTCACCGGGGCGGGCTCGTCGGCGGGGGCGGCCGCGTTGTCGAAGTAGGACCGGGTCATGCCCGCGGCGGCGTTCGCGAACCAGTTGACGGACACCTCGGTGAGGATGGTCTCCAGCGGCACCAGGGACGTGCCGTTGCCGAAGGAGTTGAACAGCTCGCTGTAGGCGAGCATCCCGACCGGCGAGTCGCTGAGCCCGGCCGCGACCGTCTGCGGCCTGCTGGCGTTCATGGTGTTGTAGCCGCCGACCTTCTGGAACCACCGCATGTGCTCCAGACCGGCGTAGTCCTGCGGTTCGAGTCGTTCGAACTCCGCGGGGTCGCCCGACGGGAAGGAGAACAGCTGCAGCACGTGCAACCCCAGGAAGCCCTCCGGGGCGAGGATGCCGAGCTCGCGGGCGACCATCGCGCCGTTGTCCGAGCCGTGGACGCCGTAGCGCTGGTAGCCGAGCCTGCGCATGAGGGTGTCGTAGGCGCGGGCCACGCGGGCGGTGGTCCAGCCCGGTTCGGTGACCGGGTTGGAAAAGCCGAAGCCGGGCGCGTCCGGCACGACGACGTGGAACGCGTCCTCGGCGCGCCCGCCGTGGGCGACGGGGTCGGTGAGCCCGCCGATCAGGTCGAGGTAGTCGACCGACGAGCCGGGGTAGGTGTGCGCGAGCAGCAGCGGCGTCGCGCCCTCGTGCGGCGACTCGACGTGGATGAAGTGGATCGGCTGGTCCTCGATCTCGGTGACGAAGTGCGGGTGGGCGTTGATGCGCTCCTCGGCGGCGCGCCAGTCGAACGCGCGCCACGCCGCCACGGCCTCCCGCAGGTAGTGGTTGGGGGTGCCGTGCTCCCAGGTGTCGCCCGGCGCCGGCTGCGGCAGGCGGGTGCGGTCGAGGCGACCGGTCAGGTCGTCCAGCTCGGCCTGCGTGACCTCGATGCGGAAGGGGCGGATCTCCGTGTTCGTCATGGCACAGACGTTAGAGTGCCTATAGGAAAGGTTCGTTCCTATAAGACGGAGGTCGTCGTAGTGACCGCGGACACATCGGCGCGGCTCCTCGCGCTCCTGGCGCTGTTCCAGTCACGCCCGTCGTGGAGCGGCACCGAACTCGCCGAGCGGCTGGGCGTCACGACCCGCACCATCCGCAACGACGTGGAGCGCCTGCGCACGCTGGACTACCCCGTCGAGGCCACCCGCGGCGCGACGGGCGGCTACCGGCTCGGCGCGGGCGGCAAGCTACCCCCGCTGCTCCTGGACGACGAGGAGGCGGTGGCCGTGGCGATCGGGTTGCGCGCCGGCCGCGGCATCGCCGGGCTGGAGACCTCCAGCGCCCGCGCGCTGGCCAAGCTCGAACAGGTCCTGCCGCCACGCCTGCGTCCGACGGTGGAGGCGCTGGCCTCGGTCGTCGACCACGCGCCGGAGAACACCGACACCGACGCCCCGGACCCCGAGGTCGACCCCGCCGTGCTGCGCACCATCGCGACCGCGATCCACGACGTCGAGTGGTTCCGCTTCGACTACCGGGACACCTCGCTGCTCGTCGAGCCCTACCGCCTGCTCGCCTGGAAGCGACGCTGGTACCTCGTGGCCCGCGACCCGTCCAGCGGCGAGTGGGACGTCTACCGGGCGGACTGGATCACGCCACGCATGCGCACCCACCGCCGGTTCGCCCCCACCGCCTTGCCCGACGAGGATTACACGAGCTTCACCATGCGCCGTGTCGCGTTCACGGGCTGGCAGGTGCACGCACGCCTCCGGGTCGACGCACCGGCCCAAGCCGTCCTCGACCGGATCCACCCCGGCGTCGGCGTGGTCGAGACCGTCAACGACACCACCTCGGTCCTCGTCACCGGCGCCGACTCACTGGACACGATCGCCGCCTACATCGGCATGCTGGGCATGGACTTCACCGTCGAGTCGCCCAGCGAACTCAGGCCGCTGCTGCACACCCTCGCCGACCGCTACGCCCGCGCCTGACCAGGGAGCCCACCTTGGGGCGTCGTCCTAGAAAGGCGCGAAGAGCCCCGCCCACGACACCGATGGCGTCCTGAGCCCCGCCGCCCAGGTCCTCAGAGTTCGAGACGCTCCTCGCGTTACCGCGCGCACCTGTCGTCGCACATACCAGCGGCCGGCAGGACGGCGCCGCGGTTCCCTGCGAGCCACGCGGCGCGCCTCTCCAACCACCTCAAGTGCCATCCGGCCACCATCCGCCGCACTCACATCGGCATGTCCATGCGTTGCCCGCTGCACCACACCGGTCGAGGGGCGGCCCGGTGCCGACGGTTCGGGTCGGCGTCCGTTTGCCGTTGGATGAGCGCCTGAGTCGTCCGGAGAGCCGGCAGGCTGGGATCCGTGAACCCGATTGTTGCGCAGGTGTTGACCATCGTCGGTGTCCTGCTCGGCTCAGCCGCGACGTTCGTCGTCACGTCCGCTACCGAGCGGATCCGCTGGCGACGAGCGCAGTCCGCCCGGTGGGACGACAAACGCCTCGTCGCGTATTCGGAGTACGCCAACGCGGTCAAGCACATGGTCCGGCTGTGCCGCCGGATCGCGGAGACCAAGGGGCTGCTGTCCACGGGTCAGCCCATCGACCTCGACTCCGCGTTCACGGCCCTCGCGGAGGCGGAGACCGAACGAGCCGCGCGGTGGGAGACCGTCCTGCTCCTCGGCGAGCCGTCGACCATCGCCGCCGCACGAACGTGGAGCGAGCAGGTGTGGCGGCTGGAGCACATCCTGCGCGAGGACGACCCCGACCCGTCCTCCTTCGCCGACGCCTACCGCAGTGCCATGCGACTGCGCAACGAGTTCTACGCCCGTGCCCGCGCGGACCTCGACATCACCAGTGGCCCACTGCCCGAACTCACGTGGAAATCGCTCGACCCGCCGCACGACCGCCCCGCTGCGCCGTGACGGCCGATCAGCGCCATGAGAGTGCGTTGCCGACCCTCGTTCGAACCTCGACCGAGCGCAGTCCTACTAACTCCTCTGGCAGAAGCCTCAACACAGGCCGGATCACGAGCTTTCGGACGTCCTGACATCGGCATGAGCGGATAGCGGCGCTGACGGTCCCTTCCGGTGGTGGCCGGCCCGATCTTCCCGTGGCGGCTTCTGCAAGGACCTCTAGAACGAGTGGACGTCGTTGCTCCTGCGGTCTTCGGGGACGAAGTGCGGCTCATAGATCCCCGATCGCGCGGTGCGCCTCCACCGCCGTGCGCCGTTCTCCCGACTGCTGTCGAGGTCGACAAGTGCCAGTCCGGGCCTCCCGACCTCGAGGCACCGGGCGTCCCAGTGCCCCGTCGGAGAGATCACACCGGATGGCACGCCCCACGTCGGCCCCGCGTAGCTGACCCAATAGCGGTTGGCGGCCGCATGCGCCCGTGCTTCGGCGGCGAACGTCCCGTCGTCGGGCCGCTCACCCGGCCCGTGTGTCGAGAACAGGACGCAGTCGACGTCGAGCCGTTCCTGCTCGAGGAACAGCTCGGGGAAGTGGACCTCCATCCCGAGCAGGAGCCCGAACCGCAGACCGCCGACGGTGAACGTCTGCGGGCTCGATCCGGGCGTGTACAGGTAGGTGATCTTGGTGTTCGACAACATGCGCTCGTCGTACCGCGTGACGAGCCGCCCCTGGTCGGAGATCACGTACAGGCTGTTGTGCGGACGGTGGGGCGAGGTCAGGCGATGGGTTGAGCCGAGCACGGTCCAGAGCCCCAGTTCCCCAACCAGTGCCGCGATCGCGGTCAGCTCCTGCCGCTGCGCGCCCCAGGCGAACAGGTCCCAGTTCGCCGGCCCGGCCTCGGCCGGGTCGCCACCGGACAGGATGTACTTGCCGGGAACGCAGATCGCGCTTTCGGGGAAGTGCACGAGCGTCGCACCCGCGTCGTGCGCCTCACTCATCATCCGACGGATGTCGCGCCCGCCGGCGCGGAACTCGGCGCTGTCACGAGGTTCGCTGCGCATGGTGGTCTGGGCCACGGCCAGCCGCACGTGGTCGGATTCCGGCATGGCTTCTCGTGTCGGAGTCGGCCGGAAGTGACCCAGGCGGAAGTGTCGCAGGGCAGTCGAATAGGACTGCCCGGTCTTGGCCGCGCGGGCTCGGACCTTGCGCTTGAAATTCCGGTTCGCTGTCATGAGAGGGCCTTCCGGATCCCGGACGACGGTCCCCCGGCGACCACCACGCCCGAGACGGACGGACTACGACAGCGACCCGAGACGAGAAGTCCCTTTGCCTCCGGCCAGGACTGTGCTGGGGACAGTCGATGGAGGTGGGGCGTGGGCCACGCCGGATCCGACATTAGCGAGACGAGGTGATCGGGTCAACGCCCGGACGTCAGCTTCCGCTGAGGTCTCGCCACCAGTCCGCGTCGATGATCAACTCGTGCGTGTCGAGCAGGCGGCGCTCGAACTCGGCGACGTCGACCGGCGGTGGGACGACGTCCATCGCCGTGGTGACCTCGGCCGGCAGCCTGACGTTGTGGGCCTCGACGTAGTGCGGGAGCCCTTCGGGCCAGACGAAGCGAACGCCGTCGGTCAGCTCCGCACTACCGTTCATCCGCCCGCAGAGACGACATGCCGACGTGCCCGCGGCAGCGACGAACACGCTCCCGCCGCGGAGGTATGCCACCACGCGATCGCGCAGCGCGGCATCGGGTGAGGGATCGACGAACGACCGGACATCGGGCCACCCGGGCGCCTCAGGGCCGAGCCAGTACCCGATCAACCGCAAGCTCCGGGCCGTCGCGTTCACCGCTGGATCATCCGTGACGCTGTGCCGACTACGCGCCGGGGCGGCCCGCTGCCGCGCCCAGACCGTCCAGGTCTATGGAGTACCAGGTCGATCGGAGGAAGGCGTGCAGCACATCGCCTCTGCCGGTGTAACGCAATTGGCGGGCCTCCATGCCGTCGGGCAGGACCACACGACATCGCCCGCCTTCCTGGTGCACCCCGTCGCGGCTGATCCGCAGCAACGTCGCGACGTCGTACTCGGGGCCCGTGCCGCGGAGAAGAGCGAGGTCCGGACCGCGTCGCAGCAGGTGGCAAGCCGACCTGCACGGGGAGGGTCCCCAATCGGTCACCTGCGAGCCGGTAGCGGACAGGACGTGGAACTCGGTGTAAGGGCAGAAGTAGGCGGTCTCACCTTCGACGTTGAGCGAGTAGCAGTCGGAGATGTAGGGCAGACCGGCATCCAGCGGATAGAGCCACTCGGCGGTCAGGTCTCCCCGGAAGCGGGCGAGCCCGTGCCCCTCCGGCCCACTCCCGCCCATCGCCTCGTCGAAGTACCCGACCCAAACCTTGCCCTCGGGTGTGGTCAGCAGCTCCTCGATCGCGTCACCGAGGTGACCGCTGTGCGCGAGCTCGCCGCTGCTGGTCCACACCTCCGCGTTGACCTCGCCGAACCTGCCGGCCCGGGCCGCCACCAGTAGAACGCGCTCCCCGGGCAGCGGTTGCACGAAACGCACCTGTAGGTCGGTCTCGACGTCGACGGCTCCGACAACTCTCCGCCGGCCGCCAACGTGCCAGGTCACCTGTTTCCGGTTGCCGCCATCGCGGTGAGGCCACACGGCGAAGGCCGTACCGTCGGGACCCACGCCTACTGCCTCGGGTTCCCGCATCATCGCGCCCGGATCTGCCGGCATCACGAAGCCGTGACGTCGGAGCGACACGACCGGCAGCTTCAACGCCTCCAACCGCTGCCGAAGGCTCGCCTGGTCACTTTCCGCTTGAGTGCTCATCACCGACATCATCCCAGCTCGGTCACGGCCCGCTGGTCGCTCGGTGGCATGAGCGGACGTGACCGGTCAGTCCGGCGACGCGATGGCGTCTTTGACTGCTTGCGCGTCGCGGTCGAGGAGCGACCTCTCGCGTTCCGGCGGATCGGCCTTGAGGGTCCAGCCGTCTCCGGCGTGACGGGGGATCACGTGAAGGTGGAAGTGGAAGACCGTCTGGAAGGCGGCCTCGCCATCACAGAGGAGGACGTTGATCCCCTCGCAGCGCAGGTTCGAGCGGCGCAAGGCTCGTGCCATGTCGTGACCGACCGACCAAACGTGGGCGCCGGTGGCTCCGTCGAGGTCTTCGAGGCCCGCCGCGTGCTTGCGTGGCACGACGAGCAGATGGCCGGGCGTGACGGGGTTCAGGTCCATGAAGACCACGACGGTCTCGTCCTCGTGCACCACGCTGGCCTCGGCCTGTCGCGCCACGATGGCGCAGAAGACGCACCCCTGTGCCGCCGATGGCGCGTTCGCTGTCATGCGCGCAATGGTCCCGGTGCACCCAGGCGGGTGCTACTTGGTCTCGGTCACGAAGAAGACGTAGATCCGTCTGAGGCGAGCGTGCAAGAGCGCTGACGACGTCCGACCCGTGCCGCCGCCCGGTCGTCTCCGCTGGCGTCGGCCGCGTGCCCGCGCTTTATTAAGTTCGTTATGATAGCTAAACGTGCTGCTAGGTGGGGTTGTCGGCGGACTGTGATCGACGACGGCCCGGATGAGCCCGATGGATGATGTGGTCCGACGAAGCTGGGACTGGGAGGGAACCGTGGCGAGGAGCCCGGTCTGGGCGAACCGGCCGAAGACGCGCGGGCTGGTCCTGGACGTGATCAGGGCGGCGCGCTCGATCAGCCGGGTGGAGCTCGCGACGGCAACCGGTCTCACCGGTGCGACGATCTCCGAGGTCGTGCGCGAGCTCCTGGGCGACGGTCTGGTCGTCGAAGCCGGTCGTGGTGCGCCGACGGGGGGCAAGCCGCGCACGTTGGTCCAGCTGAACCCGCAGGCCCGCTACAGCGTGGGGATCCAGCTGGAGCGCAACACCTGCGTCATCGTGGTCGTCGACCTGGCCGGGCGGCCGGTGGCCCGGACCTCGTTCCAGGGCGTGGCGTCGATGCCGCCGGAGCGGGCGCTGCCGATGGTGGCGGCGCAGGTGGACGCCCTGCTGGCGACGGCGGCCGTCGAGCGCGCCAAGGTGCTCGGGGCCGGCCTGGTCAGCTACGGCCCGCAGGACCGGCGTGCGGGTGTGCTTCTGACGCCGTACCCCACCGCGGAGTGGCACGGCTACCCCGTCGCGCGAGGTCTCGAGGAGAGCCTGGGCTTGCCGGTGCTGCTCGACAACGACGCCGCGGCGGCCGCCATCGGTGAGTACTGGATGGGCGCGGTGGACCCGCGCAGCGCCTATGGCTGCATCTACATGGCGACCGGGATCGGCGGCGGGGTGGTGGTCGCCGGCGAGGTGTACCGGGGCAGCTCGTCGAACAGCGCGGAGATCGGCCACATCTCGGTCGACGTGCACGGCGATGAGTGCCCGTGCGGCAACGTCGGCTGCCTGGAGAACTTCGCCGGCCCGTCGGCGCTGGTCAGGCAGGCGTTGGCGATCCCGGCACTGGCCCGACGACTGGCGCTCGACCCGACCGGTGACGACTTCCTCACCGAGTTCGCCCGGATCGTGGCGGCCGCCAACGCCGGCGACCCGGACGCCCGTGAACTCGTCGAGCGGTCGGCGCGTTACATCGGTCATGCCGCGGTCTCCCTGGCAACCCTGTTCGACCTGGACGTGATCGTGCTGTCCGGGCAGAGCTTCGCGGTGGCGGGCTCGATCTACCAGGCGGTGATCCAGGAGCAGTTGGACCGTCGGGTGTTCGCCCGCGAGGCGCACCCGGTGCGGGTGATGCCGTCGGTCAACGGATCGGACGCGGCGGCGATCGGCGGGGCGGTTCTCGTGCTGCAGAGCGAGCTGATCCCCGGTGACGGCCGCTCCGAGGGCGGGGCGCGGCCGGCGCCCGCCCGAGCGGGTGGCGGTCGAACCGAGAGGGAAGCAGCGCAGACCTGACCGCAGGGCCGGACCGACGCGGCACGTCCGCGCACTGCGGTGACGTCACGGCCGGTGTCCTCGATCGCGGGTCCTGCGCCGAGGATCAAGGCGACCACGCTCGTCGCTCCAGTTCCGCATTTCAAGTTGCCTAACAAAGCGCTGAACTGCGGGTATATCCCGCTCAAGCGGCTTCCCCCAAGGCAGGTGCCACCTCCTGGTACGCCGGTGGAGTTGACTTAGTTCACCTACCTGAGTAACTATCTGAGGGCTCCGACTCCCCGCTGATCGACGAGGAAGTGGGCCACCATGACGCGCTCGAACCCGCAGGACGGCCGGCGCTCGCGCTTAGCCGGAGGCGCCGTGCCGGAGGTCGTCGCCGACCCGGAAGTGCCTGCCGGCGGACGAGTGGACGCCCTGTGGCGCTGGATCGGCTACCGCTCCGTCACCGCGGAATCCGATCCAGTCCCCGGTGAGGGCACCGATCGGGCCTCCCGGCCGGTCGGTCTGCCGCGTCCCCGCGTGCTGGAAGCGACTTCTTCACGGGCGCTCGTCGGACTCCGGTTCGGCTGATCGCTGCACCGCCCTCGGGCTGACAAAGGGTGCTGCGGAACAAAGCCGTCGATTCCGGCGCCACCGCCCCGTCGGCCCTTCCTGCTCGATCTCGTCGGTGGGCGCGCGGTCGGGAACAGCCATCTTCGACCGGGCGTCCCTCTTCTTCCGTCTGCGGAAACCGCTTCCGGACCACACGGTGGCGGACCAGGTGTCACTCGCACAAAGGAGTGCAGATGTTCGAGAAAACCAGAAAACGTCGTGCCTCGATCGCCGCGCTGGGCGCCGTGGTGTCCATCGCGGGCACGGCCCTGGTGGCAGCGGCCGGTGGGTCGTGGGCGAGCGGCGGGAGCGCGGAAGCGGCGTTCGCCTGCCGAGTCGACTACACCACCAACGACTGGGGCAGCGGGTTCGGCGCGAACGTCACCATCTCCAACCTCGGCTCGTCGGCGGTCGACGGCTGGACGCTGACCTACTCCTACGCCGGCAACCAGACCCTGCAACACGGCTGGAACGGCTCCTGGTCGCAGTCGGGCAAGCAGATCACCGTGACCAACGCGAGCTGGAACGGCACCATCGCCGCGAAGGGCAGCGTGTCGGCGGGAGCGAACTTCTCCTACAGCGGCGCCAACGCCAAGCCGACGGGCTTCGCCGTGAACGGCGCCGCGTGCACCGGTGTCGACCCGACCACGACGACGACCACCACGACGACCACCACTCCGCCCGTCGACGGGCCGGCGCCGGAACTGCACGTGACCGGCAACAAGCTGGTCACGGCGGACGGCGTGCCGTACCGGCTGCTCGGGGTCAGCCGCTCCAGCAGCGAGTTCGCCTGCGTGCAGGGCAAGGGCATGTGGGACGGCGGTCCGGTCGACCAGGCGTCGGTGGACGCGATGAAGACCTGGAACATCCACGCGGTGCGGGTCCCGCTCAACGAGGAGTGCTGGCTGGGCGTCCACGGCTCGCCCGGCGGCGCCACCTACCAGCAGGCCGTCAAGGACTACGTCGACCTGCTGGTCGCCAACGGCATCAACGTGATCCTCGACCTGCACTGGACCTGGGGCGCCTACACGACCGGTCCCGACTGGCACTGCAAGGACGAGCACGCGTTGTGCCAGAAGCCTATGCCGGACGCGAAGTACGCGCCGCAGTTCTGGGCCGGCGTCGCGACCGCGTTCAAGGGCAACGACGCCGTCGTCTTCGACCTGTTCAACGAGCCGTACCCCGAGATGGCCGCCAACTGGGACAAGACCCTGGGCTGGCAGTGCTGGCGGGACGGGGGCGCCTGCACCGGCATCTCCTACGAGACCGCCGGCATGCAGGACCTGGTCGACGCCGTGCGCGCCACCGGCGCGACCAACGTCCTCATGCTGGGCGGCCTGGAGTGGGCCAACGACATGCGGGAGTGGCTGGCGCACAAGCCGACCGACCCGTTGAACAACATCGCCGCGTCGTGGCACGCCTACAGCTTCAACGCCTGCGTCACCGAGACCTGCTGGGACACCCAGATCGCACCGGTCGCCCAGCAGGTGCCGGTCGTGCTCGGCGAGTTCGGCCAGGACAACTGCGGCTACGACTACATGGAGCGGTTGGCGGACTGGGCCGACGCGAACCACATCGGTTACCTCGCCTGGACCTGGACCCCGTGGGGCTGCACCACGGGCGCGGTGCTCATCAAGGACTGGGCCGGCACGCCCGAGCCCGGTGTCGGCGAGGGCTTCAAGGCCCACCTGCTCTCGGTCACGCCGTAACCCCCGCATCAGTCGAGACCCGGCCGGCCCGCTGCCTTTTCCGGCGGGCCGGCCGACCCCGCGAGGAGACCGACCCCCATGCCTGCACCGGGCAAGCCCGGCACGGCGGCGACGATGTGGGCGCTCAGGTCCGACGTCACCACGCCGTCGTCGGCTCCCGGCTCAGCGGACGCCGCTCATCAGCTTGCGGATGTGAGGACTGGCCACCGCGAGCACGACACCCAGCACCACCGCCGTGCCGCCCACGAACGCGAAGTACGGAGCCTCGTCGTCCACGCTGTAGTACTTGGCCAGCGAACCCGCCGTGGCGGTGCCGAGCGCGATCGACAGGAAGTTCAACGCCACCATCTGCGTGCGGAACGCGGCGGGTGCGAGCTTGGTCGACAACGACAGCCCGACCGGTGAGAGCAGGAGTTCCGCGACGCTGAACACCAGCAGGATGACGACCAGCGCGAGCAGCGGTGTCGTGTTGGCGGCGCCGCCGGCCACCGGGAGGAACAGCAGGAACGCCACCCCCATCAACACCGTGCCGAGCGCGAACTTGACCGGCGAGGACGGCTGCCGCGGGCCGAGCTTGGTCCACAGGGCCGCGAACACCCCGGCGAGCACGATGATGAAGATCGGGTTGATCGCCATCACCCACGACACCGGCATCTCCCAGCCGAAGAACGTGCGGTCCAGCCGCTGGTCGGCGTAGATCGCCACGACGGTGAACTGCTGCTGGAAGAGCGCGAAGAAGACGAAGCTGGCGAGGAACATCGGGATGAAGCCCACCACCCGCCGCCGTTCCACACCCGTGATCTTCTTGCTGGACAGGATGACCGCGAAGTAGGCCAGCGCCGCCACCAGGATCACCACGACCGCGGTGGTGGCGAGGTTGTCCGGCCGCACCACACCGGTCGCCACCAGCGCGACCACGGCGGCCACCACCGCGACGGCGCCCGCGGCCACCAACGGCCGGCGGCCGGCAGGCAGCGGGTTCGGCACGACGTTCACCCCCTCGGGGAGTTTCCGCCGGCCGAACGAGTACTGGGCGAGCCCGATCGCCATGCCGACGGCGGCCAGCCCGAAGCCGTAGTGGAAGCCCAGTTCCTCCTGGGCCAGGCCGGTCAGCAGCGGCCCGGTGAACGCACCGACGTTCACCCCGAGGTAGAACAGGGAGAACCCGGCGTCACGCCGTTCGTCGCCCTCGGCGTACAGCGAGCCGACGATGGCCGTCGCGTTGGCCTTCAGCCCTCCGCTGCCCAGCGCGACCGCGCACAGCCCGATCCCGACGCCGAGGAAACCGGGCACCAGGGCCAGGGCGACGTGTCCGAACATGATCAGGACCGCGCTGCCGAACAGGACGCGTTCGGATCCCACGAGGCGGTCGGCCACCCAGGCGCCGACGATCGTCGACAGGTACACCACCCCGCCGTAGGCGCCGACGATGCTCGTCGCCGTGGCCTCCGGCAGTCCCAACCCGCCCTCGACCACCGAGTAGTAGAGGTAGATGGTCAGGATGCCCTGCATCCCGTAGAACGAGAACCGCTCCCACATCTCCACGCCGAAGAGGTGCGCGAGGCTTCGCGGATGTCCGAAGAACCCCCGGTCCCCGGTCTGCCGTGACGCCACGCTCATCGCCTGCCCCTTCGTTCGCCGAGGTGGGCCTTGGGGCGCACTCGCGGTGCGCGCTGTCGCCGTGGTGGAGCGGCACCGCTCCCGTCCGAGCGTTCCCGGGTGACGAGGCGTTAAACGGCCGGGCGGACCTCGCAAGGCAACCGCAAGGTCGCCGCGGCACGTAAGGTCAGCGGGTCGGCGTGGCCGGGACCGGCGTCGTCGCGGTCGTCGACGAGGCAGGTGCGGGGGCCGTGGGGTCCGGACGTTGGGTGACGGTCGGCGTGTGCACGGGCGCCACCGTGGAGGTCGTGAGCGGTTGCGGCTCGTCCTGCGCGGTGACGCCGCAGGCGGTGAGGACGCCGCAGAGCGTGAGCACGGCGCAGGCGGTCAGCCCGAGCGCTGGGGTGGTCTTCACCGGCGTGCCTCCGGGAGCTCCACGACGAAGCGGGCGCCGCCGCCGGGGCTGTCCTCGACCCACACCGCGCCGCCGTGCCGGTGGACGTGTTGGGCGACCAGGGCCAGGCCGAGGCCGCTGCCGGTGTCGGTGCCGCGGCTGCCCGCCCGCGTGCCGCGGTCGAAGCGGTGGAAGATGCGGTCGCGCAGCTCGGGCGGCACGCCCGGCCCGGTGTCGTCGACCTCCAGCCTGGCGCGGCCGCCGTGGGACCGGACCGCGACGCGCACCGCTCCACCGGCGTGGCGCTCGGCGTTGTCGAGCAGGTTGTTCACCACCCGGTCCAGGCGGCGGCGGTCACCGAGGACCCGGGGGCCGGGGGGTTCCGTCCGGACCGGGACCTCGGTGCCGGGACGGGACTCCAGCACGTTGTCGACCAACGACGCGAGGTCGATGAGCTCCAGGTCGGTGTCGTCGGCCTGCTGGTCGGCGCGGGAGATCTCCAGCAGGTCCACGACGGTGCGGGCGAACCGGTCGACCTCGGAGGTGAGCAGGTCCAGGGCGCGGCCTGCGGTGCCGGGGATCTCGGCGCGGCGGCGGCGGAGCACTTCGGCCGCGTTCACCATGGTGGTCAGGGGTGAGCGCAGCTCGTGGCTGACGTCGCCGGCGAAGCGGGCGTCGCGCAGCACCCGTTCCTCCAGCGCGTCGGCGGTGGAGTTGAACGTCGTGGCCAGGTGCGCCAGGTCGGGGTCGGTCTGGGTGGGCAGGCGCGCCTTGAGGTCGCCGCCCGCGATGCGGGACGCGGCCCTGGTCAGCTCGGTCAGCGGACGCAGGGCGCGGCCGCTGGCCCACGAGCCCAGCGCGACGCCCAGCAGCCCGCTGGCCACGGTTCCGGTGATCAGCAGGATGCTGAGGAAGCGGAAGGTGCTGTCCAGCTGCACCAGGGGCGCGAGCTCGACGTAGGCGGCGTCGGTGGAGCTGATCGGCAGGCTCACCGCCAGCACCGGGATGCCGTCGACGACGAGTCGTTGCGAGGCCGGTACGCCGCGGCGGCCCAGGTCGACCAGCTCCTCGGGCAGGACCTGCGGATCGATCTGCCGGCCGCTGGTGAGCACCTGACCCGACCGGTAGAGCAGGACGGTGGAGTCGGGGCCGGTGGTCAGGCCGGTCAGCAGCTCTTCGAGCGCGTCGGAGCCGGTGCGCAGGGCCTCGTCGACCAGCCGGACGTTGACCTCGGCCTGCCGGGTGGCGCTCTGCTCGCGCTGGCGCAGCATGTACCCCGAGGCCAGGTTCCACACCAGCACCGCCATCGCGCTGGTGAGCAGCAGCGAACCGGCGCCGAGGACCAGGGCGACCCGCCACCGCAACGACAGCCGGAGCATCAGAGGCCGGCCCGGTAGCCCACGCCGCGCACGGTGACGATCAGTTTCGGGTCGTCGGGGTCGTGCTCGACCTTGCGGCGCAGGCGACGGATGTGCACGTCCAGCAGCCGGGTGTCGCCGAAGTAGTCGTAGCCCCACACCCGCTGCAGCAGCTGCTCGCGGCTGACCACCCGGCCCTCCGCCGAGGCCAGTTCCACCAGCAGCCGGAACTCGGTGCGGGTCAGGTGCACCTCCGTGTTCGCCCGCAGCACCGTGCCGACCTCGGGCTGGACCTCCACGTCGCCCAGGCGCAGGACTTCGTCCTGGCGGCCGGTGCGGCGCAACAGGGCGCGCATGCGGGCGGCGAGCACGCTGGCCATCAACGGCTTGGTGACGTAGTCGTCGGCGCCGGCTTCGAGCCCGGCGATCACGTCGCTCGCGTCCGTGCGAGCGGTGACGATGATGATGGGCAGGTCGCCCTGGGAGCGCAGGGTTCGGCAGACCTCCAAGCCGTCCACGCCGGGCAGCATCAGGTCCAGCAGCACCACGTCGAACGTGGTGGTCCGCAACAGGTCCAGGGCGTCTTCGCCGGACACCGCGTCGGTGACGGCGAAGCCCTCGTCGTCGAGCGCGAGCCCCAGGGCCTGCCTGATGTGTTCGTCGTCCTCGACGAGCAGCACGGAGAGCGTCATGCCTCGATTGTCGGGTCAGGGCGGCCGGCCCGCCGCGTCGGATCGCGCCGCGGCGGCACTACGCAAGCCGATTGGAAGGTACGGCCCGGATCACCACGTGCGTGGTGCCCGGGTTCCTCTCAAGCCTGGGGGTACACGCCGAAGTGGATCCGGCCCGCGTGCCGCCTGCGCACGTCGAGCACCTTGCCCGACAGCGCCCGCGCGGCGCGGGGGTCGAGGAAGACGCGGGCGTCGTCGCGGACGACCACCACGTCGTCGACCGCCGGGTGCGGCTGGATGGACAACTCGAAATCGCGGTCGTCCGCGTGGTCGGCGCACGCGATCCGCAGTCCACCCTGACGTCCGACCCCGGTGGCCGCGGTCAGCTCGTCGATGGCCCGGGCGGCCGTGGTGTCGATGTCGATCACGATCTGTCGCCTCCGTCGCTCGGTGGTCCGGTCACCTCCGAGGCTAGGTTCCCGTTCCCGTGCTCGGACGGATCGGCGTTGCACCGCAAGGAGATCGTCAGCAAGTCACCCCGCAGCCGGCTGGATCGCAAGGTTGTCGTCAGGTTCACCTTGCGATTACCTGACGGTGGGGCACAGGTGTTGCGGCGCGTCGCCGGTGGGTAGCCGTCGACTATGGACCGTCTGCGAGCCCTTGTTCTGCGAGCCGTCGTCGCCGCGGTCGCGGTGGCGGTGGTGTCCTGCGGTGAGCCCCAGCGCCAGTTGGAGAGCGGCACGATCGGGTCCAACGGGCAGGTGGGCGACGTCGAGTTGCGCAACGTCGTGGTCGAACCTCCGCCGGAGCACCGCTGGCGGCCCGGTGACGACGCGACGGTCTGGTTGACGCTGCTCAGCCGTGCGGACCACGCGGACGCGCTGGTGGCGGTGCGGAGCGGTGCCGCGACGCGGGTCGAACTGCACGCCGACCGGGACTGCGACGGGACGAGTGAGCCGGTGGACCGCATCGAGGTGCCCGCCGAGGGCGCGACGGCCGGCGCCGCCTCCGCCTACCACCTGCGGCTCGTCGACTTCACGAGGGAAGTGCTCGCCGGCACGACCGTGCCGCTGACGTTCGTGTTCGAGCGCGCCGGCGAGACGACGCTGGACGCGATGGTCGAGGCGACCGGTGACGGTGACCTGATGCCGCCGCCCGTCTGCGAGAGCTCACCGACCTCGGCTCCCGCCACCGCGACGGAGACCTCCACACCTGCCCGCGCCGAGGTGACGCTGCGCGGTCGGGTGGAGGCGGGGGTGGAGGCCGGTTGCCTGGTCCTGGCGACGGAGACCGGGCAGTTCCTCCTGCTCGGCGCCGACCCGGAGGTGGTGCGAGCGGGTGCCGATGTCGTCGTGGAGGGCGTGGCGCAGCCCGGCCAGGCGACCACCTGCCAGCAGGGCACCCCGTTCGCCGTGCGGGACGCCCGCCCCGCGCCGCCGACCCGGTGAACCCAGGGGGAGACCCGCCGGGCGACCTCGTTCCCCGGCTCCACCGGACCACCACCTCCAGGGTCCACGGCCCGGTGGTCAGCCGGCCAGTTGGAGTCGGCGCTTGAGCAGGCGGCTCACGGGTGGCAGCGCGGCGGTGCGCAGCGGTAGGTCGCGCAGCCACAGCCGGAACGGGTCGGCGGGTGCGTAGAGCCCTTTGACGCGGCGGCCGAGCTTCTGCTTGCGGCGCACCTCCGGGCGCAGTTCGGCCTCCCAGCGTGCCAGGGCGGTGGTGATGTCGGGTTGTTGTTCCAGGGCGGTGCCGAGGAGGTCGGCGCCGCCGACGGCCAGTGAGGAGCCGTAGCCGGCGAAGAGGGTGACGCACCAGGCGGCGTCGCCGAGCAGCACGACCCGGCCGTCGCTCCACCGGTCGAGCACGACCTGGCTGAGGGTGTCGTAGTAGACGGAGTCGGCGGTGCGCAGGCGGGTGAGCAGGTCGGGCACGAGCCAGCCCAGGTCGCCGAAGACCTCCGGCAGCGTGGTGTGCGGTCCGGCGGCGAGGTCGCGGGCGACGTCGTCGGTGCGGAAGCCGAAGAACGCGGCGGCCCGGTCGTCGCCGAGGCTGATGACGGCGACGGTGCGGCCGCGCGAGGTGAGGCTGGCGGTGGCGCCCTCGGTGAGGAAGTCGGGTCGCCGGTCCATCATGAACACGCCGACCACGTGGCCGAGGTCGAGCAGGTGGTCGCGTTCGGGTCCGAACACCAGGGACCGGGTGTGGGAGTGCAGGCCGTCGGCCCCGACGAGCAGGTCGGCGGTCTCGGTCGAGCCGTCGCTGAGGGTCACCCCGACACCGCCCGGGTGCTGCTCGATCGCGGTGACGATGGTGGCGAAGCGGAGGTCGGCGTCGTCGCGCACCGCGCGGTAGAGGA
>NZ_JBFAMT010000033.1:0-99763 GCF_040656635.1 Actinosynnema sp. NPDC049800 | reverse complement strand
CCTGCCCCCGGCGCCCCCCCCCTCGTTCCCGCCGCCGGTGGGAGCGCCGGCGGGGCCGGCGGCCGCCGGGCCCCGGGCCCCCCCCCCCGCGCCCGCGGGCTCAGAAGTCGAACTGGTCGATGTTGGCCTGGTCGAACACGGTGGGCGGGCCGAGCACCACGACGCCGTCCGCGCCGATGGTGTACTCGCCGAGCTTGCCCGCCTTGAACTTCTGCCCCTCCGCGCCGGTGATCTGGCCGGACGCGAGCGCGGCGCCGGCGTAGGCGGCGAGGTAGCCGAGGTCGGCCGGGTTCCACAGGGCGAACGCCTCGACCGTGCCGTCCTTGACGAACTCGCGCATCTGGTTCGGCGTGCCGAGGCCGGTCAGCGCCACCTTGCCCTTGTACTCCGAGCCCGACAGGTAGCGCGCCGCCGCCGCGACCCCGACCGTGGTGGGCGAGACGATGCCCTTCAGGTCGGGGTAGGAGCGCAGCAGGCCCTGGGTCTCCTGGAACGACTTCTGGTCCTCGTCGTTGCCGTAGGCGACCGTGACGAGCTCGATCTTGCCGAACTCGGGCTTCTTCAGCTCCTCTCGCATCAGCTCGATCCACGCGTTCTGGTTGGTCGCGTTCGGCGTCGCCGACAGGATCGCGATCTTGCCCTCGCCGCCGATCTGCTCGGCGATCAGCTCGACCTGGTTCCGCGCGATGCCCTCGGCGGTCGCCTGGTTGACGAACACGTCCCGGCACTCGGGCTTGGTGTCGGAGTCGAAGGTGACGACCTTGGCGCCGGCCTGCCGCGCGCTGTTGAGCGCGCCGCAGATCGCGTTCGGGTCGTTGGCGGAGGTCACGATGACGTCCGTCTGCTGCTGCGACAGCGTGTTGATGTAGCTGACCTGGGACGAGGCGCTGGCCTCGGAGGGGCCGACCTCCTTGAACCGGCCCTTGAACTCCTCGGTGGCGCTCTTGCCGCCGCCGTCGGCCACGGTGAAGTACGGGTTGTTGATCTGCTTGGGCAGGAACCCCACGTCGAGCCCCTCGGCCAGCGGCGCGTCGGGGTTCGCCTGGCCGGTGGCCCGGTTGCCCGTGGGGTTGGCGTTGTCCTCGGACCCGCGGGTGGTGCCACCGCACGCGGCGCCGACCAGCACGACCGCCACGGTGGTGGCGATCAGGCCGAGGCGCAGGGTGCGCTTGGGCTGGGTGGACATGGTTCTCCCTCTCTCGGCGGTGACTTCGTTGTCGCGAGTGGTCTGCGGGTCACGGGGTGCGGCTTCGCCGTCGCCACCGGGCACGGGCCATGGTGACCACGTTCGGCACCACGACCGAGGCGATGAGCAGTCCGCCGGTGACCACGTTCAGCGTGTCCGCGGCGACGTCGGCGAGCTGGAGGGCGTTGCGGACCGCGCCGAGCAGCAGCACGCCCAGCAGGACGCCGAGCAACGTGCCGCGACCGCCGAAGATCGAGACGCCGCCGAGCAGGACGGCGGCGACCACGGCCAGCTCCAGGCCCGCGGCGTTGTCGGCCCGCGCGCTGGCGAACCGCAGCGTCCAGTACACCCCGGCCAGGCCCGCCACCGCGCCGGAGGCGACGAACAGCCAGAACTTCGCGCGGGCGACGCGGATGCCGGCGAACGTCGCCGCCTCGGCGTTGTTGCCCATCGCGTAGAGGGACCGGCCGAACGGGGTCGCGTGCAGCACCACGCCGAACACGACCGCGAGCACGATCGTGACCACCGCGGCCCACGGCACGGCGCCGTCGGCGACGGTGCTGCTCGCGGCGTCGGTCCAGCTGAACGGGAAGTCGGCCACGGCCTGGTCGCCGAGCACCACGAACGCCAGCCCCCGGTACGCGGCCAGCGTGCCGATGGTCACCGCGAGCGAGGGCAGCGCGAACCTGGTCACGAACACCGCGTTCACCGCGCCCAGCACGGCGCCGAGACCGACGACGAGCACCACCACCAGCTCCAGCGGCAGACCGGCCACCCACAACCGGCCCATCACCGCGCTGCACAGCCCGAGCGTGCTGGCCACCGAGAGGTCGATCTCGCCGGTGATGACGATCAGCGTCAGCGGCAGCGCGATCAGCGCGATCGCGATCACGTCCAGCAGGAGGAACTGGAGGTTGCGCCCGCTCGCGAACCCCTCGACCAGCACCCCGGCGACCACCGCGACCCCTGCGAGCACCACGAGCAGCGCGGTGTCCCACCGGAGCAACGCGGAGCGCAGCACGCCCGCGGTCGGTTCGGCCGGCGGCCCCGCGACGTCCACCGCCACCGTGTCACGCGCCATGCGACGACCTCCCTCGCAAGCGGTTCGCCGCCCGGACGGCCAGCAGCCGGTCCAGTCCGATCGCGGCGAGGATGAGGCCGCCGACCACGGCCTGCTGCCAGAACGGGTTGATCCGCAGCACCGCAAGGGAGCTGCCGATGGTGGTCAGCAGCAGTGCGCCGAGCGCGGCGCCGTAGACGCTGCCGCTGCCGCCGAAGATCGCCACGCCGCCGACCACGGCCGCGGCGACGACCTGGAGCTCGATGCCCGTGCCGACGGTGGCGTCGACGGTGCCGAAGCGCGCCGCGTACAGCACTCCGGCCAGGCCGGCGAGCGCCCCGCACAGGACGAAGGAGGTGAAGACCCGGCGCCCGACCGGGATGCCGGACAGCCGTGCGGCGGCGGGTTCCGAGCCGATCGCGTACAGCTCGCGCCCGCTGCGGTAGGACCGCAGGTAGAAGCCGACGAGCAGCATCACGACGACGGCGATGACGGCGAGCACGGGTACGCCGAGCACGGTCCAGGTGCCCAGGTCGAGGAACGAGCGCGGCAGGTCGGAGGCGTTGATCTGCCGGCCCTTCGCCCACGAGTGGTCGACGCCGCGGAACGCGTAGAGCGTGCCGAGCGTGATCACCAGCGCGGGCACCCGCGCCGCGGCCACCAGCACGCCGTTGACCACACCGCACACCGCGCCCAGCCCGATGCCGATCCCGACCGCGACCGCGGTCGGCGTGCCCGGCGCCGAGCTGAGCAGCTTGCCGGTCGCGAACGCGACCAGGCCGAGCACCGCGCCCACCGACAGGTCGATGTTGCGGGAGATGATCACCACGGTCTGCCCGACCGCGAGGACCACCAGGATCGCCGCGCCCAGCACCAGGTCGCGCAGGCTCTGCGGTGACAGGAACGCGGGGTTGTCCACCGCGGTCACGAGCACGAGCAGCCCGAGCGCCACGACGATGCCGAACTCCCGCGCCAGCCACAGCTTGTGGACGAACCGGGTCCTGCTGCTCCCGTCCGCCGTCGCCGGTGGCGCGGCGGGTGCCGTCGGCGGGGTGCTCACGCGGCTGCCTCCTTCCGGCCGGTGGCCGCGAACATGACCGATTCCTCCGTCGCCCCGGCCCGGTCCAGCTCGGCGGTGATCCGCCCCTCGTGCATGACGAGCACGCGGTCGGCCATCCCCAGCACCTCGGGCAGCTCGGAGGACACCATGAGCACCGCGACGCCGTCGGCCGCCAGCCGCGAGAGCAGCCGGTGGACCTCGACCTTCGTGCCGATGTCGATGCCGCGCGTCGGCTCGTCGACGATCAGCACCCTCGGGCCGGTCGCCAGCCACTTGGCCAGCACGACCTTCTGCTGGTTGCCGCCGGACAGGGTGCCGACGGCGTCGGCCAACCGCCCGTACTTGACCTGCAACCGCGTCGTCCACTCCCGCGCCGAACGGCGTTCGCGCCCGCCGCCGAGCAAGCCGAGGCGGGCCAGCGGCTTCAGGCGGGTGAGCGTCGCGTTGCGCTCGATCGACATCTCCATCACCAGGCCCTGCTGGCGGCGGTCCTCCGGCACCAGCGCGATCCCGGCGGCCACGGCGGCGGCCGGCGTCGCGGCGGGCAGCCGCTCCCCCGCCACCCGCACCTCGCCCGCGTCGTAGCGGTCGATCCCGAACACCGCGCGCACCACCTCGCTGCGACCGGCGCCGACGAGCCCGGCGAGGGCGACGATCTCGCCCGCCCGCACCGAGAACCCGATGTCGGAGAACACGCCCTGCCTGCTCAACCCGTCGACTTCCAGGACGACGTCACCGGGCTCGACGTCCTCCTTGGGGAACAGCGTCGAGACGTCGCGACCGACCATCCGCCGCACGACCTGGTCGACGGTGAGGTCGGCCACCGGGTCCGTGGACACCCACGTGCCATCACGCAGCACGGTGAGCCGTTGGCACAGCGAGAACACCTCGTCGAAGCGGTGCGAGATGAACAGGACCGCCGCGCCCTCCTCGCACAAAGCACGCACCACCGCGAACAACCGCTCCACCTCGACACCGGACAGCGCGGCGGTCGGCTCGTCCATCACGAGCACGCGCGCGTGCAGGGACAGCGCCTTGGCGATCTCGACCAGCTGCTGGTCGGCGATCGACAGGCCGCGCGCGGCGCGGTCCGGGTCGAGGCGGACGCCGAGCCGGTCGAACAGCCGCACCGCCTCGGCCCTCATCGCCGCCCGGTCGATGCGCCCGAACCGGCCCAGCGGCTGGCGGCCCATGAAGATGTTCTCCGCGACCGAGAGATCCGGGAACAGCGTGGGCTCCTGGTAGATGACCGCGATGCCGGCCGCCCGCGCGGCGGCGGGCCCGGCCAACCGCTGCGCCACGCCGTCCAGCACGATCGCGCCCGCGTCGGGCTCGTGCACGCCGGCGAGCATCTTCACGATCGTCGACTTGCCCGCGCCGTTCTCCCCGACCAGCGCGTGCGCCTCGCCGCCGTGCAGCGGGAACGACACCTCGCGGACGGCCGCCACGGCGCCGAACGACTTGGAGACACCCCGTACCTCCAGCAGTGGAGTCGCGTGTGCCCGATCCATCCGGCGCCTCCTTCACTGAAATGTTTCAATGCGGTGCTGATGCGCGAGGCTAGGGGTAGTTCAGACCAATCGTCAACGACGGTGCGGCAACTCTTCCGGGATGAGGCATTCATCGTTGCGTCATCGTGCTCAAACCTGCGGTCCGCCGCACCGGCTTTTGGTGTTACGTTTCAATAGGAAGGGCGGAATTTCGCGCGCGACTACGCGTCACCGGTATTCCGGAATCGCTCCCGAACGGCACGGCCCAAGGCACTGCCCGCTCAGGCGACGCCGTCCAGTCGGCGCATGCTGGTGGACTCGCGCACCACCAGTTCGGGCTCGAACACCCGCTGCTGGTGCACGTGCCCCTTCGGGTGCCGCGCCTCGGCCAGCAGCATTTCCGCCGCCGTGCGGCCGAGGAGCTGGCGCGGCTGGGCGACCGAGGTCAACGGCACCGCCGCCGCGGCCGCGAACTCGATGTCGTCGTAGCCGACGATCGCCAGGTCGTGCGGCACGCGCAGGCCCAGCCGGACCGCCTGCTGGAGCAGGCCGAGCGCGAGCATGTCGTTGGCGCAGAACGCGGCGGTCGGGCGCCGGGACGCGGGCAGGCCGGCCAGCCGCTCGCCCGCCCGCCTGCCCTCGGCGACGTCGAGGCGCGCCGTCTCCAGCACGGTGAGCGGCTCGGCGCCGGCGCGGGCGAGCGCCTGCTCGGCGCCCGTCAGGCGGTCGGCCACCTGGCCGATCGAGCGCGGCCCGCCGACGAAGGCGATCCGGCGGTGCCCGGCGTCGAGCAGGTGGGACGCGGCCAGGTCGCCGCCGAGCACGTCGTCGACCGACACCGAGCAGCGGTCCGGCCCCGCGCCGCGGTCGACGACCACGACGGGCGTCCCCCGACGGGCCAGCGCGGCCAGGCGCGGGTCGTCCGCGTCGACCGGCGTGATGAGGATGCCCTCCACCCGCTGCTGTTCGAGCAGGTCGAGGTACCTGGCCTGGCGGGTGGGGTCCTCACCGCCGTCGCACAGGAACATCGCCAGGCCCGCGCCTTCCGCCACCTGCTGCGCACCGGCGGCCACGTCGGTGAAGAAGGGGTTGCGGGTGTCGAGCACCACGTAGGCGAGGGTGCGGCTCGTGCCGCCGCGCAGTTGGCGCGCCGACTCGTTGCGCACGAAGCCCAGTTCGGCGATCGCGTCCTGCACCCGCTTGCGGGTGCTCTCGGCGACCAGCTCCGGGTGGTTGAGCACGTTCGACACCGTGCCAACGGCCACGCCCGCGTGCGCGGCGACATCCTTCATGCTCGGCGCGGACACCGCCCCACCCTCCTTCGTGATCGACGCGAGTCCGGGGTGAAACGTCCGGATACCTGCGTCATCGCGAAGCCTAGCAGGGAGGCAACGGTGTGCCGGACAACCGATTCGACCCACGTCAGGGCCGTTGTGAAACGTTCCAAGGTCGGCTACCGTCGGCGCCACACCGGTTGACCCCGCTGCCGAGAGGAACGACGTGTGATGTCCCTGCAGGAGGTGCTGTCGGAACTCGACGGGTTCACCGTCGAGGTGCCGAGCTGGGCGTACGGGAACTCCGGCACCAGGTTCAAGGTGTTCACCACACCGGGCACGCCGCGCGACCCGTTCGAGAAGATCGCCGACGCCGCGCGCGTGCACGCCCTGACCGGGTTGGCGCCGCGGGTGTCCCTGCACATCCCGTGGGACCGGGTCGAGGACTTCGCCGCGCTGGCCGCCCACGCCGAGGAGCAGGGCGTGCGGATCGGCGCGATCAACTCGAACCTCTTCCAGGACGACGACTACAAGCTCGGCTCGCTGACGCACTCGGACCCGCGCGTGCGGGCCAAGGCCGTCGCGCACCACCTCGACTGCGTGAAGGTGATGGCGGAGACCGGCTCGGCCGACCTGAAGCTGTGGCTGCCCGACGGCACGAACTACGCGGGGCAGGACTCGCTGCGCGCCCGGCAGGACCGGCTGGCCGGGTCGCTGACCGAGATCTACGCCGCGCTGGGGCCCGACCAGCGGCTGCTGCTGGAGTACAAGTTCTTCGAGCCGTACTTCTACGCGATGGACGTGCCCGACTGGGGCACGGCGCTGCTGCACTGCCAGGCGCTCGGCGACCGCGCGCAGGTCGTGCTCGACACGGGTCACCACGCGCCGGGCACGAACATCGAGTTCATCGTCATGCAGCTGCTGCGGGCGGGCAGGCTCGGCGCGTTCGACTTCAACTCCCGCTTCTACGCCGACGACGACCTGATCGTGGGCTCGGCCGACCCGTTCCAGCTGTTCCGGATCATGGTCGAGATCGTCGCGGTCGGCGCGCACCGCCCCGGGTCCGGGGTGAACTTCATGCTCGACCAGTGCCACAACCTCGAGGACAAGATCGCGGGCCAGATCCGGTCGGTCCTCAACGTCGAGCAGGCGTTGGCCAAGGCGCTGCTCGTCGACGCCGAGGCGCTGGCCGCCGCCCAGGACGCCGGTGACGTGATCGGCGCGCACGACGTGCTGATGGACGCCTTCCACACCGACGTGCGCGGCGTGCTGGCCGACCGCCGCGAGGCCAAGGGCCTCCCCCGCGACCCGATGGCCGCCTACCGCGCGTCCGGCTACGCCGACGAGATCGCCGCCGCGCGCGTCGGCGGCACGCAGGCCGGCTGGCTCTGACCTCCCGACACCCCGGCACACCTCGCCACCGCTCGTCCACGAGGAGCTTCCCGCACATGACCGACAACACGACCGCCGCGGCGCTGGTAGCCCGCTCGAACCGGCTGGGCGCCGATCCGCGCAACACCAACTACGCGGGCGGCAACACCTCCGCGAAGGGCAGCGACACCGACCCGGTGACCGGTGACCGGGTCGAGCTCCTGTGGGTGAAGGGCTCGGGCGGCGACCTGGGCACCCTCACCACCGCCGGGCTGGCCGTGCTGCGGATGGACCGGCTGCGCGCGCTCGTGGACGTCTACCCCGGCGTGGACCGCGAGGACGAGATGGTCGCCGCGTTCGACTACTGCCTGCACGGCAAGGGCGGCGCGGCGCCGTCGATCGACACGGCCATGCACGGGCTGGTCGACGCGCCGCACGTGGACCACCTGCACCCCGACTCGGGCATCGCGCTGGCGACGGCGGCCGACGGGCGGGAGCTGACCGAGCGGTGCTTCGGCGACCGGGTGGCGTGGGTGGACTGGCGCCGGCCCGGTTTCCAGCTCGGCCTGGACATCGCGGCGATCAAGGCGGCGAACCCCCGGGCGATCGGGTGCGTGCTGGGCGGGCACGGGATCACCGCGTGGGGCGACACGTCCGAGGAGTGCGAGGCGCACTCGGCGGAGATCATCCGGACCGCGGAGGAGTTCCTGGCGCGGCACGGGTCCGCCGAGCCGTTCGGCGCGGTGGTGCCGGGCAACGAGCCGCTGCCCGAGGCCGAGCGGCGGGCCAGGGCGGCGGCGCTCTTCCCGGTCGTCCGCGGCCTGGCGTCGACCGACCTGCCGCAGGTGGGGCACTTCACCGACACCGACGTGGTGCTGGACTTCCTGTCCCGGGCGAAGCTCGCGCCGCTGGCCGAGCTGGGCACGTCGTGCCCGGACCACTTCCTGCGCACCAAGGTCAAGCCGCTGGTGGTCGACCTGCCGGGCACGGCGGGCGTGGACGAGGTCGTCGCGCGGCTCAAGGAGCTGCACGCCGCGTACCGGGAGGACTACCGCGCCTACTACGAGCGGCACGCGACCCCGGACTCGCCGGCGATGCGCGGTGCGGACCCGGCGATCGTGCTGGTGCCCGGCGTCGGCATGTTCTCGTTCGGCCGCACGAAGCAGACCGCGCGCGTGGCGGGCGAGTTCTACGTCAACGCGATCAACGTGATGCGCGGCGCCGAGTCGGTGTCGACCTACCGGCCGATCCCGGAGTCGGAGAAGTTCCGCATCGAGTACTGGGCGCTGGAAGAGGCCAAGCTGGCCCGGATGCCCAAGCCGAAGCCGCTGGCCACGCGGGTGGCGCTGGTGACCGGCGCGGGCTCGGGCATCGGCAAGGCCATCGCCGAGCGGTTGGCCGCCGAGGGCGCGTGCGTGGTCGTCTCCGACCTCGACGCGGAGCGCGCGGCGGCGGTCGCGGACGGCATCGGCGACCGGGACGTGGCGATCGGCGTGGCCGCGGACGTGTCGGACGAAGCGGCCGTGGAGCGGGCGTTCGCCGAGGCGGTGCTCGCGTTCGGCGGTGTCGACCTGGTCGTGAACAACGCCGGTCTGTCGATCTCCAAGCCGCTGCTGGAGACGACCGTGCGCGACTGGGACCTCCAGCACGACGTGATGGCGCGGGGGTCGTTCCTGGTGTCGCGGGCCGCCGCGAAGGTGATGGTCGAGCAGGGCATGGGCGGCGACATCGTCTACATCTCCAGCAAGAACGGCGTGTTCGCCGGGCCCAACAACGTCGCCTACGGCGCGACCAAGGCCGACCAGGCGCACCAGGTGCGGCTGCTGGCGGCCGAGCTGGGGCCGCACGGGATCCGGGTCAACGGCGTCAACCCCGACGGCGTGGTCCGCGGTTCGGGCATCTTCGCCGGCGGCTGGGGCGCGCAGCGGGCCGCCGTGTACGGGGTCAAGGAGGAGGAGCTGGGCGCCTACTACGCCAAGCGCACGCTGCTGGGCCGCGAGGTGCTGCCCGAGCACGTCGCCGCCGCCGTCTTCGCGCTCGCCGGCGGCGACCTGTCGCAGACCACCGGCCTGCACGTGCCGGTCGACTCCGGCGTCGCCGCCGCGTTCCTGCGCTGATGGGCGGGGGTGCGGTCCGGGTAGCGGCGGTCGACCTCGGCGCGTCGAGCGGACGCGTGATGGCCTTCGACATCGCTCCCGGTCGGGCGAGCTTCGTGGAGAGCCACCGGTTCCCCAACGGGCCGGTGCGGCTCGGCGGCACGCTGCACTGGGACGTGCTGGGCCTGTACCGGGGCGTGCTCGACGGCCTGCGGGCGGCCGGGCCGCGGCTGGACGCGGTCGGCATCGACTCGTGGGCGGTCGACTACGGCCTGGTGGACGCCACCGGCGCGTTGCTCGGCAACCCGGTGCACTACCGCGACGGGCGCACCGACGGGGTGCCCGAGGCCGTGCACGCCCGGGTGCCGGCGGCCGAGCTGTACCGGGTCACGGGGTTGCAGGTGCTGCCGTTCAACACGGTCTACCAGTTGGCGGCGGCCCGCGGCACGCCGCAACTGGGCGCGGCGGAGCGGTTGCTGCTCATCCCCGACCTGCTCGGGCACTGGCTCACCGGCGCCCGCGTCACGGAGGTCACCAACGCCTCCACCACCGGCCTGCTCGACGCGCGGACGCGCACGTGGTCGGCGGAGCTGGCGGCGCGCCTGGACATCGCGGACGGGCTGTTCACGCCGCTGGTGGAGCCGGGCGCCGAGGTGGGCGCGCTGCACGACCACGTCCTGGCGGAGACCGGCCTGACCGGGCCGGTCCCGGTGGTGGCCGTCGGGTCGCACGACACCGCGTCGGCGGTCGTCGGCGTGCCGGCCGCGACGCCGAACTTCGCTTACGTGGCCACCGGGACGTGGTCGCTGGTCGGGGTGGAGCTGGACGCCCCGGTGCTCACCGAGGCCAGTCGTGCGGCGAACTTCTCCAACGAGCTGGGCGTGGACGGCACGGTCCGCTACCTGCGCAACGTGATGGGCCTGTGGTTGTTGCAGGAGTGCCTGCGCGAGTGGGGTGATCCGGAGCTGGCGGGGCTGCTCGACGCGGCGCGGGACCAGCCGGGGCCGGCCGCCGTGGTCGACGCGGGCGACCCGGCGTTCATCCCGCCGGGGAACATGCCCGCCCGCATCCGGGAAGCCTGCGCGCGGACGGGGCAGACCCCGCCCTCGACACCCGCGGCGATCGTCCGGTGCGTGGTGGACAGCCTGGCGCTGGCCCACCGCCGGGCGGTCCGCCAGGCCGCCGAGCTGTCGGGGCGGCAGGTCGACGTGGTGCACGTCGTGGGTGGCGGCGCGCGCAACCGGCTGCTCTGCCAACTCACCGCGGACGCCTGCGGCCTGCCGGTCGTGGCGGGACCGGTCGAGGCCGCCGCGTACGGCAACGCGTTGGTCCAGGCCCGTGCATTGGGCGTCGTCACCGGTGGTCTGGCGGCCCTGCGGGACGTGGTGCGGTCCTCGGCCGAGGTGGTCCGGTACGAGCCGAGCGGCGACTCCGGGGCGTGGCGGGCCGCGGAGGAGCGCCTGGCCGGGCCCTGACCCCCGGGTCGGGGACCCGTAGCCGATCGGCCCTTCCGCGGGCGGCCGGCGCCCGCGACCGCGATGGTGGCGGGCAGCCGGTCCACCTCGGCCCGGCTCGGTCGGAAGGGGTTCGGCATGCGTGCGTTGCCGCGCGGTATCTGCTCGGTGTTGGTCCTGGTGCTCGTCTCGCTGGGTCTGGCGGCGCCCGCCGAGGCCTCGGGGCACGTGGTGCCCATCCGCCAGGCGCGGAGCCTGCCGCTCGGGACGGTGGTCACCGTCGGCGGCACGGCCACGACGCCCTCGGGCGCGTTCGAGTCGAGCTTCTTCGACCGGGGCTTCGCGATCCAGGACCGCGGCGCCGGGATCTACGTGAGCGTCCCGGTCGACTTGGGCGTCACCCCTCGCGACCGGGTCTGGGTGACCGGCACGCTGCGTGACAGCTACGGGTTGCTCGTCCTCGTCCCCGCCGACCCGGCCGCGGTCCGCGTGCACGGCAAGGGCCCGTCGATCCGTCCCGTGCCGCTCGCCACGGGCGCGGTCGGCGAGGCCACCGAAGGGTTGCTGGTGCGCGTGGCCGCCACGGTCACCCGGGCGCCGGAGTCGGACCTGCCGTACGGGCACAAGTTCCACGTCGACGACGGTTCCGGCGAGCTGACGATCTTCGTCAACACGCCGACCGGCATCGACCTCACCGGTCTGGTCGTGGGCCGGGCGGTCCGCGTGACGGGGTTCAGCAGCCAGTTCGACACGCACTACGAGATCGACCCGCGATCCCAGGACGACATCGCGGTGCGTCGGCAGTGACCGGTCCGGGTCGTGCCGAGGTCGGACCGGTCCGCCGGCGGGCGGATCACGCCACGGGAGGGCCCATCCACCAGTTGCCCGGCGCGTCCGGGTCGGTGCTGGACCAGAACTCGACGCACGCGCGGGTGAACTCCTCGGCGGTGAGGTAGCCGTCGCCGTCCGAGTCGAGGTGCTCGAACGCCTCGGCGGCCTCGGCCTCGCTCAGGCCGGGGAAGTGCCCGCGCTGGAACACGAGGTACTCGGCGGGGCTCACCCGGCCGTCGACGTCGGTGTCGGCGATGCCCAAGAACGCCTCGGCCAGCGCGCCGACGGTGGCCCGTGCCGCGTCCGGGTCGTCGGAGAGGGAGCCGGTGGAGGCGAGGAACTGCTCGCGCGAGATGGCCGTGCCGCCGCCCGGGACGTGCGGCAGGTGCAGGTCGTGCCAGATCCGCAGGTAGGCGTCGACGATCCGCTGCTCCTCCGGCGAGTCGGGCGCGTGCCCGAGCGCCTCCGCGGCCCTCCTGCCCATGAGGACGTGGTCCTGCTCGGTGAGCAGCCCGTCCCCGTCGACGTCCAGGTGGGCGAAGCCGTGGTTGATCTTTGCCTTCAGCATGTCGTTGACCGGCACGAAACCTCCGTACGGACGTGATCGGTTGACCGGGACGGCACACAGGATGGTGTGGCCGGGAAGGGCCGGGCAACGCCCTAACGGGTCTCTGGACGACACGATCGGGTGGTCTGGCGGACGATCTCTCAGCCCGCGGGCGCGTCGTCGCGGAGCCCGGCCGCCGAGCGCACGAGCGAGGCGATCGCCGGTGAGCGGCTGCTCGCCGGCCAGGCGATCACCGTGGTGACGTCCGGCGCGTCCACCACGGGCACCGCGACGTGGTCGGGCCACTGCCAGGCGCGACTGGACGCCGGGATGACGAGCAGCGCCTTGCCCAGCGCCACGAGCTGCGCGAGCTGCGACTGGGTGCGCACCTCCGGCCCGGGTCCGTCCGGGTAGGACCCGTCGAGCCGGGGCCAGCGGGCGATCGGCAGGTCCGGCACGTCGCGGACCTCGGCGAGCGTGAGCCGATCGCGTGACGCGAGGGGGTGCCCGGCGGGCAGGAGCGCGATCTGGCCCTCGACGTGGAGGTCCTCGGTGTCGAACCCGGCGAGGTCGTCGAACGGCCGGTGCATGAGCGCCACGTCGGCGCTCCCGTCGCGCAGCAGCCCCGCCTGCTCGCCGACCTCGCACAGCAGGACGTCGACCGGCGGCGCGCCGGGTTCGCGGGCGAGCGCGTCGAGGAGCCGTTGCAGCAGTTCGTGGGACGCCCCGGCCTTCGTCACCAGCACCAGCGGCCGGTTCGGGTCCGCGGCCCGGCGCGTCCGGCGCGCGGCGGCCGCGACGGCGTCGAGAGCCGATCGGGCCTCGTGGAGCATCACCCTGCCCGCGTCGGTGAGCACCGCGCCACGGCGGTCCCGGTCGAAAAGCCGGACGCCGAGCCGGTGCTCCAGCCGGCTGATCGCGCGCGACAGCGGCGGCTGCGCGATCCCGAGCCGGTCGGCGGCACGTCCGAAGTGCAGTTCCTCGGCGACGGCGACGAAGTACCTGAGTTCGCGGGTCTCGAGGTCGTGCACGGACGCAGCCTACCCGCCTGATACCCGGCGAGTATCAGGGCTTACCGGATCGATCTTGGACGCGCGCGGGTGGCGCGCCGAGCATGGGACGGGTGAACGACACGAAGATCGCGCTGGTCACCGGCGCGAACAAGGGAATCGGGCTCGCCATCGCACGGGGTCTCGGGGCGATCGGCTTCACGGTCGCGGTGGGCGCGCGTGACGAGACCAGGCGAGAGGAGGCCGTCGAGCGGTTGCGCGCGGCGGGCGTCGACGCGTTCGGGGTCGCCCTCGACGTCACCTCCGACGACAGCGTCGCGGCCGCGGCGGCGACCGTCGAGCGGACGGCGGGTCGGCTCGACGTGCTCGTCAACAACGCCGGCATCGCGGGCCGGTTCGACGGTGGCGCGCAGGACCCCACGACGCTCGACCTCGACGTGCTGCGCGCCGTCCTGGACACCAACGTGTTCGGGGTGGTCCGGGTGACGAACGCGATGCTCCCGCTGCTGTGCCGCGCGGACTCGCCGCGCATCGTCAACATGTCCAGCAACATGGGCTCGCTCACGTTGCGGACCGGCCCGGTGATGGCCGCGTACGCGCCGTCCAAGTCGATGCTCAACAGCGTCACGGCCCAGTACGCCCGCCGGCTCGCCGACACGAAGGTCATCGTGAACGCCGCCTGCCCCGGCTACGTCGCGACCGACTTCACCGGCTTCGCCGGGCCGCGGACGCCCGAGCAGGGCGCCGCGATCGCGATCCGGCTCGCCACCCTGCCCGACGACGGTCCGCGCGGCGGCTTCTTCGACGACGAGGGCGCCGTTCCCTGGTGACCGGGCCGCGGAACGCCCGGGTGGTCGTCAGTTCGGGTCGGTGATCGCGTCCACGACGGTGCGCACCAGTTCGACGTCGGCCGGGCGCGGCTCGGTGACCTTGCCGGCGTAGGACGCGACCACCATCACGACCTGGTCGCCGACGTTGACCCGGGCGTCCAGCGCGTTGGCCTCGGTGACCATCAGCCGGGCGCCGTCGCCGATGTCGGCGTGGGTGATCTTGTCCGGGGGCACGGCCGCCTTCGCGGCCCGGTCCTCGTCGGTGAACAGGCTGACTTCGAGGCTCCCGGCACCGCCGCTGAAGTGGCACGTCATGCCGCCGCCCCCGGACACCACCGACCGGGCCATCACCAGTTCGGCGCCGACGACCTCCTTGGCGGGCCCGAGGTCGACGTCCGCGCACCGACCTTCCGGCGCCCCGTCGGGGATCGTCACCTTGTCCGGCAACCGGTCGAGCGCCTGCACGAGGATCGTCGCGGCGGCCGCCCCGTCGGCCTTGGGCATGGTGGCGCTGCCGTCGGTGTAGGTGTAGAACAG
Source organism: Actinosynnema sp. NPDC049800 (assembly GCF_040656635.1). NCBI lineage: Bacteria > Bacillati > Actinomycetota > Actinomycetes > Pseudonocardiales > Pseudonocardiaceae > Actinosynnema > Actinosynnema sp. NPDC049800. The sequence continues at coordinate 85,017 of NZ_JBFAMT010000033.1, read as the reverse complement.
GTGCAGCCCCCGGTTCCCCGCGAGCGTGCGGACCTCGATGTAGTGGGTCGAGGTGCCGTTCGCCTTGTAGGCGACGGCTTCGGCGCGGTCGCCCAGCCTGGGGATCGTCTGCACGTTGCGGAAGTTCTTGGCGAACGGCGCGAAGAACCGCTCGGCGTCCGTGTCGGCCACCGTGCTGATCTTCAGGCCGAGCATGCCCGGGACGTCCTCCGGGAAGTACGTGCACCCGGCGCGACGGCTGCCGTCGGGCTGCGTGACCGCGGAACGGCCGGTGACGTGCATGGCGTTCACGCCGATCGCCTTGGCGACCTCGGCCGGTGTGACGAGACCGCACTCGTCGAACCCGGTCTTCCGGTCCTTCCCGGCGGCGTCCGTCGGCTCCGCGCCGGATCGCGACTCGGGAGCCGCCGCACCCGTGATCGCTTGACCGCAGCCCGCCGCGACGGCCAGCGCCGCGACCCCCAGCGCGGCGCGCAGGCGAATCCCCGCCTTCATCCCCACCCCTCGTTCGACTGTGACGATCGCGGCGCCCCGTCCGCTGCCCCTCGACAGCGGGTGCGCGCGTCGCCACCGTTGCCGATCAGGCTAGGCGGGACGCGAGGTCCGCGATGTCCGGTGAACGCCTGACACCGAGCCCTCGCCGACTGCCGGGCGAGGAACCCGACCGCGTCGAGAACCCGCCGGCGTCCCGAGCCCGTCGTACGGGTAAGGGGGACGGAAGGAGCACGATGCAGGCGGCGTTGGAACGGGAGTACGTGGAGTACGTGCGGGCGGGCCTCGACCGGCTCCGCCGGTCCGCGTACCGGCTGTGCGGCGACGCGCACCACGGTGACGACCTCGTCCAACAGGCGATCACGAAGCTCTACGTCAACTGGCGGCGCGCGCGTGCGGCCGACAACACCGACGCCTACGTGCAGCGGATCCTGGTCCGGGTGTACCTCGACGAGCGGCGGCTGCGCTGGGCGGGCGTGTCGTTGTTCGCCTCCGCGCCCGAGGTCGCCGTGGAGCCGGACCACCGGGTCGACGACCGGGCCACCCTGCGCGCCGCGCTCGACCGGCTGCCACGCAGGCTGTCCGTGGTGCTGGTGCTGCGGTTCCTGTTCGACATGTCGGTCGAGGACGTCGCCGGAGCGCTCGGTTGCAGCACCGGCACGGTCAAGAGCCAGACCGCGCGCGGGCTGGCGACCATGCGGCGGTTGCTCGACGAGCGCCCACTGCCCATCACCGCGAAGGAGGCCTGATCGTGGACCGACTGCTGGACCCGCTGCGCGAGGAGGACCCGTTGCCGCCGTCCGAGGTCGACGTCGACCGGGCGATCCGGGTGGGGCGCAGGCGGCTGCGGACGCGGTGGGTCGGCACAGGGGTGCTCGTGGCCGCGGTGGCGCTCCTGGTGCCCGTCCTCGGGTTGCCGGGCGGCTCGGGCTCGTCCGTCGACCCGGCCACGTCGTCGCAGCGCGCCGCGGAAACCCGGGACTTCGACCCGATGCGGCGGGTGGTCACGGTCGCCGACGTGCCGGGCATCGTCACCGATTCCTACACCACCGCACGGCGTTGGCAGCGGATCAGCGTGCGCAACGCCGGGTGGACAGGGCTCGGGTCGGTGACCGTGCACGCCCCGGGCAGGCAGGCCGCGGATCCTGAGGGCGGCGTGCTGCGGCCGGAGACCGGCACGCCGACCGAACCCGTCGACGGCCGGCCCGCCTACTGGATGAGCAGGCCGTCCGGTGACCTGCTCGCCTGGCAGTGGACCGACGACGCCTGGGCGTTCGTCAGCTACCAGGACGTGAGGACCGAGCGCGAGGTGGACCGCGAGACCGCGCGCCGCATCGCGCTGGCCGTGCGGGTCGGCGACGGCGAGCCGGTGACCGTGCCGTTCACGCTTCCACGTCCCGCGTCGTACCAGTTGGTCGGCACCACCGCGGACCTGCGACCGCCCGGCGACCCGTACGTGCGCACCGGGCTCCTCTTCGCCACCGAGGACCCCGCCGACGAGGGCCGGTTCGTCGACTGCCTCGCGGTCGCCGTCGAGAACGGTGAGAGGGTGGCCTCGCAGAACGGGGTGAACCAGACCGTGGACGGTCACCCGGCGATGGTGGACGGGCGCAAGGTCACCCTCTACGGGGTTGCCGCCGGGTTCGCGGTCGACGTCTGGGGCGGGACCGCCGACGCCGCCGCCTCGCTCGCCGTCGCCCGGAGCGTGCGGCTCGTGCCGACACCGGACGACAGGTCGACCTGGACCACACGACCGCTCGGCTGACGACGGCGCCCGGCCCTGATCCAGGTGGACGCGGAGGGTCACCGTGCGAGAATCCGCGCGTGGACAAAGGGAACAACGTCCCGGGTACGCACTTCCTGCTCTCGTTGATCGACCCGGACGACGCCGCGACCGTGCGGCGACGCCTCGGGATCGACGAGCCCGAGGCGAATCCCGCGCGGTGGTGGGCGTGGTGGCTCCAGCGGCTCCAGGCGCCGGCGTCGGTGCTGCTGTGGATGTTGGAGCGGGACGACCCCGCCACGAACGCGCTGGCGTACCACCACGCGCACGCCACCGACGCGATCAAGCGCGACATCTACCGCGGCGTCCCGTTCGGCACGGCCCAAGGACCGCTGCCGGTGGTGCGGACGTGCGACACCCCAGGCTGCTCCCACGGCGCACCGCCGCGCGTCATCGGCCCGTCCGGGCTGGTCGGCGAACTGCGGCAGGCGCGGTCCATGGCCGCGGCGCGGGTGGCGGCGGGTGCCGTGGGCAGGGCCGACTGGCCCGAGATCGCCGAAGCGGACCGCGCCGAGCCGCTGCCGGGGTTCGCGCGGTGGGCGCTGTCGATCCGCGTGGACTGCCCACCGGAGGTGCGCGCGCGGTTCGGGTCGCACCCGAAGTTCGCCCACCGGCTGAGGCGGGCGGGCATCGTCGAGGACCCGCGCGAGTACGTCGAGCGCTGGACACCCGCGGCGGCCGTGCTCGACGTGCTCCAGGCCGGCACTGTCCTGTTCCCCGAACGCGCTCGTGAGGCCGCGGAGTTCCTCACGCCGCTCGTCCGGCGGGAACTCGGCGCGAACCCCGAGGCGTGGGCGGTGCTCGCCCAGGTGCTGCCGGCGTTCGCCGGCACGGTGGCGGAGCTGCTGCCCACCTGCGGCGCGGTCGCCTCGTTCAGGTGACGGGCGGCTGGATTCGAACCAGCGTGATCTGCCTTGGCAAGGCGGTGCGTCTGCCCCTGCGCTACGACCCGTCGCGTCGATCGTAGGTGAACAGCGGACAGGTGGACCGAGGAGGGGTCATCAGCCGGCACAACGGGAAGCGGCACGTCGTCGACCTGACCGACCGGCGGGCGCTGGTCGCATGGCGGCCGGCCGAGCCGTCGGTCGTCGCCGAGGCCGAGCGGCTCAAGGAGGCGGCGCTGCTGGACTTCGGGCTGACCGAGTCCGCGGTGGCGTCCTGGCTGTTCTCCAAGTGCCGTCACCAGCTCCCGACCACGGCGATCGACACGGCGGCGGTCGTCGCCTCCGGTGACGGCACGTGCCTGCTGCTGTTCAACCCCGACTTCTTCGTCGGCATCGGGCTGGACGGCGTCAAGTTCGTGCTGTTCCACGAGGCGCGCCACCTGGTGCACCGGCACCTGTTCGCGGAACCGGAACTGCGCGAGGACCCGGTGTTCGCCATCGCCGCCGAGGTCGCGATCAACCACGTGGCGATGGTCCGGCTGCGCCGCGCCGCGCTCCCCCGCCTCGACGGGCGACCGACCGGTGTGGACCCGCGGGAGGTCCACACCGACTACGTCGCCGACCTGACGGCCCAGGGCCTCGAACCACTGTCCTACGACGACTTCCTGGACACGGACCTGGCCGTGTACCGCGAGCTGAAGCGGATGCGCAACCCGCCGGTGCCCGCGCCCCTGTGCGCGCACCTCGTGCCGGGTCACGTCTCGGCCGACCAGCAGACCGTCGACGCGACCGCGTCCTCGGTGCTGCTGAACTCCCTGCTCGCGGCACGCCGGGGGCACGGGAGCGCGGAGGCGGAGCTGCTCGACCTGATGGACCGCACCGCGAGCGCGTCCGAGCGGGCCGCCCGGATCTGGGGTTCGCTCGGCGCGGGCGCGTTGCGCGGCACGACCGCGCGGACCGGCACCGTCGACTGGTGGCAGCGGTGGCTGGTCGACGTGCTGGCGTCCAAGCTGCGCCAGGGCGAACGGCTGGTGTACCCGAGGAAGCGGGGCGCGGTGCTGGCCGCGCTCGGGCACGACCCCGTGCTGTCGCGCCGCGGCCCGGAGCGCGACAAGGTGCTGGTGATCGCCTACGACACGTCCGGCTCGATGCCGGCCGGCGTGGTCGAGTGGATGACCGAGCTGGTCGGCCGCATCGAGGGCGTCGAGGCGCACTGGCTGTCGTTCGACGGCGTGGTGATGCCGTTCGAACCCGGTCAGGCGGTGCTCGGTGGCGGCGGCACGAGCTTCCAGGCCGTCGTGGACTACGTCGAGGGCCGCACCGCGCTGGACGGCGTGCCGTTCGAGGAGCGGGCCGACGCGGTCGTCGTGCTGACCGACGGCCACGCCCCGCACGTCACGCCCGCCGAGCCCGACAAGTGGATCTGGCTGATCACGCCGAGCGGCGACGACTGGCCGGATGCCCACGACCCACCGATGGCCTGCCACCGCGTGCGGCCAGTGACCCGGACGGCAGGCCGATGAGCGACACGAAGAGCACGCCGTGGCGGCCCAACGCGACCTACCCCGTGCCGCCCGAGGGCTGGACCGGCGGGTCGGGGTTGTCCGCGTTCATCGACGCGATGATCGACATCGGGCAGACCGGGCAGGTGTTCGGCGCGCACGGCATCGGCAAGACGGCCACGTTCTTCTCGCACATCGCCGAGGCGTACCCGGACACCGAGCTGGTGTTCGTGCCCGCGGCCAACCTCACGCCCGACGACCTGCTGATCAACGCGCCGGTGCGCGACGCGGCCACCGGTGAGCTCGTGCTGCGGCAGCTGGTGATGAGCCAGCTGAAGCCGGGCAGTCGGTTCGTCCTGCTGATCGACGACTCGTTGCAGGCCGGTGAGACGATCCAGTCGCAGTTGATGCAGATCGCCTGCGACTGGACGTTGGGCGAGCACGACCTGCGCGCCCTCGGCTGCGTCGGCGTGTTCCTCAGCGACAACGAGTCCTTGGCCGAGACCTCCACCCGCCGCGGCGACCTGGCGATCCTCGACCGGATGGTCACCGCTCGCGTCACCGCGAACGACACCGCGTGGCGCACGACGCTCGCGGCGAAGTACCGGGACTGGGACCTGCGCGGGGTGTTCGACGTCTGGAAGTCGCTCGACCCGGCGATGCGCGAGCTGCTGTCGCCGCGCACCGTCGACCACGTGCTCGCCAACGCCCGCGAGGGCTTCCCGCTGCGCTGGGGGTTGCCGCTGGTCAACGGGGAGCGGTTGCGGCTGGTGGAGCCGCGCGCGGAAGGCAGGCGCGGCCGGGACCGCGACCGCACCGCGGAGGTCCTCGACCGGATCGCCACCGCGCTCGGCGTGCCGAACCCGGCCACGGTCCCCGACCCCGTGCGGCGGGTGCTGCGGGCGGCGGTGCGCAACCGGTGGAGCGTGCTGCTGCAGGGGCCGCCCGGCTGCGGCAAGACCCAGCTGGTGCGGCAGACGATCCGCGAGGAACTGGGCCGGGAGCCGCTGTACTTCTCGTTGCCGGTGACCAACGTCGAGGACCTGTGCGCGCCGATCCCGACCGCCGGCGGCACGTTGGAGAACCTGATGGCCAGGCAGTTCACCGGTGGTGAGCCGAAGGCGATCGTGTGGGACGAGTACAACCGGCCCAAGGACAAGGCGGCGTTCGCCAAGCTGATGGAGATCACGCAGGAGTGGTCGCTGGCCGGCCGGCGGATCGAGAACCTCCGCGCGCAGGTCGCGATCCAGAACCCGCCGTACCACCTCGGCCGCAAGCTCCTGGTGTCGCGCAACAACATCGCGCAGGCGACCAGGTTCACCGCCTCGCTCACCGTCGAGCCGGAGGACATCCCCGCCAACGAGTGGCTGATCAGCACCTACGGCGGTGTCGCCGAGACCGTGCTGGAGTGGTGGAAGCACGACATCGACGACGACGGCCGGGCGTGGATCACCAAGCGCACCGTCGAGCGGCTGGTGAAGCTGCACGAACGCGGCCTGCCGCTGGAGATGGCCACGATCTACCTCGGTGACGGCGAGTACGCGCCCGTCCCGCTCACCGCGCTGGTCGACCGGTTGGCGAAGCGCGGGGTCACCGGGCTGGGCGAGCTGGCGCGGCAGGTGGACGCGTGGGAGGGCAGGTTGCGGCGGGCGCGCGAGGAGTCCGGCGAGGGCACGAACGACAGCGACGTGGTCCACCAGGTGCTCGCCAACGCCGAGCTGTCGCAGCTGCGGCGTTACCGCAAGGTGGTGGTCCGGCTGGTCGCCCTGCTGCCGCCGAAGCTGCGGGCGACCTACCTGGTGGGCGTCGCCGAGGACCGGCAGCGGTTCTGGGTGGACACGTTCGCGCGGATGGCTCGTCAGGGCTGACCGGCTGACTGGGTTCATCGGGCGGGGGCTCGCCAAGCGGAGGCTCGCCAAGCGCCGACTGGGCGGCCGTGGCAAGCCGGGCGGTGGCTAGCCAGGCGGCAGAGGGGCGGGTGGTGCATGGTCGGGTGGTGGCTGCCGGTGCACGCTGCGCACGGCGGAGACGTCGGCATGCGGGGCGGGATGGGCCGGGATGTCCGTGCTCAGCGCGTCCAACCGGCGTCGGACGCTGGTGGCGATGCCCTTGCCCAGCACGAAACGCGTCGGCGTCACCGCCCGCAGCGCGCCGTCGAGCAGCCGGTGCGCCTCGCGGCTGCGCATCCCCGTGTCGCTCAGGACCAAGTGCCGCAACGCGTGCGGCCGGGCGGCTAGCACCGCGGCGATCGCGGTCGTCGCGGTCTCGTCCAGCCGGTTGTCCCGCGCGCCGAGGACGCCCGCCGCCTTCACCCGGCCGAGGTCGCACACCTCGACGCCCGCGGTCACGGCCGCGGCCACGAGCCGGGTGGCGGCGGCCGGTCCGATGCCGTTGCTCGCGACCGAGAGCCGCCGCAGCCGCCCACCCGGCACGAGCGCCTCCGCGACGGTCTCCGCGCCCCGGTCGCCGAGCCGCGCGGCGGACACGTACAGCTCGCTGATCACGTCGGCCCGCAGGAGGACGGCCAGGTGCGCCGCGCCCTCCGCGCCGAGCGGGTTGCCGCCGACGTAGAGGCGTTCGACCCGACGCCCGGCCGCGGCGGCGGTGACCAGGGCGTCCACCAGGACGGCGAGGCCCGGCGCGTCCAGCCCGGTCTGGACCAGGTCGAGGGTGCGCAGCGAACGGGCGGCCTCGACGATCCCCGCCGCGGCCTCGCCCGCGCCGCCGTCGAGCGGGTTGCGCTTGAGCCAGATCCCGGTGACCCGGGCGGCCTGCGGTGACGCGCGCAGGTTGTCCGCGATGTCGCAGGCGCCACCGGCGGTGATCCCGTTGCAGCCCAGGTACAGCGTCTCCACTTCCCGTTCGACGGCCCGGCCCGCCACCTCGGCCGCGCCCTGGTCGCCGAGCTCGTCGGTGCCCAGCAGCAGGTGCCGGACCACGCCGGGCCGCAGCGCGTCCGCGACCAGCCTGGCCCCGGTCGGCCCGAGCGCCTGCTTGCACAGGTCGAGGCGACCGTCCGGGAGCGCCGTCCCGGACGGGAAGTCCAGCCGCCGGTCCGCCGTGCCGCCGGTGCGCAGCCACGACAGCAGCGGTTCGAGGTCGCCCGGACGGGGTCGCAGCGGGCTCACCAGTCCACCTCGCGGTAGTCCTTGAGGAGGACGCCGGCGAGAGGCGCGCCCGCTTCACCCCGCACGATCGGGTCGTAGACGCGCGCCGAGCCGTCGACGACGTCGAGCGGCGTGCGGAAACCGTTCGACGCGAGCCGGGCCTTCTTCGGCGCCGGGTTCTCGTCGGTGATCCACCCGGTGTCCACCGCGCACATGTACACGCCCTGCCGGGCCAGGTCGGGGCCGCTGGTGCGGGTCAGCATGTTGAGCGCGGCCTTGGCCATGTTGGTGTGCGGGTGCCGGGCGGTCTTGTTCCGGACCGCGAACCGGCCCTCGACCGCCGAGACGTTGACGACGTAGCGACGCGGGAAGGGCGACGCCAGCAGCAGCGGCAGCAGGCGGTCGCACAGCAGGGTGGGCGCGAGCGCGTTGACCAGCTGCGCTTCCAGCACCTCGGTCGGGTCCAGCTCGCCGAGGTGCGCCGACCAGGAGTTGGCGGGCGCGGTGTCGGGCAGCAACCCGGCCTCGTCGAGCTCCACCGCGGACGGCACGAGGGCGAGCTCTCGGCGGCCGTTCCCCAGCACGGGCACCGGGCGGAACCCCGGTGCGAGGCGGGCGTTCGCGGGCAGGGCGCCGGTCTCGCCGCCGATCAGGGCCGCGTACGCCTCGGGCGGTCGGCGCACGGTCTGGGCCGCGTTGTTGACCAGGATGTCGAGCGGCCGGCCCTCCTCGCGCAACGACTCGCACAGGCCGAGCACCTGGCGCGGGTCGCACAGGTCGATGCCGACGACCGACAGCCGGTCCAGCCACGCCTCGCTGCCCGGCACGGCCCGGAACCGCCGCACCGCGTCGTGCGGGAAGCGCGTGGTCACGATCAGTTCCGCGCCGTCGCGCAGCATCATCAGCGCGAGGTGGAAGCCGATCTTCACCCGGCCGCCGGTGAGCAGCGCGCGGCGTCCCGCCAGGTCCGCGCGCGCCGCCCGGCGCTCGGCGTTCTCCGCCGCGCAGGTCGGGCACAGCCGGTGGTAGAACGCGTCGGCGAGCCGGTAACCCGCCTTGCAGACGTAGCAGCGGCGGGACCGGGCGAGCGGACGTGCCGGCGCGGCCGGTTCGACGTGCAGCGGGGCGTCGTCACGGCGATCGAGGCCGCCGGTGGCGGTCGTGGCGTCCACCGCCGCGTCGGCCGCCGCGCGTTCGGCCGCACGCACCTTCCTGCGCCGCTGCTTGCCGTCGCGGACGAACGACTCCGCGACCCGCTCCGCGCGCAGCCGCACCGGGTCGTCGGCGGGCAGGGCGCGCAGCCTGGCGACGGCCGCGTGGAACGCCGCCTGCTCCTCCTCGTCCATCCCCGCCCGTCTTCCGTGCTCGTGGTGGTCCCGGCAGGATTCGAACCTGCGTGTCCGCCTTGCGGAGACGGCGCGTCTGCCTCTGCGCTACGGGACCGGACAGCCTGCCCGGGCGGCCGGATTCGAACCGGCGTGACCCGCACTGCCAGTGCGGAGCGCCTGCCTCTGCGCTACGACCCGGGCATTGGGCGGCATCTTATCGCCGCGCGACACCGAACCGTCCCCCGACGGCGAGCCGGCCGTCAGCGGAGGAGGTCTTCCAGGGCGGTGACGGCGTGCGCGACGCCGTTCTCCGCCCGCACGAGCCCGCCGATCCGGTCCGCTCGACGGCGGAGTTCCTGGTCGTTCACCGCGGTGGTGATGGCCTCGGCAAGCGTGTCGGCGGTGAGCCGTTGTTGCCGCACCGGCGGCGGTGCAACACCGATCGCGTACGCCCGCTGCGCCCAGTGCGGTTGGTCGGCCACGAACGGGCACACCACCTGCGGCACACCGGCGGCCAACGCGGCGCCGGTGGTGCCGCCGCCCCCGTGGTGCACGACGGCGGCCACGCGCGGGAACAGCACGTCGTGCGGCGCCTGGTCGATGACGAACACGTCGGTCGACCCGGTGGAGGCGAGACCTCCCCACCCGGTGGCCAGCACCGCCCGCACGCCCGCCCGGCGCACCGCGTCGACCACGGTGCGGCCGGTGCGTTCGGCGTCACGGCCGGCCATGCTGCCGAACCCCAGGTAGACCGGCGCGGGTCCGTCGGCGAGGAACCGCGCCAATGCCTCCGGTGGCGACCACGGCCTGCTGGGCAGGAACCAGAACCCGGTGGTGCGCACCCGCGCGGGCCAGTCCGGGTCGACCGGCGTGACCAGCGGGCTGAACGCCTGCAACACCAACCGGTGGCCTCCGTCGGGTGCGTGCAGCAGGTCGTGGCCGTTCCGCCGGCGGGACAGGCCGAGTTCCCCGACCCGCCAGCGGTCGACGGTGCCGGCGAAGGCGCGCAGGGTCGCGGAGACGGTCAGGTACGTGGCGCGGTTGAGGGCCTTGGGCAGGCGCGGCAGGGGCACCATCGGGCACGGGAACAGGCTCGTCGGCACCCAGCCCGGCTGCAGGGCGGCCACGGCGGCGGGCACGTCGAGCATCTCGGCGACGTGCTGGGCGGGCACGGACGGCGTGTGCACCACGATGTCGGCACGAGAGCCGCGGGCGACATCGCCGACGTCGTGCAGCACCCGCGCCATCAGCGGTTTGATGCGGCGCGCGGTGCGCACGGCGGTGATCTTGCCCCGCAGGCCCCGGTAGCCGCCCTCGACCGCCTGCTTCACCACCGGGTCGTCCGCGAGCCGGTTCGGCCCCTCGTCCAGGGCGGCGAACTCCACCTCGTGCTCGGCGGCGGTCGCGGCGAACGACCCCGGCGCGGCCAGCAGCGCCTCGTGGCCGGCGCGACGCAGCGCCACGGCGAGGGCCAGCATCGGCTGCACGTCGCCGCGCGTGCCGTGGGTGACCAGCAACGCCCTCATCGTCCGCCCCCGTCCAGCTCGGTGAACGCGGTCAGCCAGCGGTCGTCGGTGAACACTCCCCTGGTGAGCATCTCCAGCCCGGCGCGTGCGCCCCGGGTGGCCGTGGCGGGTTCGGCCGGGTCACCGCCCAACAGGCGCCCGACCTGTTCACCGAGCACGAGCGGCGCGAGCTGCCAGGCCACGTAGACCACCGCGCGTGCCCGCGCGTCGCCGGTGGGCCGGACCTGGCCGGCCGCCTCTCCGTCGGCCAGCCACCTCTCGGTGCGGTCGACGATCGTCGTGAACAGCGCCGTCGCGCTCTCGGCGCCGTCGAGCAGCGCACGGGCCAGGTAACGGCGGACCGGGGTGGCCGCGGCGAGCAGGTCGGCCAGCGCCGTGACGTCGAGGTCGTCGTCGACGTCCATGGCCGCCAGCACGTGCTCGTCGCACGCCCTCCGCAGTCCCTCCTTGGAACCGAAGTGGTGCACGACCAGGGCGGGCGACACACCGGCGTCGGCGGCGATGGCCCGCACCGAGGCGCCCGCGATGCCGTCGGCGCCGAACCGGGCCAGCGCCGCGTCGCGGATGCGGGCGCGGGCGGTGAAGTCGGACGTGGCTGAACGCATGTACAGAGTATCGAACAGATGTTCAGCCCGGCGCACGTCCTTTGACGCGATCTTGACGCCGGACACCGCCGGGGACCGTGATCCCTCCTCCCCGACCGACCAGCCAGAGCACCGGGTTCAGCCGGCGTCCGGATTCGCGGTCCTCAGTGGACGGATCACCAGGGTGACCGTGACGCCGACCAGTGCCACCGCACCGCCGACCACCAGGTCGTTGACCGTCGCGGCCGTGGGGTCGACCTGGTCGCGGTAGCCGATCAGCCACGGTGCGGCGGCGAGCCACGCGCCCGCCGCGACCAGCACCGGACCGGACCACCTCGCGTCCGCGGGAGCCATCGCGCCGGTCAGCGCGACCACCACGACGACGATCCCGGTGACGACCTCGTTGCCGTGGCCGGTGAACCAGGTCCCGACGACGCCGTAACCCAGCGCGAACGGCGACACGACCAGCCACAGCCCGAGCAGGAACGCACCCGAGCTCAGCCGGGCGGCGATCGCGTAGCGGCGCGGCGTCCGCGGCGGTGGGGCGCCGACGACGCGGAACGAGTGGTCGAGTTCGTGGTCGATGGCGACCTCCTGGTGCGGGATTGCGGTCGGCGTGCCCGACCGCGGGCGGACGGGGTCAGTCGGCGAACCGCACCTTGGCCCACACGGTCGTGCTCGCCGCCGCCCAGACGACACCCCACTGCTCGACCAGGCCGTCCACGATCAGCAGCCCGGCGCCGAGGGGCCACGGCGCGCTGTGCCGGGGCGCGTGGTCGCGGACGCGGATCGTCAGCGTGTCGGTCCACTCGTCCGTCGTCAGCTCCAGCACGTAGGGCGGCTCGCCGTGGCGCCGGGCGTTGTCCAGCAGCTCGCCGACGACCACACCCACCCGCCGGGCGTCCTGGCCGGGCCGACCGCCGACGCGCTCCCGCAACCACGACGCGACCTCCGGCGCCGGCGGGGAGTCGTGGTCCGCCATGACCAGGGCGACGGTGTCGTGGCCGCGTGCCGGATCACGGGGTTGACGCTCGAAGTACACGTTCCAGCATCCCGTGAACCGGCCTCGGCGAACCTGACGATCGCCTTTCGGTCGCGGGTGCGCCGGGTTCACGCCGCGCAGTGCACGCACGAGTGCGGCCCGATCGCGCGGTCGCGGCCACTCCACCCGTCCGCGACCGCGTGGGTCCACAGCAGCCGCCAGACCGCGTGCGGCCGGCCGCCGTCGTAGGACCGACCGCAGTGGTCGCAGATCAGCAGGAGTGCGGCGGAATCGTGCTCGGCCGGAATCGCGGTCACGCTGCCGGAGCTCGACTTTCTCAGCGGGGGCGGGGAGGCGGGCGTCGGCCGCCGCGTTGCGGCCGACGCCCGGTCGTGCACAGGAATCGTCGTCGACGAGCGTGTACCACTGTGGCCGAGAACGGCGCGGGTGAACCTTGCGTTCGGCTTGCGATCCCCGCACGCGCCGACCTGTCCGTCGCCGACCCGACCCCCCGACCCCTGATGTGAAGATTTGTCAGCTACTCGTCAGGTCAGCCACCAGCCACCCGCCCGCAGGATGGACGACATCCCCGAGACGGAACCGGAGCAGCCCGTGGTCGACGACGTCCCCCCGCAGACCTTCCGCCGCGCGATCGGCGCACGTCGGCCCATCGCGGTCGTGGGACGCGACCGCGCGGCGCGGAGGTGAGCATGGCGTTCGCGGAACGGACCAGGTCGGTGCCGGCGGACGCCGAGGCGGTGTTCGACCTCGTCACCGACCTGGAGAACCTGTCCGCGTGGCTGCCCGCCGGCGTCGAGGTCGAGCGGTACGGGCCCAACCTGGTCCGGCTGTGGCTCGGTGAGCAGAGCGTCGAGCGGCAGGTCGCGGTCGACTGGGACAAGCTGCGGATCGACTGGGGCGGCCGGTCGTCGCCCACGTGCTTCGGCACGCTGCGGGTCCTGCGCGTCGCACCGGGCCGCAGCGCCGTCACCGTCCGGCTGACCGGTCCCGACGGCTTCCCCGCGCCCCGCCTGGACGACTGGCTGGCCGACGCGCTCGAAGCGCTGGTCACGGCGGTCGGCGCGGAACGCGGGACCTCTCCGGCATTTCCCGGCTGCGCTCCCCCGCCGGCGGAACGGCTCGCCCGCACGGCGGACAGGCGCGGGGTGGCTGAAAAGTGGTCGACTCGCGTGGGTACCGCCCCCGCGAGTCGCCACACCATCATGCCCTGACCGGCGCCCGCCGGACCTGACGAACACCTGACGATCCTCTTCGGCCCCGCGGGCCGGACGAGGTCAGGCGGTCAGCCGACGAGCCACCGCTGGACGGCGAGCCCGTTGCACGTCCACTGCTGCACCGGCGAACCTGCCGCCGTGCCCCAGTCCTTGTTGTCCAGGCACAGCCCGCTGTGCCGGTTGACCAGCGTGGTCGTGCCGTTGGTCGTCGTCAGCCGCCACTGCTGGACGGCGAGGCCGTTGCACGACCACTGCTGCACCGGCGAGCCCGCCGCCGTGCCCCAGTCCTTGTTGTCCAGGCACAGCCCGCTGTGGCCGTTGGCCACGGTGTAGTAGCCGTTGCCGACCGGGGTGAGGTACCAGTCCTGCACGGCGAGGTTGTTGCAGGTCCACTGCCGGACCTCCGCGCCCGGTGTGGCGACGAGGTTGTAGTCGTCCAGGCAGAGGGCGCTGTGCTCGTTGCGGATCCGCACGCGCGTACCGCCACCGGTCTCGCCGGACGGCCCCTGGAGCACGGTGGAGGTGGAGACCGGCACGCCGAGGTTGGGCGTGCCGTCGGCGTTCCAGGAGATCTTCTGCACCCGCGTGGTGCGCGTCTTGCCGCAGCCCTGGGACGCCGAGTCGTTGGCGTGGTAGGCGATCCAGGTCTCGGCGCCGTCCGGCGAGGTGAAGAACGAGTGGTGACCGGGGCCGTAGACGCCGGCGGCGTCGTTGCGCTGGAAGATCGGGTTCGCGAACTTCGTCCACGAGCTCTGCGCCAACGGGTCGCCACCGCGGTACTCCAGCATGCCCAGCTTGTAGTCGGCGGTGCCGCAGTAGCTCGCGGAGTAGGTCAGGAACGTCCGGCCGCCGCGCTGCAGGGCGAACGACCCCTCGTTGACCGGTTGCCCCTGCCGCTCCCACGCCAGGGTGGGCGCGGAGATGCGCGTGCCGTGCGTCGAGACCGTCGTCGGGCTGCTCATCGGCGCGATGTAGATCGACTGGAGGCCGTCGGCGTGGAAGGCCGAGTAGTGGAAGTACAGGGCTCCGTCGAGCTTGAGCACCGCGCCGTCGATCGCCCAGCCGTTGTTCGGCATCAGGTTGAGCACACCGCGATAGGTGTACGGGCCCGCCGGGTCGTTCGCGGCGCTCTCCAGCACGTGCGTGCGGCGCGACCCGTACCCGGACCGCGGTTCCACCGAGTAGTACAGGTACCAGCGGCTGCCGATCTGCTCCAGGTGCGGGGCCCACATCGTGCAGCAGCCCTCGTTCTGGGTCGCGGTGAAGATCCGCGTCTCCGGGGCGCTGCGCAGACCGGCGATCGTGGACGACCGCCGCATCAGGATGTCGGAGGTCCACGTCGTGGCGACGTAGTAGTACTGGCCGTTGTGCTGCACCAGTGTCGGGTCGGCGCTGTTGGGCGCGGGCACGACCGGGTTGGTGAACGACGGGCCGGGCGCGGCGTCGGCGCGGTCCTGGCCCACCAGGATCACGGACAGCGCGGCGACCAGGGCGACGGCGAGCGACAGGGCTCGCCGGCCCGCACCACGCCGATGGGCAAGCAGCATGAGAACTCCTGGGTCGGCAGGTCCGGCGAGGTCCTGACAGGACAGTTCGGGCCCGGGTGACAGCCCTCGGAGGGTTCGGACCCTGCGGTTGACGTGGAACCCTCCCGGCACCACTTCTGTTAGCGCTAACAACTACGCCACGCGGTTGACCCCGCGAAGAGGGTCGTGACATGGCCGTGGACAGGCGCAGAGAGCAGGGGCTCCACCGGGAAGCCCGGTCGATCGGAACGGTCGAGAGCGTGCCGCAGCACCGTAGCGCAAGTTTTTCGTCGCGAGCAAGACCTGATCGTCGAGCCCGAATCGTCGTCGGTTAGCGCTCACAACGTCATCGGTGGAGTCGAACGGGCCGTCACCAAGGAGCTAGATCACGGCAGGCGAGCATCGTTAAAACGCTTTCAGCCATCACCGCAATGCACGGGCACCACCAACCTTGCTGCTGACGAAGAGGGAGCCCGCTGTGGCCGGATATTGACAGCCGCTCCGGTCGCCTGGTTCGCTACCGGTCGAGGTAACCGTTTTCACGCGGTCGCCCGCACGCGCTGCCGTTCCCCGACGTGGAGGCACCGATGCCCCCAGTTCCTCGTCGCAGCTCCCTGGTGCGCAGCGCGCTCGCCGCCGGATCGACGCACACCGCCACAACCGAACTGTCCGATCGTCGGGGTGCGTGCCACACCCGACACGTCAAGGGACCATCATGAGACGACCGACAAAGACGTCCGCAGTCGTTGCCGTGACCGCAGTCCTGTCCGGTATCGCGGTGGCGGTGGTCTCCGCGCCCGCCGTGCACGCCGCGACGACCCGGTACGAGGCCGAGGCCTCGCCCGCCACCTGTGACGGCGCCGTCGCCTCGAACCACTCCGGCTACTCCGGCTCCGGGTTCTGCGACTCCGACGGCGCGGTGGGCGCGTCCGCGCGGTTCACGGTCAATGCGACCACCGCCGGCGCCGCGACCCTCGCCATCCGGTACGCGAACGGCTCCTCCAACCGGCCGGCGGACATCAGCGTCAACGGCGCGGTGGTGCAGGCCGGCTCCGCGTTCGACGGCACCGGCGCGTGGAACACCTGGGCGACCAGGACGATCACCGTCCCGGTGACCGCGGGCGCGAACACCGTGCGGCTCGCCGCGACCACCACCGGCGGCCTGGCCAACATCGACTACCTCGACGTCACCACCACCGACGGCGGCTCCGACGGGGCCAGGCGGATGGAGAGCCTCGGCCGCGGCGTGGTGGCGGTGCGCTCCAGCAGCACCGAGGTACTCGTCAGCTGGCGGCTGCTGGGGCTCGACCCGACCGGCATCGGCTTCAACGTCTACCGGTCGACCGACGGCGGCGGCGAGGTCAAGCTCAACTCCTCGGTGCTGACCGGCGGCACCAACTTCACCGACTCGACGGCCGACGCCACCCGCGCCAACAGCTACCGGGTGCGCCCGGTGGTCAACGGCGCGGAGCAGGCGCCCAGCGGCGCGTTCACCCTGGCCGCCAACCGCGCGGTCGAGCCCGTCATCCGGGTGCCGCTGCGCGCCGGCGGCGCGGTGAAGTTCCTCTGGGTCGGCGACCTGGACGGCGACGGCGAGTACGACTACGTGCTCGACCGGCAGACCTCGCCGCAGAAGATCGAGGCCTACCGCCGTGACGGCCGGTTCCTCTGGCAGGTCGACATGGGACCCAACAGCACCAACCAGAACAACATCGAAGGCGGCTCCGCGACGATCGACGTCGGCCACAACGACGGCGTCACCGTCCAGGACCTCGACAGCGACGGCCGCGCCGAGGTCGCCGTCCGCATCGCCAACGGCGTCACCTTCGGCAACGGGACCAGGTTCACCAACAGCGACGACAACCGCCAGTTCATCGCCATCCTCGACGGCATGACCGGCGCTCCCCGCGCCACCGCGCCGGTGCCGACCGACTACCTGGCCGACGGCCCGATGTACGCGCGCTTCGGCGTCGGCTACCTCGACGGCGTCAACCCGAGCCTGGTGGCGTTCATGAAGAACCGGATCGGCAGCGGCGACTTCAACCTCATGTTCACCGCCTGGCGGTTCACCGGCAACGCGCTCACCATGCAGTGGAAGTTCCTGCGCGGCAACCAGAACCTGCCCGACGGCCACAACACCCGCATCATCGACGTCGACGGCGACGGCAAGGACGAGATCGCCGAGATCGGGTTCGTGCTCAACGGCGACGGCCGCCTGCGCTACTCCCTCGGGCCGGCGGGCGTCGTGCACGGCGACCGCTTCCACATCGCCGACCTGGACCCGGGCCGTCCAGGGCTGGAGGGCTACGGCGTCCAGCAGGTCAACCCCAGCGGCCTGCGCGACTACTACTACGACGCCGCCAACGGCAACATCATCTGGCGCCACACCGAATCCGGCACCGCCGACGTGGGCCGCGGCATGGCGGGCGACATCGACCCACGCCACCCCGGCATGGAGGTCTGGGCCTTCTCCGGCCTGTACAACGCGCCGACCAACCGGCTCACCCAGTCGAGCACGTCCCTGCAGCCCTGGCCGCAGCTGGGCCTGTACTGGGACGGCGACACCACCATGGAACTGCTCAACGACGGCAAGTTCGAGAAGTGGAACCCGACCAGCCCCACCACCACCAACAGCGTCCCGCGCCTGCTCACGACCTCGCAGTACGGCGCGGTCGACGCGGCCCAGGGCAACTCGCCGGTCATCTACGGCGACATCCTCGGCGACTGGCGCGAGGAGGTCCTCTACACCAACGCCGCCTTCAACGAACTGATCATCTTCACCACCAACCGACCGAGCAGCACCAGGCTGTACACGCTCGCCCACAACCCCGCCTACCGCAACGCCATGACCCTCAAGGGCTATATGCAGTCGCACCACGTCGACTACTTCCTCGGCGCGAACATGGCCACGCCGCCCCGCCCGGCCATCACCTACCCGTCGAGGTAGGCACGTCCGCGTGAGGTGAACCGAGAAGCCGCCCGCCGCGGGCGTGCCAGAGGCGGCGGGCGGCTTCCGGTCGGATGCGCGGACCCGTGGGGCCCTCAGGAGTCCTACGCGGACGGCCGAGCGGGAATCGTCGCGGGGTCCTCCGAGTCACGCCGGGTGAGCACCAAGGGCTCGTCCTCGGTGATGGCGATCGTGTGCTCGGAGTGGGCCGTGCGCGAGCCGTCGGCCGAGCGGATCGTCCAGCCGTCCTCGTCGTAGACGATCCGGTCGGTGGTGCGGGTGAACCACGGTTCGAGCGCCAGGGTCAGCCCGGGCCGGAGCTTCAGGCCGCGACCCGCCCGGCCCTTGTTGGACACGTGCAGGTCCTCGTGCATGGTGCGGCCGATGCCGTGGCCGCCGAACTCGGTGTTGACCGGGTAGCCGTAGTCGCGGGCCACCGCCCAGATGGCCGCCGAGATGTCACCCAGGTGGTTGCCCGGCCGCGCCACCCGGATCGCCGCCTCCAACGCCTCCTCGGTGGCGCGGATGATCCGCAGGTCTTCCTCGGCGGCGGTGCCGACGATGACCGTGCGCGCCGAGTCGGCCACCCAGCCGTCGATGCCGACCGCGAGGTCCGCGCTGAGCACGTCACCGTCGCGCAGCGTGTAGTCGTGGGGCAGGCCGTGCAGCACGGCGTCGTTGACCGACAGGCAGATGACGTTGCGGAACGGACCGCTCCCGAAGGACGGCGAGTAGTCCCAGTAGCACGACTCGGCCCCACGCCGTTGGATCATGCCGCGCACGTGGTGCTCCAGGTCCAGCAGGTTGACGCCCACCTCGGCGAGCCGGCCGACCTCGGCGAGGACCTCGGCGACGAACCGCCCGGCCACGTGCATGCGTCGGATCTCCGCAGGCGTCTTCAACTCGATCACGGAATACCTCGCGCCCCAGTGTTGGTATAGTTATACCGTCACCGTAGCACTTGCCGGTATAACTATACCAACCCTATCCTGGGGACATGGTCCGCCAACCGCTCACCCCCGAGCAGCTCGAAGCCGGCCGACGCCTGGGCGCCCTGCTGCGCCGCGCGCGAGCGGAACGCGACGCGGCGGAGGTCGCGCACGCGGCCGGCATCTCGCCGGAGACGCTCCGCAAGATCGAGACCGGACGGCTGCCGTCACCCGGGTTCGGCACGATCGTCCGCCTCAGCGAGGCGCTCGACGTGCCGCTGCACGACTTGGCCGCCACCTGGCGCGGCGCCGACCAACCGCTGAAAGCCGTCTCGTAGCCGGCGGCGTCCTCCTAGCCGGCGTGGACGGCGGCCCGTGCCACCTGCCGCTGCCCGTCACGCAGGCCGGCGACCACCGTCCCCCACAGCACCGCCGCGCCGCCGAAGCCGGGCACCAGTCGCCACGCCCACTCCAGCCCCGCCGCGCCGAGCACGACGGTGAGCGCGGCCGTGCCGCAGAGCAGCGCGGCCAGCAGCAGGTACCGGTTGGCGCCGAACAGCTTCGCGAACGGCGCGAAGTGCGCGCCGACGGCGAACAGGACCCACGCCGGGGTCGCCTGGGCGAGGTCGAGGTGCGCCAGCAGCCGTGAGCCGGCGAAGATCCCGATCAGCATGAGCAGCACCGCGATGCCGTACCCCTTGCCGAACGGGCTGTCGGACCGGCCGCCGCCAGGGGGCAGCCCGCCGCCGGAGCGGCCGAAGTGGACCGCCCAACCGATCAGGCCGAGCACGATCGCGACACCCACCACCGCCAACGCCGTCGCGCCGCCCGTCACCGACCCGACGCCGGAGAACCACCACCCGCCGCCGAACCCGACACCGATCAGCGACGTGATCACCAACGTGATCACGTGACCCTTGGTGAACTGCTCGTCACTCATGCCGCCCCCACTGTCGCGATTGCCCGACACTTACCTACACGTCGAGAAATCGCTGGTCCCGAGCGGGGCACTGCTGCACATCCGCCAATGTGGACTTTGGATTCATTTCTGTCAACACTGAAGCTATTGAGACCGCTATCTCAGCGCAGGTATCGTCGATCGGACCGGTCCCGGAGCTATTGCGGGCGCACTGCCCTGATCCACAGGTGCCAAGGAACCGTGTCGTTGTCGACCTGCGGTTCCCGCAGCGCCTCGATGAGCAGACCGGAGTCCTCCAAGGCCGTGGTGTAGGCGCTCAGCGGGTGGTTCCACCCCTGGAACTTCATCGCCATCCCGTCCCGCTCGACCTCCTCCTCGAAGCGGTGACGTCCGAAGTACGGGCGGTCGAGCACGAACACGCCGTCACGGCGGCTGCCGGTGTTGGTGATCGGGTGGGTGATCGCCAGGCACAGCCTGCCGCCCGGTTCGAGCACCCGGCCGATCTCGGCGACGGTGCCCGGCAGGTCGTCGACGTCCATCAGCACGCAGTAGGCGATGACGAGGTCGAAGCTGTCGTCCGGGAAGGGGAGGTCCGCCGAATCGGCGAGCAGGTACCGACCCTCGGGGTGGGCCTGTCGCGCGGCCTCCAGCAGGGTGGGCGAGGCGTCGATGCCGGTGACCCGGTGCCCGCGCTCGACGAGGTCGCGGGACACCCGGCCTTCGCCGCAGCCGAGGTCGAGGGTGGCCCGGCCGGCGGTCGGCACCAGCTCGAAGAACGCGTCGCGGTAGCGCCAATAGGAGTCGAAGCCGGGTTTGCGCACCCAGGCGATCCAGTTCCGCGCCTGCGTCTCCCAGTCCTGCCCGGCCGCGGTCAACGCACTGTCGGTCATTGGCCGCAGCCTAGTTCGGACCGGGAGCCCGGCAACCGACTTTCCACGGCCGCGTTCGCCGTGCCGGTCTCAGCGGCGTGTCGGGAGGCGGACGGTGAACACCGCGCCGCCCTCCCCCACCCCGGCGAGCGACGCCGACCCACCGTGCGCTTCCGCCACCGAGGCGACGATGGACAGGCCCAGTCCCGCCCCGCCGCGGCCGTCCACCCGTTCCGAGGTGCCCCGGTAGAACCGCTCGAACACGCGATCGCCGTGGTCCGCGGCGACACCGGGGCCGTCGTCGGCCACCTCCAGCACGGCCTGGTCACCGTCGACGTGCACCCGCACCACCGCCCGCGTGCCCGCGGGCGTGTGCTGGGCGACGTTGGCCAGCAGGTTGGCCAGCACCTGGCGCAACCGGTCCTCGTCGCCCACCACCGCGACCGGCTCCGCGTCCACCTCGAAGACGTGCCCCGGTGACGCCGCACGGGCGTCGGCCACGGCTTCGGCCGCCAGGTCCGCCAGCCGCACCGGCCGCGCCTCCAGCGGCCGACCCTGGTCCAGGCGGGCGAGCAGGAGCAGCTCGTCGACCAGCACGCCCATCCGCTCGGCCTCCGACTCGATCCGGCGCAACGCCGTGGCCAGGTCGTCGAGCCGGGTCGCGGCGCCGAACCGGAACAGCTCGGCGTACCCGCGGATGGTGGCGATCGGCGTCCTCAGCTCGTGCGAGGCGTCCGCGACGAACCGCCGCAGCCGCTGCTCGGAGTCCTCACGCTCGCGGAACGCCGACTCCACCTGGCCGAGCATCGCGTTGAGCGCGGCGCCGAGCCTGCCCACCTCCGTGTCGGCACCCGCACCCTCGACCCGCCGGGCGAGGTCGCCGGAACCGATGGCCGCCGCGGTGTCGGAGATGTCCTCCAAGGGACGCAGACCGCGCCGCACCGCGCGCAGCGACAGCAGGGCCAGCCCGACCAGGGCGACCGCGCTGGTGATCACGGCGACGTTGGCGACCCGGGAGCTCAGCTCGGCGTAGTCCTCGGTGCGCATCGCGACGACCAGGACGTCGCCGCCCTCGGCCACCCTCGACGTGCGGACCAGCCAGTCGGGGTCGACCTCCGCGAACCGCCCGCCGTCGGGGTTCCCGGCGGTCACCGGACCCGGCCACAGCGCCGCGGGCAGCGGGTCCGCCAGGTCGGGCGCCCCGCCGACCGCCGCCGTGTCCCGCACCCGGCCGTCCGGGGTCCTGACCTGGAAGAACGACGGCACCTGGCCCTGCTCCGCCGCCGCACGCAGCGGCCCGTCGACCGCCGTCGGCCCGATGCCCGCGAGCACGTCCTCGCGGAACCGGTGGCCCACCGAGGCCAGCACGTCGTCGTTGACGTCGCCCGACCAGTCCTGCAACGCGCCGAAGATCGCGCCGACCGACGCGCCGAGGGCGAGCACCAGCAGGCCCACCATGGTCAGCACGAGCCGGGTGCGCAGCGACATCAGGTGGACGAGCCCTTCCGGGGCCACCCGTCCGGGACCTGCAGGACGTAGCCGACCCTGGGCACGGTGTGGATCAGCGGCGGTTCGAAGGCGTCGACCTTGCGCCGCAGGTAGGAGATGTAGGTCTGCACGACCCCGTCGTTGCCGTTGAAGTCGTACTCCCAGACGTGGTCGAGGAGCTGCCGCTTGGACAGCACCCGCCCGGCGTTGGCCGCCAGGTACCGCAGGAGCTTGAACTCGGTCGGGGTCAGGTCGACCGGCTCGCCGTGCCGGCGCACGCGGTGCGCGTCCTCGTCGACCTCCAGGTCGGCGAACCGCAGCACGGCCCCGCCGCGCGCGTCCGGGCTCGTCCGCCGCAGCACGGTCTGGACCCGCACGACCAGCTCCTCCAGGCTGAACGGCTTGGTGACGTAGTCGTCGCCGCCCGCGGTCAGGCCCGTGATCTTGTCCTCGGTGGCGTCCCGGGCGGTGAGGAACACCACGGGCGCCCGGACGCCGTCGCGGCGCAGCCGGCGGCACAGGTCGATGCCCGAGGTGTCGGGCAGCACCACGTCGAGCACGATGAGGTCCGGCCCGAACGTGCCGACCCGGCTCAGGGCCTCGCCGCCGGAGTTCACCGTCGCGGTCTCGAAACCCTTGTAGCGCAGGGCCGTCGCCACCAGGTCGGCGAGGTAGCGCTCGTCGTCGACGACCAGGACTCGGGTCGATCTGTCGGTCACGCGCACAGTGTGCCGCAGCGCCGGCGCGTGATCCGGTTTTGACAGAGAACTCCCAGGACGGTCGCAGCGGCCCGGAAGATCCGCCTGGTGACCTGGTCGCCATGGAAAACCTGTCCAGGTTCGTGTTGGGCCGCAAGCGCCTGGTCGGCGTGCTGACCGCGGCCCTGCTGCTCGCCGGCGGCGCGGCGATCGCGCTGGTGCTGCCCTCGGTGTCCGAACGCAACGCCTACCCCGGTCTGCCCGGCTACGAGGCGAACCAGCGGATCGCCTCCACCTACGGCACGGGCGGCTACGAGCGCCCGTTCGTCCCGGTGATCACGCTCCCGGAAGGCACGACGGTCTCCTCGCCGGGCGTGCGAGCCGCGTTGGGCGAGGCGTTCGACGCTGTCGCCGCCGCGACGCACGCCCGGGTCGTGTCCTTCGCCGACACCGGTGACCCGGTGTTCGTCGGCGACGGTGGTCGCACCACGTTCGGGCTGGTGTTCGGCGGACCCGTGGAGCAGGGCGGGCTGCCGGGCAGCGCCCTCGGCGAGGGCTCCGACCTCGATGCGACGATCGCCGAGGCCCTGCGGCCGGAGTTGCCGCCCGGCGCCGAGCTGCACGTCACGGGCCTGGACGCGCTGGCGACCGGAGCGGACGCGGGCGGGCTGAACGTGCCCGTCAAGCTGCTGGTCACCATCGCGGCCGCCGTCGCGGTGCTGGCCTGGGTGTTCCGGTCCGCGCTCGCCTTCGTGCCGCTGGTGACGGCGTTCGTCGCGGTGCCGGTGTCGTTCGTGGGCCTGCTGGTGGCGAGCGCCTTCATCGACGTGCACGAGACGACGCTGATCATGCTGCCGCTGTTCGGGATCGGCATCGCCGTCGACTACGCGCTGATCCTGGTGACCCGGTGGCGCGAGGAGCGGGCGCGGGGCGTTGAGGGTGACGCCGCGGTGCACCGCGCGATGGCCACCGCCGGCCACGCGATCGTGTTCAGCGGCGGCGCGGTGGCCATCGGTCTGATCACCATGATCGTGCTGCCGATCCCGCTGCTGCGCAGCCTCGGCGTCGGCGGCACGCTGGTCACCGCCGCGTCCGCGCTGGTCACGCTGACCCTGGTGCCGCTGGTGCTGTCGTCGGCGGGACGTCGGCTCGACCGGGTCGACCGGCGCGAGGAGTCGGCCGGCCGCTGGTGGGCGTCGTGGGCGCGGGGCGTGGTGCGGTTCCGCGTGGTCGCCGTCGTGCTGGCGGGCGGCGTGCCGGCCGCGCTCGCGCTGGTCGCGACGGATCTCAACCTCAAGGTGCCGGAAACGGCGAACCTGGCCCGGTCCGGTCCCGCGAGGGACGGGCTGTCGGCGCTGCGGGACGCGGGCATCCCGTCCGGGACGCTCACCTCGTTCGACGTGTTCGTCCCCGCGGGCACGTCCGCCGCGGACGTGGTGGCGCGGCTGCGCGACGTCCCCGGCGTGCACGGCGCGGTGACCGCCGCCGACCCGGCCTGGCAGCGGGACGGATCGGCCCTGGTGACGGTGATCCCGGCGGACGAGGGCGGCACCACCGCCGGTGAGCGGACCGTCGAGCGCGTGGTCGACGCCGTGCCGGACGGGACCCTGGTCGGCGGCAACGTCACCCAGCAGGTGGACTACGTGGACGTCACCTACACCGCGTTCCCGTGGATGCTGGCCCTGCTGTCGGTGGCGACCTACGTCATGCTGGCCCGCGCGTTCCGGTCTCTGCTGCTGCCGTTGAAGGCGATCCTGCTCAACCTGCTGTCGCTGGGCGCGGTGCTCGGCGCGATGGTGCTGCTGTGGCAGTGGGGGTGGGGCACCGAGGCGCTGCTGGGCCTCCGGCCGGACGGCGCGATCGGGACGTTCGTGCCGATCACCGTCTTCGCGTTCCTCTACGGGCTGTCGACGGACTACGAGGTGTTCATCATCGCGAGGATGCGCGAGGAGTACGACCGCACCGGCGACACCACGACCGCCGTGGTGCACGGGGTCCGGCGCACCGGGCGCCTGGTGACGTGCGCGGCGCTGATCCTGTTCCTGTCGTTCGCCTCGATGGCGTTCGGCGGTGAGCTGGACGTGGCCGTCTTCTCGTCGGGTGTGGCGCTGGGCATCGTCCTGGACGCGACGCTGATCAGGTCGGTGCTGGTGCCCGCGGCGGTGGCGGTGATGGGGCGGTGGAACTGGTGGCTGCCAACGTGGGCAGCCCGCGTGCTGCGCGTGCCGGCGTCGCCGCTGCGCGAGGACCGCCTCCTCGGCGACCCGGCGTGACCCCCGGTGGTGCGTCCGCCGGTGATCACCTGCACTATCGGGGCATGCGCAGCTCACTGTTCAACCACGCCGAGCGGTCCGTCGAGCCCGGCAGCTTCCAGTTGCAGAACGACCGCATGCTCAAGGTGGACCTCACCGGCAGCGGCGGGTTCTTCTTCGCCAAGCAGGGGTCGATGGTCGCCTACCAGGGCGACGTCGACTTCGCCTACGAGGGCAGCGGCGGTCTCGGCAAGCTGTTCAAGAAGGCCTTCACCGGTGAGGGCATGTCGTTGATGAAGGTGTCCGGCAGCGGGGACGTGTTCCTCGCCCAGGACGCCGACGAGGTGTTCGTGCTCTACCTGGAGGACGAGGGCGTCACCGTCAACGGCCGGAACGTGCTCGCGTTCGAGAGCACGCTCACGTGGGACATCAACCGCGTCGAAGGCGCGTCGATGCTCAGCGGCGGCCTGTTCAACACGACGTTCACCGGCACCGGCGCGCTCGCCGTCACCGCCTTCGGCACGCCGGTCGTGCTGAACGTGGACGTGCCGACGTACGTCGACATGCAGTCCTCCGTCCTGTGGTCCACCTCGTTGCAGTCCTCGATCCGCAAGACCGCCAAGCTCGGCGCCGCCATCGGGCGCGGCTCGGGTGAGGCGTACCAGCTCGCGCTGTCCGGCCAGGGCATCGTCGTCGTGCAGGCGTCGGAAGGCCACCCGACCCCGCCCAAGCAGTGACGCGCACCGCGGCCGGGTCGTGCTCACGCCCGGCCGCGGGTCCTCTGTGGACGATGTCCGCGACGCCGTGGGGATCGCACTCGTAGCGCGACGTCCGGCGCGAGTCGTGGTGCCGACGGCGACACCGTGACCGTCACCGAACGGCGATGACCGACAACCGATCGAAGGACACCGCCCTCAGAGCCGCCGGGCGCGGAGCACGCCGGTCTGCATGGGCAGGGTGAACCCGCCCCGGCCGGTTTCCGGTCGGCTCGCGAGGAAGGCCCGGATCGCGCCGAGCGTGGCGTCGCGGTCCCGTTCCGGCATGACGAGCATCCCGGCGCGGGTCGCGAGCGTCGCGACGAGGGAGTCGGCGGTGCGGCGCTGCCCGTGCGGGAACTCGACCTGCTCCGGTGAGCCGAACCGGGCGGCCCCGGTCTCCGGAAGGTGCAGGCCCGCCGTCGCCGCGCGCCAACTGATCACCGTGTCACGCGGACCGACCGCCGCGCTCCCGGCGACCCGCGTGAGTCCCGCGACCCAGTCGACCCGGTCGTCCAGCACGTTCCACAGGCCGGCCGGCACACCGCCGGGCGCGAGCACCCTGGCCATCTCCGGCCCCGCCACGGCGAGGTCGAACCAGTGCAGGGCGTTGCCGGCCAGCACCGCGTCGACCGACGCGTCCGGCAGGGGGATCGCCTCCGCGCTACCCGCCAGGGCACGGACGCCAGGCAACGCGCGGCGCAACTCGGTCAGCATCGCCGGGTCAGGCTCGACCGCGACGACGTCGGCGCCCGACGCGAGCAGCGTGGCCGTCAGCTTGCCGGTTCCGGCGCCGAGGTCGAGTACGCGCCGGCCGGGCGCGAACTCCACCGCCCACCGCACCGCGGCCCGCGCGTAGTCCGGGCGGTGCTCGGCGTACGCGGCCGCCGCCGTGCCGAACGACGAGCCGAACGACGAGCCGAGCAGGCCTCGCTCTCCCACTGCCCCCACCCCCGCCGACGTGCCCCCGGTTAGACGGCTTCCAGGACGAAGAACAGGAAGCTCAGGAAGGCACCGGAGGGGAACTTCGCCAGCTCGTCGGGGAACAGCTCGCGGGCTTCCGGCGCCGGGTGCGGTTCGCTGATGACGGCGGTGCGGAAGCCGGCCGCGGTGAAGGCGTCGGTCATCGCGTGCAGCGGCCGGTGCCAGTAGGTGAGCACGGCCGGCTGACCGTTGAAGCTGTGCTCGCTGGACCACTTGCTGGTCGCGAAGTAGTCGGCCGCGGGATCCACCAGTTTGACGAGGAGGGGGTGGTTGACGACCACGACCAGCCGCCCGCCGGGCTCCAGCACGCGCCGCAGCTCGGCCAGCGGTCCGGTCCAGTCCTCCAGGTAGTGCAGCACCAGGGCCGCGACGACGTCGTCGAACGCGGCGTCGGGGTACGGCAGCGGCGCGGCGATGTCGGCGACCCGCAGGTCCACGTCGTCGCCCAGTCGCCGCCGGGCGAGCTCCACCATCTTGGCGCTGCGGTCGAAACCGGACACGACGGCGCCGCGGTCGCGCAGCGCCGCGGTCACCGTGCCGGAGCCGCAGCCGGCGTCGAGGATCCGCCGCCCGGCCACGTCCCCGACCAGGTCGAGGACCGCGGGCAGGGTGTAGTAGGCGTTGAGGAGGCTGGTCTCGTTCTCCGCCGCGTACGCCTCGGCGAAGCCGTCGTAGTCGTTCTCCACGGCCACGCCGGCGGAGCTCTCGAGATTGGCAGGCATGGACCCATACTGCCGGCGGTTCCCGACGACCCGCTCCACCCGGGACACCGCGCCGGCTAGAGGTACGAGACGAGCCTCTCGGCCAGCTCCACCGGGTGGCTGACCGGGACGCAGTGCGGCCCGTCGATCTCGTCCGGCTCCAGGCCGAGCCGCTCGCGCGCGACCCGCCGTTGGAACTCCGGCGGGAAGAACCGGTCGTCCCGGCACAGCAGCACGCGGGTGGGCACGTCCGGCAGCGCGTCGAGCGGCCACGGCTCGGAGGACTCCGCGCTGACCTGCGATCGGCCGTGCGCCTGGGCCCGCGCCACGACGTCGGCCGGGACGCCGTTGAAGAACACCTCGGTGTCGTCGAGGCCCTCGGGGTGCTCGAAGCCGGTGTTGTCCCACCAGTCGCCCGGCTTCTCCCCCGGCGCGGGCACCATCCCGGCGAGGAACACCAGGAGCCGCACGGGCAGCCGTGCGCACACCAGCGGTGCGGTGAAGCCACCGTAGGAGTGCCCCACCACCACGAGGTCCCGGCGGTCGCCGATGGCGTCCACGACGGTCTCGGTGAACTCGGCGAGCCCGGCCGCCGGGTCGTCGATGGGCAGGTCGGGGGCCACGACGTCGTGGCCGCGCACGCGCAGCTCGGGTTCGAGGCGCTCGAAGTCCCGACCGCTGCCGCCCCCGCCGTGGACCAACACGAAGGTGCTCATGGCCACACCCTGCCACCCCGGGTCGCCCCGCTCCGGAGAAGGGCGGCGCACCAGTGGAAGTGGCCGTCGCCGCCATCGGCGGAGAACAGGTCGTAGGTGGTGAGGGCGTACACGGCCTGGTAGAGCGCGAGGGTCTTGACGGGGTGGCCGAGCTCGTCGGCGAACAGGCGGGTGAGGGTCGCGGTGTGGTGGTCGGCGTGGGGTCCGTACATGTCCCAGACGGCGGCGGTGACGGCGGCGTCGAACGCGGGATCGCCGGCGGTGGTGAAGAAGCCGAAGTCGAGCACGGCGGTGGGGCGGCCGGTGTCGTCCACGTGGATGTTGGGCGGGACGAGGTCGCCGTGGACGACGCTGACGGGCGGGTCGGGCAGGGCCGTGAGGGCGGCGAGGACCCGTGCCACCGTGGCGTGCAGGTCCGGGACGTGGGAGGCGAGCAGGTCGCCGTGGCGGCGGGCGGCACGGCGGACGAGGGCGGCGAGCGCGTCGGGGAACCGCGCGTGCCCGTGCCAGAGGGGGCGGTCGTCGCCCTGGACGGTGAGTTCGCGCATGGCCTCGGTGCCGGGCACGGTGGCGAGGCCGCGCAGGACCGTCAGCAGCGCGGTGGTCTCGGTGGCGGGCAGGTCGCGTTCGGCGGAGGTCATGACCGGGTCGGCGCGGAAGGGTGTCCCGGTCAGCTCCCGTTCGTAGGTGACGAGAACGCCGTCGTGGACCTCGGTGTCGAGGATCTCCGGCGTGGCGAAGGGCAGCCGGTGCCGGGCGACGTCGACGTAGACCCGACGCGTGAGGTCGAGGTCCGCCGGCGGCCGGCCGCTCCACACCTTGGCGACCAGACCCGCGTCGAGCCGGTAGACCGCGCCCTCGACCCCGGCGGCCAGCGGGCGCGGCGCGCGGTGGCCCCGGCGGACGAAGTGCGCGACCCACTCGTCGGTGTGACGCTGACGGTGTTCGACCATGACGGGAGTACACCCGCCCTCCCCCGTGCCCGCACCCGGATTTCACGGCCGACCAGTCGAGCCGCGGCAGCGCGAAGCCTCCCCACGCCGAGCCGCCCACGACCCCGGCGGATCACTGCGGGTTGCGGCCCAGCCGGTCGCGGATCCCGTCGACCAGGCCGTAGGCGAGGGCCTCCTCCGCGGTGAACCACCTGCCCGCGGCGGCATCCGCGGCGACCTGCTCGACGGGCTGACCGGTCTGCGTCGCGACGATGGCCGTCATCTCGTCGGTGGTCCGGGCGAGCATGTCGAGCTGCGCCGGGGTCGGGTCGGCCGGCCACGACGGCTTCATCATCATGATCTTGGCGTGCGGCAGCGCGTACCTCTTGCCCGGCGCGCCGTTCGACAGCAGGACCGCGGCGATGCCGGCGGCCAGTCCGGCGGCCCAGGTGACCACGTCGGGGCGGATGTGCCGCATCGTGTCGAAGATCGCCATGCCCGCGGTGACCCCGCCGCCCGGCGAGTTGAGGTAGAAGTGGATGTCCGCGGTCGGATCGGCCTGTTCCATGAGCAGGAGTTGGCCGACGACCTGGTCGGCGGCCGCGTCGTCGACCTCGGAGGTCAGCAGGACTATCCGTTCCCGCAGCAGTCGCTGAGCGCGGTCGACCACGCCGTGCCCGCTCACCACGGCTTCAAGGGGAAGATCATTCACCCACCTTAGGGAGCGACGGGCAACCGGCAGGACCTGTGACCTGAAGCTGTCACGCCCGGCAGAACACGCTGGTCGAGCACGGAGGGCTGCGGGACCGTCATCCCGCAGCCCTCCGTCCTCACGTGCCCGGTCAGCGCGCCGCGTGCTGCTCGGCCACCTCCGCGTCGGTCAGGGCGCGGTCCACGGCGCGGACCTCGTCGACCGCGCCGTGCCAGAAGTCGCCGCGGACGCCCGCGTACTTGGCGCGGCCGACGGCCAACGGCCCGGTGCTCACCTCGTCCGGCCCGATCGGGATCGCGGCCGCACGCACGCCGTCGACGTACAGGCGCGTCTCGCCCGCCGCCTCGTCA
Organism: Actinosynnema sp. NPDC049800; assembly: GCF_040656635.1. Classification (NCBI taxonomy): domain Bacteria; kingdom Bacillati; phylum Actinomycetota; class Actinomycetes; order Pseudonocardiales; family Pseudonocardiaceae; genus Actinosynnema; species Actinosynnema sp. NPDC049800. Next base: position 54,816 of record NZ_JBFAMT010000033.1, on the reverse strand, counting down.
CGCACGCCGACCAGGTGGTACCAGCGGCCGAGCTCCGGTGTGGCGGCCAGCGTGGCCCGCCGGCCGCCGGGCACGCTGAACGCCCACCGGCCCTGCCCGTACTGGAGGTAGAACGGGTTCTCCACGCGCCGGCCGTCCTGGCTGACGGCGGTGGCGTAGTTGCCGGGCAGCGAGTCCATCCGCACCCACGCCGACACCGAGTACGAGCCGGTGGTGTCGAGCACCGGTCCGGTGGTCTGGGCGTAGTCGCCGTTCCCGTCGAACGTCAGCGCCTGCCCGCGCACGCCGGCCGTCCACGCCGCGTCCCCGGTGAGGGACAACGGGTTCGGCGCGCCGCTCGTGTCGTCGCCGTTGCCGTCCAAGGACCAGGAGCCCTTGCCGTCGTACGTGCGCTCGGCCGCCGCGGCGCCGGCCGCGACCACCCGCCTGTTGATCTCACGCACCGGCCCCGGGTCGACCTTGATCTCCCGCCGGTCGTAGGTCCACAGGCCGTTCAGCTCGGTCTCCACGTCGGTGATCTGCGTGTAGACCGACCCGGACAGCTCCGCGCCGGCCGCGTCGAGGTAGAACGTCTCGGTGTTCGACACGTACTTCGCGGTCAACGCGGCCTTGTCGGGCACGCCGCTGTAGATCACGGCCGGCGCGCCGGGCCACTGGTGGCCGGGCGTGCGCAGGGTGAACCCGCCGTGCTCGCCGTCCATCGCGACGCGGGTGGCGTCCGGCCAGGCCGGGTCGGTGTTGTTGTAGTCGTGGTGGTCGATCACGTCACCCTTGCCCGAGTCGCCCTTCGACGCGCAGCAGTTGACGCCGCTGTGCGCGTTGACGACCCGGGACGGGTCCGCGGCCTTGACCGACTCGGTGATGCGGCCGGTCTCCTCCCGGTTCCACTCGCCCCAGCCCTCGTTGAACACGACCCAGCCGATGATGGCGGGCGAGTCGTGCAGCTGCTCCATCGCGCGCCTGCCCTCGGTCAGGAACGCCTGCTGCCCGGTCTCGTCGGTGACGTTGACGTTCACGAAGTCCTGCCACACCAACATGCCGAGCTGGTCGGCGTGGTAGTACCAGCGGGCGGGCTCGACCTTGATGTGCTTGCGCAGCGCGTTGAACCCGAGGTCCTTCTGGGCCTTGATGTCCCACGCCAGCGCCTCGTCGCTGGGCGCGGTGTTGAGGCCGTCGGGCCAGAAGCCCTGGTCCAGCATGGCCAGCGAGAACACCGGCTCGCCGTTGAGGACGAGCTTCGGGAAGCCGGCCACGGTGCGCACACCGATGGAACGCATGCCGAAGTAGCTCTCGACCTCGTCCTTGCTGCGACCGTCCTCCAGGGTCACGTCCAGGTCGTACAGGTACGGGTCGTCCGGGCTCCACAGGCGCGGGTTCGGCACCGGCAGGGTCAGGTCGGTGTTCGGCGCGCCGGTGACCGTGCCGACCTTCGTGCCCCGCTTGTCTCGGGCGGTGGCGGTGACCCTGGCGTTCGCCGAGGCCGTCGAGGACGACACGTGGACGGTGAGCGTGCCCTTGGTGATGTCCGGCGTGGTCTTCACGTCGTCGATCGCCTTGTCCGGCACGGGCTCCAGCCACACGGTCTGCCAGATGCCCGAGGACGGCGTGTAGACGATGCCGCCGGGGTTGCGGGACTGCTTGCCGATGGGCTGGTTGTCGCCGGTGGTGTCGGTGACGGCGACGATCAGCTCGTGCCTGCCGCCGCCGCGCAGGGCGTCGGTGATGTCGGCGGTGAACGCGGTGTAGCCGCCGGTGTGCTCGGCGACGAGCGTGCCGTCCACCCACACCCTGGCGTGGTGGTCGACCGCGCCGAAGTTGAGCTTGAGCCGCTGGCCGCGGCCGACGCGCCAGTCGCGCGGCACCTCGAACTGGCGGCGGTAGAACATGTGGTCCTCGTGGCGTTCCAGCCCGGAGAGCTGGGACTCCACCGGGAACGGCACGGTGATCCGCTCGGGCAGCGCGCGGCCGAACGCGGGCTGCTGCCCGGCGGTGGCGGCGGAGAACTCCCACCGGCCGTTGAGGTTGAGCCACTCGTCGCGCTCCTGCTGGGGGCGCGGGTACTCGGGCAGCGGGTGGTCCTCGTCGAGTTCCTCGCCCCAGTCGGTCAGCAGGCGTTGGGTGGAGGTGTTGGTCGCGCTGCGGATGATCCGCGGCACCGTTTCCGCGCCCACGACCAGGCCGCCGCTGCCGTCGTAGGTGACGCGCACGCGTTGCGGCTTCTGGATGGTCGCGCCGAGCTTCACGATCACCTTGGTGCGGTCGCGCCGGTCGACGGCGGCGGACTCGATCGGGAACGGCACGGTGTCGACCTCGACCTTGAGGTGCGACTTCAGGTCGCCGAGGGCGGTCACCGGCTGGTCGAAGGCCGCCTCCAGCCGCCGGCCGTCCGGTGACACGGTCAGGCCGACCGGGTAGACCGGGAAGTCGGCGGGCGGGAGGAACGCCGTTTCCGGCACCGGCTGCTTGGCCAGCGTCGGCGTCGACCAGCGCAGGCGCAGGTTCGCGCCGCCGACGTCCTGGAACAGCTCCATCCGGAAGTCGTGCCGCTCGCCCGCGACGAGGTGGACCGGCGCGCTGTGCTGCTCGACGTCCCAGTCGCCGACCCAGTGGTCGATGACCGGCGCGCCGTCGAGGAACAGGCGGAAGCCGTTGTCGCCGATGGCGTGGAAGGTGTAGTCGCCGGTGGCGGGCGCGGTGAGGCTGCCGGTCCAGCGGGCCGTGGTGTGCTCGGTGCGGCCGGTGAGCTGCTGGAACGTGCCGGTCAGGTCGGCGAAGTCGACGTTCGGGTCGAGGGTGGCGCCGCCGGACTCGGCGAAGTCGCGGGCGCCGGGAGCGGACATCCGGAAGTACTCGCCCTTGAGGCCGTGCGCGGGCGGCGCGGCGGCGGTCGCGGTACCGGCGAGGACGGGGGTGAGCAGGAGTGCCAAGAACAGGGCGGACAGCCGTCTGGCGGCACGGGGCATGGAACTCTCCTCGGGGCTCGACTATGAGGCCCATCACAAACGCCGTTCATCTATCCACAAACCCCCGCAGAAGACAACAAGAAGCCTCACAGTTGGGAGCGCTCCCACAGCGTCACCGCTCAATCCCGCACAAAGGTCCGAACCATCGCGGACCTCCCGAGCCGGCTGGAGGCCGGCGTTCGGCGGCACTCCCTGTTATCCGAGGCGGCCTCGGTCCGGCTCCGAGCGGAAGGCCTGTCCTAGTAGTCCAGTTCGAAGTCGCGGTGGTCGTCGGGGTCGACCGCCGCGACGAGCTTGTTCCCGGGCCTGAGGCTGGGGTGGTACCCGGCGTCGTGCTCGATCTCGAACTCGGGCACGTCCGGGCCGCTGATCCGCAGCCGGACGCGAATCGTGGAGTCCTCGCTGATCGGCTCCATCGACAGGACCTCGGCGGTCGCGGGCAGACCTACCTCGTCCAGGCGCAGCAGCCGCCGCTTGGCGCGTGCGATACCGCGCCACACGGCGATGCCCAGCGGCAGCAGCACCACGGTGAGCACGATGCCGACGGTGCCGCCGTCGTTGGCCGCGTAGACGATCGGTCCGGTGACCATCAACGCCAGGGCGAAGAGGTGCAGGATCACGTTGTTGCCCCGGTTGGCCCCGCGTACCTCGACGAACCCGTCCTCCGCCATCCCCGCACCTTAAGCGGGCCGTGCGGCGCGGTGGGCCGGGTTGGGGCGAGTGCGGCCGGACGGCGGAGGGCGCGAGGGGACCAACACCGGTCGGCTAAGCCACCGCAGAAACCCTTCCTACGCCGCGCACTTCTCCTGCCCCGGCGAGAGAGCAGCCCGCACCTCCCGGCTCAGTTCGCCGCTGCGCACGAGTTCCGTCGCCTTCTCCAGGTCCGGGGTCAGGTAGCGGTCGTCGACCAAGGGCGCGATGTGCCGCCGCACGGCTTGGTGCAGCCGGTCCGTGCCCCGGCCCAACGGGAACGCGGCCATCTTGTCCTTGATCAGGTCGATCCCCTGGGCCGCCATCAGCACGTGCACCGCCAGCACCGTCTCCAGGCGGTCGAGGTTGGCGTGCAGGGCGCGGACCGAGGCCATCGCCATCGTGTTGTGGTCCTCCTGCCCGAACTTCGCCGGCCGGGACAGCGTGCCGGCGGGCGTGGCCAGCTGCTGCATCTCCGGCACCAGCGCCACCGCGACGGTCTGCGCCTGCACCATGCCGGAGTTCAGCCCGATCTCGCCGCCGGCGAGGTTGGCCGGCAGGTGGTAGCTCCACTTCTCGGACAGCAGCCGCGCGGACAGCTCCTGCGACAGCACGCCGAGGTCGGCGATCTGGGCGTTGAGCGAGTCGATCTCGTGGCCGAGCAGCGCGGCGTCCCAGTTGCCGCCCATGACGAACTCGTGGCCGCCGCCCGGCTTGGCGAACACCAGCGGGTTGGACGTGGACGCGTTCGCCTCGCGTTCGACGTGAACGCGGGCGTCGGTCAGCCGTTGCCGCAGCGCCCCGACGATGTGCGGGGTGGCGCGCACCGACACGGCGTCCTGGATGCGCGGACCCTCGTCGCTGATCGCCTTGCGCCCCTCCTCGGTCATCCACCCCGTGCCGCAGATCAACGCCCTGGTGACGCGGGCGGCCTCGACCTCGGCGGGGATGCGCCGCTCGTCGTGGGTGCGGGCGTCGAACGCGCCCTGTTCGGCCCTGGTCGCCTCCAGGAACAACGCGAACGCGCCGTCATAGGTGTCGAGCAGCCGTTCCGCGCGCACGACCGCGTCGACGTACCGCGCGGTGACCACGCTGCTCCCGCTGATCAGCGGCAACGCCTCGCCCTGCGCCAGCTGGAACGTCGGCGCGACGCCGGCCGCGGCGAGGATCTCCGGCGCGGGCGCTTCCCGGCCCTGGAAGCGGGCGGGCGCGGGCTCGCCGGTGAGCACCAGGCCCGCCGCCGCCATCGGCTGGAGGTCGCCGGTGCCCAACGACCCGATCTCCGGCATCCGCGGCGTGACGCCGGCGTTGACCAGTTCCAGGATCCGGTCGACGAACTCCGGCCGCACCCCCATCGTGCCGCGCGCCATCGTGTTGGCCCGCAGCACCAACGCCAACCGCGCCACCCGGTCGTCCAGCGCGGGACCGACACCGGCGGCGTGCGAGCGCAGCACCCGGCGCTGGAACTCCACCCGGTCCGCCTCGGGCAGCGGCTGGTCCTTCAACGGGCCCAACGCCTGGTTCCACCCGTACACGCGCTGCCCGGCCGCGAGCGCCGCCTCGGCGCCCTGCCGGGTCTTGACCATCTCCTGGCGGGACTTCAGGCCGAGGCGGACGGTGACGCGGTCGGCTTCGAGCACCTCCACCAACCGCGACCAGGTCAACGAGTCGCCGTCCAGCTCCAGCGCGGGCGCGTGCTGCCGGGTCGCCACGTCGGCCGGCGCGGCGGCCGTGCTCGACACCGTGACGGCGCCGACGGCGAGGACGACCAGGAACCGCCACGGGACCTGCATTCGCGCTCCTACCTCGTTCGAGGACCGGGTTCTCGCCCGGGATCCTGGCACCGGAGGCGTTCCTCGGCCGGGCGTGCGCGCACGAACCGAACGATCGGGTGATGCCCACGACGTGCACCGCTGATCACCCGGCACCTCACAGCAGACGGGTGCGGACGCTGGTGTCCCGGCATATCTTCGGGACGGGGAACCCGGCGCGGAACCGGCAGTCCGCGCCACGACCGGGTCCTGCGGCACGAGCAATCAGCTAAGGAGCACGGGTGAGCATTAAGGCCAGCGAGAAGGTTCCGGCACCGGACGCGTCCCGCGAGGAGGTCTTCGCGTGGAACGCGGCCGTCCTGGAGGAGTACCGCGCCAACGGCGGCCAGGTCGGCGGCGCGATGGCCGGCATGGACCTGCTGCTGCTGACCACGACCGGTGCGCGGTCGGGCAAGCCGAGGAGCATCCTCACGCTCCACCACCGCGACGGCGACCGCTACCTGGTGGTGGCCAGCAACTTCGGCAAGCCGCGCCACCCGGACTGGTACCACAACCTGGTGTCCACCCCCGAGGTCACCGTCGAGGTGGAAGGCGAGCGGTTCGCCGCCGACGCGGTCGTCCTCGACGGCGCGGAGCGTGATCGGGCGTTCGAGACCGTGGCCCGTCGGTACCCGTTCTACGCGGGCTACCAGGCCGGCGTGACCCGCACGATCCCGGTGGTCGCGCTGACGCGAGCCGATCGGGCCTGACACCAATCGATACGCTCCCCGGCCCGATCCGCGCCAGACCTTCTCGCTGCGCAACTTCTTCGCTACGGTCGCCCGGGAGCGTTCCCAGGCCCAGCGTCGGACCCGGATCGTGGAGGAACAGGTGCACACCACCCGCTATCGGTCGGCGATCGCCGGCGTGGCCGTCGTCGGCGTGACCGCGGCCTTGACCGCCGTCGCCGTCACCGCACCGGCCCAAGCGGCCGTCGGCTGCAAGGTCACCTACCAGGTGACCAACCAGTGGTCGGGTGGTTTCGGCGCGAACGCGAGCGTCACCAACCTCGGCGACCCGGTCGCGAGCTGGCGGCTGACGTGGTCGTTCGCCGCCGGCCAGAAGGTCACCCAGCTCTGGAACGGCACGGTGAGCCAGTCCGGCGCGCGGGTCCAGGTCGACAGCGTGAGCTGGAACGGCCGCCTCGGCACCGGCGCGAGCGCCGGGTTCGGCTTCAACGGCTCGTGGACCGGCTCGAACCCGGCGCCCACCGACTTCGCGCTCAACGGCACCCCGTGCACCGGGACCACCGTCACGTCGACCACCACCACCACGACGACGTCCACGCCGCCGGTGTCCGACATCCTCGGCCGGACGCACACCGTCGGCCGGGTCCGGGCCACCGCGGACACCGCGCGGTACACGTGGCCCGGCATCTACTTCGAGAGCCGCTTCCGCGGCACCGGTGTCGGCATCGTGCTCAACGACGCCGTCAACGACTACGACGTCCAGGTCGACGGCCGGACCGTCGCCACGCTGGTCACGCCCGGCCGGGTCACCCGGTGGATCAACGGCCTGACCGACGCCGAGCACACCGTCCGGTTGGTCAAGCGCACCGAGAGCACCTGGGCCAGCGGCGAGTTCGGCGGGTTCCTGCCCGCCGCCGGCGGCGAGATCCTCGCCAAGCCCGCCGCGCGCACCCGCCAGATCGAGTTCATCGGCGACTCGCTGACCGCGGGCTACGGCAACACCTCCACCACCCGTGACTGCTCGGCCAACGGCGGCGTCGACCGCAACACCAACACCGACCTCGCGTTCGGCCCCCTCACCGCCCGCGCCCTCGGCGCCGACTACCAGGTCAACGCCCACTCCGGCCGCGGCATGGTCCGCAACTACAACGGCGGCGACCCGGACACCACGTTCCGCACCTACTACGACCGCGGCCTGCAGAACGTGGCCGGCGACGTGTGGCGCAACCCGGACACGTGGCGGCCCCAGCTCGTGGTCGTCGGCCTGGGCACCAACGACTTCTCCACCGCGATCAACCCCGGCGAGCCGTGGACCCCCGACAGCCTGACCGCCGCCTACCGGACCGCGTACCTGGGCTTCCTCGACAAGCTCCGCGCCCAGTACGGCCCCGACACCGTCATCGTGGTCAGCGCCACGGACCTGTTCGCCGAGGCCGCCCGGCAGGTCGTCACCACCCGCAACGCGGGCGGCGACGACCTCGTGCGCTTCTGGAACTACGAGGACCCGAGGCTCGACCGGCTCGGCTGCGACTGGCACTTCTCCCTCAACGACCACCGGCTCATCACCGGCCTGCTCACCGACTACGTCGCCACCCTCCCGCTCGACTGGTGACCGGCGCGGCTACGGGCGGAAGACGGTCAGCGTGGTCGGGCCGGTGAGGCTGGAGATCCCGGCGCCGGCGCACTGCAGGACGTCCGGGGTCACCAGCACGGCCACCTGTTCCGCGCTCGCGCCCGCGAACGTGCCGCTGGTGATCAAGCCGGTGTTGGTGATCACGGCCTGGCCGGCGACGTCGCTGACCGTCCAGTTGTAGGTGAACGTCGTCGGCGCGGCCAGCGGGTTGGTCCACGTGTACGTGCGCGACGCCGCGCCCGCGGTGAGCAGCGTCGCGCACGACACCGTGTCGGTGAACTCCTGGCCGTAGAACCCGCTGGGCGCGGCCGGGTTCGTGCACGTGGGGAAGACCCCGGTGAGGTTGCCGCGCACGACCTGCGGCGTGTTGGTGATGGGCGGGTCGTAGGTGACCGCCCACGTGCCGGCGCAGACCTGCTCCACCGTCACCGCGTTGGCCGCGCCGGCCGTGGCCGCCACAGCGCCCGCCACGACCACCACCAACGCCAATAACGAACCGAACCTCCGTGACATGACACCTCTCCCTTTCCGGACGCCTACTCGCAGCCGACGCCGTCGTGGTCGGCGTCCAACTGGTACTCGTCGGGACCGATGACCTTGATCGGGCCGGTCACGTACGCGGGGCCATTGCCCTTGCCGGGCTTGCAGTCGACGTCGCTCGCGATGGGCACGCACGGCTCGTAGCTCGGGTGGCAGCCCTGGTTCGGCGCGGGCGGTGGCGGGGCCAGGGTTTCCGGCTGCGGCTGAGGTTGCGGCTCCGGATTAGGCTGGGGCTTCGGGGCCGGCTCGGCAACGGTCGTCGTCGTCGTCGTGGTCGTCGTGGTCGTGGTGGTCGTGGTGGTGGTCGTGGTGGTCGTGGTCGGCACGGTTGTCGTCGTGGTCGTGGTCGGCACGGTTGTCGTCGCGCCGGTCGCGGTCGTGCTCAGCGTGGCGGCTGAGTCCGTTGTGGACGGTTGCTCGTCGGCGAGAGTCCCGATGACGACGAACAGGAGCACCACCGCCCCGGCGGCGATCCACATCGGACGGCGGGACTTCCGCTTCACCGGCGGGGCGAAGGCCCCTGTCGGGACGACCACGGCCGACGGGTCGCGCGGCAGCTGGACCACGATCTCGTGACCGCGCTCGCCGACCCGGATCACCGCCTCGCAGCCCGGCCTTCCGCCGGCGTCGATCACCTGGCCCATGATGTCCGCGTACCGCCGTGACATCAGGTACGTCAGCTCACCGACCCGCTGCCCGTCCAACCGGACCTCGATGGCGTACTGGCCCAGGTACTTGCCGGAGTTGATCGTGCACCACGCCAGGGCGACCACGACGCGCCAGCTCCCGCCCGGCGCGACGGGGTACCTCGCCAGCCAAGCCTGGTGGTCCTCCTCGCCGGTGACGACGACCGGAACCTCGGCCTTCAGCATGAACAGACCTGCCGCAGGGTCCTCCATGAGGCACCCCCTCTAACACCGAACGTATGTACGCAGGTCATCGACGCGGTTCTCGACGCCGTTACCAGATCCACAAGAGTGACTGAACACTCACCAGTCGAAACCGACCACACTCTCAGCATCGCTTGACAGAAGACCGGCCCGCGCGGTGAGCTGTAGACGTAGTGAGTGACTAACCAATCACACGCCCGGGAGTTGTCATGACCGCCCCTGCCCTCGACCGCCGAACGCCCTCGCCGACCACCGCCCTCACAGCCTCCGCAGTGCTGGCCGTGGCGAACGCGATCGCCTTCCTGGTCCTCGCCGGCCAACCCAACCCGGGCATGGCCGCCCTCTCCGCCCTCCCCCTGGCCGCCGCCGCACTGCTGTGGCGACGGGTCCGGGTCGCGCCGGTCGTGACCATCGCCGTGGCGGCCCTGGTCGTGTTCATCCGGCCGGTGGACCTGGCGTTCGACCTGGTCCGCCCCGGTGACGTGCCGCCGTTCGCGGTCGCGGCGGTGCTCGTGGTGGCCGCCGGGGTCGCGATCGTCTCGTCGCTGGTGCTGATGCTGCGACCGGGCACCGGCCACGGTGAGCGGCTCGTCGGGCTCGGCGGTGGCGCGGCCGTCGGGGTGGCGTTGGCGGCGACCTTGATCGTCGCGTGGCCGCAGTCCGACGACACCGGGTCCCTCACCGACGAGCAGCTCGCCGCGCTGCCGACCGTGGACCTGACGAACTTCAAGTTCTCCCCCGCCCAGCTGCGCGTCGGTCGCGGTCAGCCGGTGGCGTTCAAGTTCACCAACGACACCGACGACAACCACACGTTCACGATCACCGAGCTGGGAGTGGACGTCGAGGTGCCCAGCGGCCGGACCCGGATCGCCGTGGTGAACGCCCGACCTGGCCAGTACGCGGTGCACTGCGCGGCCGGTGACCACCAGGAGAAGGGCATGATCGGCCGGTTGACCGTCACCGAGGGCGCGTTGACCCCCACCACGACCGCGACCGAGACGCCCTCCGGAGCGCACCACCATGGCTGAGCGGAAGATGTCCCGGCGGAGCGCGCTGATCGCGGGCAGTCTGACCGCCGGGGCGTTCGTCGCCGGCGGTGTGCCGCTCCTGCGCGCCACCCTCGCCGCGCCAGGGCCGGCCGACGGCCCGCCACTCCCCGAGCACACCACCCTGTCGCTGCACGCGGGCGCGGACGGCGTGCTGCGCGGCGAACTGGTCGCCGCCGCGTCCGGGGACTCCCTGCGCTACAACGGTTCCGCGCCCGGTCCGCTGGTCAAGCTCCGCGAGGGCGACCGGGTCCGACTCGGTTTCCGCAACGACCTCGACGCCGACAGCAGCCTCCACCTGCACGGCCTCCCGCTCGCACCCGCCGTGGACGCGCCGCTGACCCACCTGCCGCCCGGCGCGACGGGCACGCAGGAGTTCGCCGTGCCCGAGGGCGTGGCCGGCACCTACTGGTACCACCCGCACGCGCACGGCGACGTCGAACGACAGCTGCTCGCGGGCCTGGCCGGACCGATCGTCGTCACCGGCGCGACCGACGAACTGCTGAAGTCGTGCGACGACCGGCTGCTCGTGTTCACCCGCACCGGCCAGGACATCAGCGTCAACGGCGCCGTGCGGCCCGTGCTCGCGCCCACCAGCGGCCGGACCCGCCTGCGCCTGCTCAACGCCACCGCCGGCGACCACCTGCTGGTCGGCGTGCTGCGCTCGGGTGAGCGCACGCCCCTGCACCTGGTCGCGACCGACGGCGGTTTCGTGGCCGAGCCGGTCGAGCTGACGGAGGTCCTGCTGGCGCCCGGTGAACGCGGCGAGGTGCTGGTGGACACCACCGTCGCCGGTCGCCTGGAACTCACCGCGCTGCCGTACTCGGTCTACGGCGAGGGCGGTGCGGCGAGCGCCGCGTTCCGCCTGGCCGCGCTGGACGTGCCACCGGGCCTGCCTCCCGTCGCCCTGCCCGCACGGCTGCGCGACGTGGAGGCGCTCGACGAGGCGAACGCCGTGCGCCGCCGCCGGATCGCGTTCGACGGCACGGGAACCGACCACTTCACGCTGGACGGCAAGACCTTCGACCACCACCGCGTGGATCTCCAGGCGCGCCTGGGCACGCTGGAGGTCTGGGACGTCGTCAACGACCACACCACCGACCACCCGTTCCACCTGCACAGCTACTCGTTCCAGGTGCTGTCCCGCAACGGCGCTCCCGAACCGCTGCGGGCGTGGCGCGACACCGTCAACGTCCCACCGGGCGGCACCGTCACGATCGCCGTCCCGTTCCGCGGCGAACCGGGCCGCACGGTCTACCACTGCCACATCGCCTCCCACGAGGACCTGGGCATGATGGGCGTGCTGGAGGTCGTTCGGTGACCGCCCCCGGGCGGTAGCGGTGGGGCGAGCGGATGACCGGGTCGGCGGATGGTGGGCGCGCGGTGCGAACGGGAGCGTTGCGGTAGCGCAAACCTGGGGAGGTTCTCGTCCATGAGACGCACAAGATCCATCGCCGCCACGCTCGCCGCCCTGCTCGTCGGCGCCGCGCTCGCGGCCGTCGCACCACTGCCCGCCGCCGCGGCGCCCACCGACGACACCGTGATCAACCAGAAGCTGCAAGCCCTGGTCCAGCCGGTGCTGACCGCCTCGGCCGACAGCCGGCTCCGCGCGCTCGTGCGCTACCTCGCGAGCACCCGGTCCCACGGCGACACCGACGCGTTGTTGCGGGAGGTCGTCGAAGCCGCCGAGGACTCCTACGTCGTCAACCCGTACGAGCCGTGGTGGGTCGAGCTCAAGACCGCCGTCGCGGGCTTGCGGAGCGTCAACGGCTTCGCCTACGACGCGCAGATCCACATCCCCGATGCCGACGAAGGGGTCACCACCGGTGACGACGTCGTGCTGACCGTCGCGCCCGCCGACGAACGGGCCACCAGCGCTCTCGGCTACGTCCTCTCGCCCACCGGCGGCGTCCGACCACTGCCGAACGCGATCGACGAGGGCTACGCCGCCGTCAACGAGGTGTGGGTGCTGTCGGTCCACGAACCGACCTCCGCCCTGCCGGCCCTCCAGGCGGAGGAGGTGAGCGGGCAGGCGGTGTGCGACCCGACCGGGTCGCGCCGCGACAACGGCTTGGAGCACCTGCACCAGTGGCGCGTGCCCGACCGCGCCGCGTTCGGCAGCTGGTTCGAGGGCGAGCGGGAGATGCGGGTGCTGGTCGTCACCACCACGGGAACCGTCCTGCGCCGGATCGCGCTGCCCGGCGTGGCGCAGGACGACATCGGCTCGTGGCAGTCGTCCGGGGTCTTCGTCACCGCGTGGGACCGCTCGGCGCTCGGTGACGTGCTCGCCTACCAGTGGTACGAGGAGGACGGCGGTCCGCTGGTCGACGTGCCCCTGTCCCTCCCGACCCCCGGCGGCACGATCGACGCGAACGTCACCTGGCACCGGCGCGACGACGACGCCGGCCACGCCGTGGTGCGGTTCGCCGACTCCGCGCACCGCGAGTACGACACCGGCTCGGTCCGGTTCACCTCGTGCAGCCAGGGCGGCGACGGCACGACCGGCAACCTGGCGTGCGCGAGCACCGCGTCGGCGTCCAGCACGCACCTCGGCTACTCCCCCGACCGCGTCAACGACTGCGTCCGCGACACCCGGCCGGGCGGCGCGCACAGCTGGGCCAACGCGCCCGGCACCTGGCCGCCGGGCAGCCCGGAGTGGGTGCAGGTCGACTTCGGCAGCGCGAAAACGGTCCGCCGGGTCGTCGTCCACACCAGCGAGGGCTATCCGATCCGCGCGTTCCAGGTGCAGGTCTGGGACGGCGCGGCGTTCGCGACCGTCGCGGAGGTCGCGGACAACGCGTCGCTGAGCGTCTCCCTCACCTTCCCCGCCCGGACCTCGCGGCTGGTCCGGATCAGCGCCTCGCAGGGCCCCGCGCACCAGCCCGGCTACGTGCGGGTGAACGAGCTGGAGGTCTACTCGACCTGACCGACTGCGATCGTAAGCACAATTCACTTGTTCGAACGCACATGATTTGCGACGGTTGCTCATGTGAAGAGCGCCGACCGCCACCGGGTGATCGTCGAACGGCTCCGCTCCGGCGCGCAGGTCGCCGTGGCGGAGCTGGCGGCGGCCACCGGCGCGTCGGAGATGACCATCCGCCGTGACCTGGACCTGCTCGCGGCGGGCGGCGTGCTGCGCCGGGTGCACGGCGGCGCGGTGCCGCTCAGCCCGGCGGGCGTCGAGCCCCCGTTCACCGCGCGCACGGCGACCGCGAACGGCGCGAAGCGCGCCATCGCCGCGGCGGCCGTCGAGCTGATCCGCGACGGCGAGACGATCGTGCTGGACAGCGGCACGACGGCGGTCGAGGTGGCCAAGCTGCTGCGCGGCCGCCCGGTCACCGTCATGCCGCTGTCCCTGCACGCGGTGCGCGAGCTGCTCGACGCGCCCGAGGTGCGGCTCCTGTTGCCCGGAGGCGAGCCGAGGCCCGGTGAGCTGGCCATGGTCGGCCCGCTGGCGCTGGCGTCGCTGCGCGCCCTGCGGTTCGACGTCGCCGTGCTCAGCCCGTGCGCGTTCGACCTGGACGCCGGGCTCACCGCGCACAACCTGGCCGACGCCGAGGTCAAGCAGCAGGCGATGGCCGTGTCCGGCCGCACGATCGTGCTCGCCGACGCCACGAAGTTCGACCGCACCGCGCTCGCCCACGTCTGCCCGGCCGACCGGCCGGACGTGCTGGTCACCGACTCGGACACCCCCACCGACGTGCGCCACGAGCTGGCCGCGCGCGGGGTGCTCGTGCACGTAGCCGAACGACTGGAGAACCTGTGACGACCCCCCTGCCGCGCGCCGCACGCGTCGCGACGTGGATCTACTTCACCATCAACGGGTTCGCCGTGGGCCTGTGGGTGGTGCACATCCCGAACGTCGAACGCGCGACCGGCATCTCGCACAGCACCCTCGGCGGGTTGCTGCTCGTGCTCGGCGCGGCGGCGTTCCTCGGCATGCAGGTCGCCGGTCCGCTCGCCGACCGGCTCGGCCAGCGCAAGCTGCTGCCCGCGGCCGGGGTGCTCCTCGGCGTCGCCCTGTTCTTCCCGGGCCTGGCCACGTCGTGGTGGACGCTGGGCCTGGCCCTGGCGTGCTTCGGCTTCGGCAACGGCACGATCGACGTGGCGATGAACTCGCACGCCGTGGTCGTCGAACGGGCCTACCCGCGGCCCATCATGGCGTCGTTCCACGCGATGTGGTCGATCGGCGGCGCGATCGCGGCGGTCGTCGGCGCGGTGACGTTGAACGCCGACGTGCCCACGACGGTGACGTTGAGCGCGTGCGGCGTGTTCACCATCGTGGTGTCGCTGGTGACCGGCCGGTTCCTGATGGACGGCCGTCCCGAGCCGGCAGAGGCCTCGTCGGCCGCGCCGTCGGCCAAGCCGTCGACCAAGCTGGTGTGGCTGCTGGGCGCGATCGCGTTCGCCATGATGCTCGCCGAGGGCGTCGCCAACGACTGGGCCGCGCTGCACGCCGAGGACGTCCTCGGCACCTCCACCAGCACGGCGGCGTTCGCCTACGGGTCGTTCGCGGTGGCGATGACCGTGGGCCGGTTCGCCACCGACCGGGTCGCCGCGCTCGTCGGGCCCGTCGCGATCGTGCGGTACGGGGCGGCGCTGGCCGCGTTCGGGCTCCTGCTCGTGGTGCTCTCGCCGTGGGTGTGGGCGGCGTTCGCGGGCTGGGCGCTGTTCGGCCTGGGCTTGTCGGGCAGCGTGCCGCAGCTCTTCTCGGCCGCGGGCAACCTGGACAAGCGGTCGTCGGGCGCGTTGATGGCCCGGGTCGTCGGCCTCGGCTACGTGGGGCTGCTCGCGGGTCCTGCGCTGATCGGCGGTCTGGCCCACTGGATCCCGCTGAACGTGGCGTTCCTCGTGCCGGTGGCGTTGTGCCTGCTGGCGGTGGGTTTCGCGGGCGTCCTCGCCCCGCGTCCGGCACCGGCGGAGGAGCAGGTCGGGTCGCGCTGACCACCGTCGCCTGAACGCCGCCAGCCACCCGGTCCCCGCGATGCCGCTCGCCGCGGCCCCGCGTGCGATCACGGTGCCGATCTTCGAGCGTGGTGATCGGACCGGGTGGTACCGGAAGGTCTAGGGTGGGTGACCGGACCAGCGACGAGGATCTGCACAGCATGGCGCACTCACCCCACCCGTCCCGACCCGTCCGCGCGGTCCTGGTGGAGGACCACCACTTGGTGGCCGAGGCGATCCGGCTGGCCTGGGCGGACTCGGGCGAGGTCGAGGTCGTGGCCACGGTCGGCTCCGTGGCCGACGCGGTGGCCGAGGTCCGCAGGCACCGGCCCGACGTGGTGCTGCTGGACCGCCGGCTGCCCGACGGCGACGGCCTGGACGCGATCCCCGGCTTCGAGGAGTGGGGCGCACGCGTGCTGGTGCTGACCGGCGAGGCGACCGTGTCCGTCGCCGCCCGCGCCGCGGAGTCCGGCGCCGCGGGCCTCGTGCTCAAGTCCGCCCGACTGGAGGACCTGACCGACGCCGTGCTGCGGGTGGCGGCCGGCGAGGTCGTGTTCGACGGCGGGCTGCTCGCGGGCGTGCTGGACAAGCTCACCGGCCGCGCCAAGGACAACGGGGTGCCGCTCACGGTCCGTGAGCGCGAGGCGCTGCTGCTCATGGCCGAGGGCGCGAGCACGGAGGAGATCGGCGAGCGCATGGGCGTCGCCCGCAACACCGTGCGCAACCACGTTCAACGGGTGCTGGAGAAGCTCGGCGCCAGGTCGAAGCTGGAGGCGGTGGCGATCGCCCGCCGCGACGGCCTGCTCGACTAGTGCAGCTGCACTAGACGCGACGGTGACGGTGCGTCTGGGCACCGACCGCTCGATACCGCAGAGTACGACCGTGGACGTCTCGGTGTCTGGCCCGGTCGCTGAGTTCAGCGCGCCGATCGACCGGGGAGCGGCGGGCCTGGCCCGCGATTTCGTCCGCAAGACCCTCACCGACCTCGGCTACCTGGGCGACCACGGCGACGTCGTGCTCGTCGCCTCCGAACTGGTCTCCAACGCCCTGCGGCACACCGCCACCATCCCCGTCATCCGGCTGGCGGGCGACGCGCGCCGGCTCCGGGTCGAGGTCGAGGACGGCAGCCCGGTCCTGCCGCGCGCCCGGCTCTCCGCCACGGTCGGCGGGTGGGGCCTGCAGCTCGTCCAGCACCTGACCACGGCCTGGGGCGCGCACGCCGAGCGCGGCGGCAAGGTCGTGTGGTGCGAGATGGCCGCCGACGCGACGTCCTGAGGCCGGGTGCGCAGGCCCGTGGCACCGTGGCAGAGCATCGTGCACAGTGACGCCATGGCCGCTGATCACTCCTCCCACCCCGCGCTCGAACAACCGCCGGAGGACGCGTACCGCCTGCTGGTGGACAGCGTGGTCGACTACGCGATCTTCATGCTGGACCCCACGGGCCGGGTGATCAGCTGGAACGCGGGCGCGGAGCGGATCAAGGGCTACTCGGCCGAGGACATCATCGGCAAGCACTTCTCGACCTTCTACCCAGCCGAGGACCTCGAGGCGCGCAAGCCCTGGTACGAGCTGGAGGTGGCCGCCGAGGTCGGCCGGTTCGAGGACGAGGGCTGGCGGCTGCGCAAGGACGGCACCCGGTTCTGGGCCAACGTCATCATCACCGCCCTGTTCGAGAAGTCCGGCCGCCTGCGCGGGTTCGCCAAGGTCACCCGCGACATGACCGAGCGGATGCGGGCCGAGGAGGCGCTGCGGGCGAGCGAGGAGCGGTTCCGGCTGCTCGTCCAAGGCGTGCTCGACTACGCCATCTTCATGCTCGACCCGACCGGCCGGGTGATCAGCTGGAACGCGGGCGCGGAGCGGATCAAGGGCTACTCGGCCGAGGAGATCGTCGGCGAGCACTTCTCGCTGTTCTACCCGCCCGAGGACCTGGTGGCGCGCAAGCCGTGGCGCGAGCTGGAGGTGGCCGCCGAGGTCGGCCGGTTCGAGGACGAGGGCTGGCGGCTGCGCAAGGACGGCACCCGGTTCTGGGCCAACGTCATCATCACCGCCCTGACCGACGACGCGGGCCGCCTGCGCGGGTTCGCCAAGGTCACCCGCGACATGACCGAGCACCGGCGGGTCGAGCGGACGTTGACCGAGCAGCGCAGGCTCGTCAGCCACCTCGTGGAGGCCCAGGAGCTGGAGCGGCGCCGCATCGCCTGGGACGTGCACGACGATTCGATCCAGTCCATGGTCGCCGTCGGCATGCGGCTGCAACTGCTGGCCAACCGGCTGCCCGAGGAGGACGCGGCCGTCGTGCGGCAGCTGGACGAGGCGGTGCGGTCGTCCATCGGACGGCTGCGCAACCTGGTCTTCCGGCTGCGCCCGCCGGAGCTCGACCGGCACAGCCTGGTGCAGGCCCTCGACCACTACCTCACCGACGTCGCCCAACCGTGGGGCATCACGTACCGGCTGCGGCACGAGCTGGACCGCGAGCCGCCCGCCGAGTCGGCGATCACGATCTTCCGCATCTGCCAGGAAGCCCTGGTCAACATCCGCAAGCACGCGCGGGCGTCCGCGGTCGAGGTGTCGTTGACCTCGACCGGCGGCGGCACGCTGGTCGAGGTCGTGGACAACGGCGTCGGTGTCGGAACCGGCGTCGGCGCCGACCCGGGCGCGCCGGGCGACCGACCGGCGTTCGACCACTTCGGCATGATCGAGATGCGGGAGCGCGCGGAGACCGCGGGCGGCTGGTGGTCGGTGGGACAGGGCCCCGACGGTGGCGCGGAGGTGCGGTTCTGGATCCCGGACTCCCCCGGCGGTGAGCCGTGACCGACCGCAAGCTCAGCGTGGTGATCTCGGACGACGACCCGATGATCCGCGAGGCGTTGCGCGAGGTGCTCGACGCGGAGCCGGACTTCGAGGTCGTCGCGGTGGCGCGGGACGCGGACGAGGCGATCGAGCTGGTCGAACGCCACAGCCCCGCCGTCGTCGTGCTCGACGTGCGCATGCCCGGCGGTGGTGGTGGCCGGGCCGCGCGGGAGATCAGGCTCCGGTCGCCGAACACCGGGATCCTGGCGCTGTCGGCCTTCGCCGATCGGGAGGCCTTCCACGAGTTCACCTCGGCCGGCGTCGGTGAGCACCTGGTCAAAGGCGTGTCGAACAGCGACATCGTGGCGGCCGTCCGCCGGTTGGGACGGCCGGGGCACGGCGAGCGCAGGGGTGCGTCGCCGCTGCCCAGCACGTAGCGTCGGCCTGGTACAACTGTGGTTCGACACCGCATCACACCCGGGAGACGTCGTGGCCGAGCCGATGGGGCAACCCTCACCGATCCTCGACATCCGTGTCACCCGAGCGGGCGACGTCCTCGTCATCGGCGTGGCCGGTGAGGTCGACATCGACACCACTCCCGAGGTCCGCGCCGCCGTGCTGTCGGGCCTGGCCGAGCGCCCGTCCGCCCTGGTCCTCGACCTGTCCGGGGTGAGCTTCTTCAGCTCCGCCGGCTTGTCGCTGCTGCTGGAGACCCGCGCTCGCGTCGACACCCTCGCGGTCGTCGCGACCGCGCGCGCCGTGCTCAGGCCGATCCAGCTGACGTCCCTCGGGTCGCTGCTGACGGTGTTCGGCTCGGTCGACGAGGCGCTGGCGTCGGTGGCGTTGCCCCAGGGCGCCCGCCGGAGCTGAGCCCTCCCCCGTTCCGGTCACGCGTGCCGGAGACCCGACGGCGGCACTCCCGTCGGGCACCACGCCGACGGAGGTCGACCGCGGGCATCCGTCGAAAGTGGGGAGCGCACACCCGTTCGACTGCCTCCACGCTGGTCACGGGCGGTCTCTCGCTCGTCCGAGTGGTCCTCTCGGGGATCAGCGTGCGGTGGCCGCCGCGGGTTACATGACGAGGCGTGGCCGCCGCCGAGTGCGCGCAGTCGTCCGTCGGCTCGTGAAAGCACCGGGCGGCGCCACTCGAAGATTCCTCACGAGAAGGGACGCACGATGACCAAGCGCGTGTACGAGGCACCGGTCCTGATCCGCTCAGGCGCATTCTCGAAGGTGACCGGCTTGCTGCAACGCAACGGCCGCGACCGCCTCATCTTCAGCAAGAACTGACGCCGCCGACGCGTTGATGTCGGCGCCGAATCGCACGCCGGGCCACGGCGACGTCGGCTTCGTGGTCCTGCCGGACTGCGAGGGCGCGCTCGCCGTGGCCCCCTTCCGGGGCGCGGCCGACCTGAACGTCACGCACGCCTCGGGACGGCCGTGGCTGGTGGCCCGCCGCCCCGGCGGCGAGATCACCGTGGCCGAGACCGGGCGCACCAGGCTGGCGGTGATCGGGTGCTGCCCGGTGACGGCGGCGGAACTCACCCGCGAGGCCGAGCGGGTGCGGGACGTGGCCGACCTCGACCGGTTGGCGCGCCAGCTGCCCGGCAGCTTCCACCTGGTGGCCTCGGTGGACGGGCGGCTGCGGGTCCAGGGCAGCGCTTCCGGCATGAGGTTGGTGTTCCACGCCGTCGTCGCGGGTGTCACCGTCGTCGCCGATCGCGCCGACCTCCTCGCCGGGTTCGCCGGGGCGGAACTGGACGAGCAGCAGGTCGCGGTGCGGCTGCTGTTCCCCGTGCCGCACCCCTTGGCGGACACCCCGATGTGGCGGGGCGTGCGTTCGGTGGCGCCCGGGGACTACCTGGTGGTCGAGCCGGACGGCGTCCGCACCCGCCAGTCCCGCTGGTGGCACCCGCCCGAGCCCTCGCTGTCGATCGCGGACGGCGCCGTGCGGGCGGGCGAGGCGCTCGCGGAGGCGGTCGACGCGCGCACCCGGCACGGCGGCGTGGTGAGCTGCGACCTGTCGGGCGGCCTGGACTCGACATCCGTGTGCTTCCTCGCCGCCCGGGGGAACGCCGAGATCATCGCCTTCACCTGGCCGGGCCTGGACGACGCGGACGACGACTTCGCGTGGGCCCGCCGCGCCGCCGCGCACCTGCCCGGCGTGGTCCACGACAGCCTGCCCGCCGAGCGGTCCCCCCTGGTGTACGCGGGTTTGCGGGACATCGACGACGCCGTGGACGAGCCCACCATCGGCGTGATGGACCAAGCGCGGTTGTCGGCCCACCTGCCCCGGCTCGCGGCCAAGGGGGCACGCCTGCACCTCACCGGCATCGGTGGCGACCACGTCGCCTGGTGCTCGGACGCCTACCACCACACGCTGCTGCGCCGCCGACCGCTGTTCGCGCTCGGGCGACTGCGCGGTTATCGCTCCTTGTGGCACTCACCGTGGTTGCCGATGATCCGCGCGTTGGCCGACAACCGGCCCTATCACGCCTGGCTGGCCGACGCCGCAGACGACCTGCGATCGCCCCTGGCCGACGTCGCCACCACCGGTCTCGGGTGGGGCATGCCGCCCCGGCTCTTCCCGTGGGTGACGGAAGAAGCGGTGGGCCTGGCGCGGGAAGCCCTGTTGGCCGTCGCACCGGACGCACGACCACTGGCGCCGACGAGAGGGCTGCACGCCGACCTGGAGCAGATCCGGAGCACCAACCGCATCATCCGGCACTGGGAGCAGATCACCGCGAACGCCGGGCTGCCCATCACCTCACCCTTCATGGACGACCGCGTGATCGAGGCCTTCCTGTCCGTGCGGCCGGACGACCGCGTCACCCCGTGGACCTACAAGCCCGTCCTGAAAGAGGCGATGCGGGGCGTCGTCGCCGACGAGTGCCTGGAGCGCAGCACCAAAGCCCAGTCCGCCCTCGACGACGCCGCGGGCCTGCGCGAGCACCGAGGCGATCTGCTGGCGTTGTGGGAGGACTCCCGATTGGCCGACCTCGGCCTGGTCGAGGCGCGACAGCTCCGGGCGCTCGCCGTCCGACCGTCCACACCGGACCTGAGCCGGGCCACCCTGTACACGACCATCGGCTGCGAGGTCTGGCTGCGCGCCCTGGCTCGCTCCACCACGCCCGCATGAAGGGAGATCGGCATGCCCCTCCGGATCCGCGACGGTGTGTCCACGGCGGACACCGAGTACGGCACCGTGCTGCTCGACGAGCGCACCGGTGACTACTGGCAGCTCAACCCGACCGGCGCGGAGGTGGTGCGCCTGCTCCTGGCCGGCCGCACGCCCGACGAGGCGGTGCAGGCGCTGACCGAGCAGTTCGAAGTGGACGAACCCCAAGCGAGGAGCGACGTCGAGACGTTGCTCGACAGCCTGCGCTCGGCCGACCTGGTCACGCCGTGACGTCCCCCGGCGCGATCACCCGGCCCCCTCGGCGGGGCATCGCGCTGCCACGACGGGTGGCCGCACGGCTGGCGGTCGCGGCGGCCGGCCTGATCGCGCGGTTGTCACCGGCACGCCTCCGCGCCGTGCTCACCGTGCTCCGGCGCGGCGCCCGACCCGCCACCTACGCCCAGGCGAAGAAGGCACGCGACGCGGTGCTCGCGGTCAGCCTCCCGTGCGCCGGGCCGCAGGGGTGCCTGCCCCGCTCGCTGGCCACGGCGCTGTTGTGCCGCCTGACGGGCACCTGGCCGACGTGGTGCACCGGCGCGCGGAAGAAGCCGCCGTTCGGCGCGCACGCCTGGGTCGAGGCGGACGGTCGGCTGGTGGACGAGCACCTGCCCGCCGACTACTTCATCCGCCTCATCGTGGTGCCACCGGCGCCCTCGCGGAGGTCCGCGGGATGAAATCCGGGCCCGGCGCGCGGGTCAGGGACCTGCTCGGGCTCGTGCGCGGCCACCGGCGGGCCGTGCTGCTCGCGGTGCTGCTCACCCTGGTGGGCGCGGTCCTGGGCCTGGCGCAACCGCTGGTCGCGCGGGAGGCCATCACCGAGGCGGGCGCGGGCCGGACGGCGTGGGAACTCGTCGCCGCGCTCGCCGCCCTGTTCGTCGCCCAGGCACTCCTCGGCGCGTTCGGCCGGTTCCTGCTGGAGCGCACGGGCGAGGGCATCGTGCTGGGACTGCGCCGGTCGCTGATCGGGCACCTGCTGAAGCTGCCCATCCCGGTCTACGACGAGCGCCGGATCGGCGACCTGGTCTCCCGGACCGGCGCCGACACGACCGTGCTGCGCGACGTGGTCGCCCAGTCGTTCGTGGACCTGGTGACCGGTGTCCTCACCACGGCCGGGATCGTGGTCCTGATGGTGTGGCTCGACGTCACGCTGTTCGTCCTGGTGTTCGTGACCGTCGCGGCCGGTGCGCTGCTGGTGGTCGGCGCCGTGCGGGGGATGCGCGCGGCCAGTGAGCGGACCCAGGCCAGTGTCGGCGCGATGGCGGCCGACCTCGACCGGGCCCTCGGCGCCATCCGGACCGTGCGGGCCAGCCGCGCGGAGCAGCGGGAGACCGAGCGCATCGGCCGGCAGGCCGACTCCGCCTACCGCTCCGGCGTGCGCACCGCGAGACTCGCCTGCATCGCCGATCCCGCCGTCGAACTCGCGGCCAACGGCACCCTCCTGCTCGTGCTGCTCGTCGGTGGCGTCCGCGTCGCGCGTGACGCCGCCTCGCTGGGTGATCTGGTGGCGTTCCTGCTGTACGCGAGCTACCTCGCCGTTCCGCTGGCGTCGGCGTTCCACGCCGTGACCACCATCCAGCGCGGCATGGGCGCGTTGCAGCGCGTGTGGGAGGTGCTCGCCCTGCCCGTCGAGGAGAACCGGGAGAGCTCTCCCGACGTCGTGCGGCCGGCTGCGGCGACCGCCGTGCTGGAGTTCCGGGACGTGCGGTTCGACTACCCCGACCGCCCGGTGCTGCGCGGTGTGTCGTTCACCGTGCCGCCCCGCTCCCTGGTCGCGCTCGCGGGCAGGTCGGGAGAGGGGAAGTCCACGATCCTCGCCCTGGTCGAGCGCTTCTACGACCCGCAGGGCGGGACGATCCTGCTCGACGGCCGCGACGTGCGCGAGCTGAGCCGGGCGCAGTGCCGGGCGCGACTGGCTTTCGTGGAGCAGAACACCCCGGTGCTGCACGGCACGTTGCGGGACAACATCACCTACGCGGACCCCGACGCCGACGCGGCCGAGATCGACCGCGTGGTGCGCCTCGCCGACCTCGGCGACCTCGTCGACCGCCTGCCCGCCGGGCTGGACACGGAGGTCGGCGACCGCGGTTGCGCGCTGTCCGGCGGGGAACGCCAACGGGTCGCGCTGGCCCGCGCGCTGCTCACCAAGCCCTCGTTGCTGCTGCTGGACGAACCCACCTCGCAACTCGACGCGATGACCGAAGCCGTGCTGGCCGAGACCGTCGCCCGCGTCTCCGCCGAGTGCGCCCTGCTCGTCATCGCGCACCGGCCGTCGACGTTGCGCAGCGCGGATTGCGTCGTGCTGCTCGACGGTGGCCGGGTGGCCGCACGGGGAACGCCGGCGGAGTTGCTGTGCGACAGCGAGCTGTACCGGCGACTCGCGACGTGAGCCCGGCGGTGGGGCCGACTTGCGACGTGAGCCCGGCGGTAGAGCCGTGCCGCCGCACGCTCGTCCACCTCCCCGCCGTGCTGCTCCGAAAGGCGTCGCCGGAGTTGACGTGAACAGGCCAACCTCGGCCGAACCACGACCCCCTCGCGCTCCCGCACGCTTTGCTGGCAGTTCCGGACATCCCGGGAGCCAGGGGGAAGCAATGACGAAACGCGCACTCGGCGCGCTGGCGGCGGGGGTCGCCGCCGCGCTGCTGTGGGGCGGGCAGACCGCCGCCACCGCCGAACCGCAGGCCGTGCCGGTGATCCAACCCGATCCGGTGCTGATGTTCCCGTCGAAACCGGCCGAGACCGACTGGGCAACGGTCGCCCGCACCCGCGAGGCCAAGGCGCAGGCACGGCGGCACCGCGTCGGCGCGCAAGCGGCCCGGCCGTACCAGGAACAGGAACCGGTCGGCGTCACCGGCGCCAACGACACCCCGACGACCGCCGAGCACATCGCGGGTTTCGGCACCCGCGCGCCCGCCGACTCGAAGATCGCGCTGACCGGCGACATCAGGCTGGACGACACGATCCCGGTGCTGCCGCCGCTCCCCGAGCCCGACGACGCGATCGGGCTCGCCGGCGACACCGGCTTCCCGGTCACCCGGCGCGCGGTCCGCACCAGCGGCGTCATCGGCGACGGCCCGCACGGCAGCGCCGGCGACGGCACCGGGGACTTCGACTTCTACCGGCTCGACGGCGGCGCCACCGACGTCACGTTCTCCGCGCGCACGTCGACGCCGACCGGCGACCTCGACCCGGTGCTCGCGCTGTGGGACACCGACGGCGGCCTGTGGACCGTCAGCGGCGACAGCGGCGGCTCGACCGACTCCGCCATCACGTTCACCATCCAGGCCGGCCGCACCTTCTACCTCATGGTGGGCTCCGACCCGTTCGCGCTGCCGCGCGACCCCCTGACACCGGGCACCGGCCCGGGCGTCGTCACCGAAGGCCCGTACGACCTGCTGATCACCAGCGGCAAGAGCGGCGGCGACCTCGACTACTACTCGTTCGACCTGCGTGCGGGCGACGTGCTCGGCGCGGCCGTCGCGGGCGGCGGCACCCGGATCGCGGTGCACGACCCGGCCGGTCGCGAGGTGTTCGGCTCCTCGCAGGACCTCACGTACTCGTTCGCCCAGGTCTCGCCGATGCCCGGCGGCGGCAACGCGGTCGTGGACTTCGTGGCGCCGGCGGCCGGCCGGTACCGGCTCGGCGTCGAGGCGGGCGAAGGTCCGTACGACATCAAGCTCGAAGCGTTCCGCCCCGGCACGGAGACCGCGCCACGTGGTTCCGTGCACACCATCTTCCTGGACTTCGACGGCGCCAGGGTGAACACGGCGATCTACGGCGGCGGCGGTGGCCTGCGCGACCTCTCACCGCTGGCGGACTTCCTGCCCCGGTGGGGACTCGCCGCGGCCGACGAACGCGCGTTGATCGCGGCCATCACCGCCACCGTGCGGGAGAACCTGGAACGGGACCTGATCGCCAAGGGCCTCAACCCGCGCTTCGCGGTGCGCATCCTCACCAGCCGCGACCACGTCGACCCGTGGGGGCAGCCGAACGTCAGCCGGGTCGTCGTCGGCGGCACCATCGCCGAGACGGGCATCTCCACCGTCGGCATCGCCCAGTCCATCGACGCGGGCAACTTCGGCCGCGAGGAGACCGCGCTGGTGCTGCTCGACGAGATCAGCGCGCCGGCCGGACCGGTGTGGTCGCTGAACACCTACGTCGGCCCGGCGAGCGACGAGATCGCGTTCATCGGCCGCGCGGTCGGCAACATCACCAGCCACGAGGTCGGGCACATGTCGGGCAGCTGGCACACCGACCGGCTCAACGACGCGCACGGCATCATGGACCCCGGTGGCGACCCGGCCGTCATGTTCGCGGTGGGCCCGGACGGCGTCGGCGGCACGGCCGACGACCCGGACCTCGACTTCACCGAGGACGAGCTGAGCCCCGCCGAGGGGTTCACCGGCACCGAGGACACCGTCACCCGCACCGCCTGGGCGTTCGTCCGGGGCGCCGGCTGACCCTGTCCGGTGGGCGCGGCGCTGGTCGGCCGCGCCCACCGACGTCCCCGTGAAGGGGCAATCCGTTCACCCGACGCGGGCTCGTCCGCGTCGTCGGGCGGTGGCGGACCGCCGGCGTGCCTACGGTGGGGCCGACCCGGTTCCCGTCCGAGGAGGCCCGATGGACCGGCGCGCGTTCCACCGATCCGTGCTGCTCACGAGCATCACCGCGCCGCTGCTGACCGCCGCTCCGGCCCAGGCCCGACCACCGCGGGGCGTGCCCCGCCGCTCGGTGGTCGAGTACGGGTTGCCACACGCCGAGCAGACGCACGAACTGGTGCGGGTCCCCGGGCTGCCGCTCGTGCTGGTGTCGCAGATGTCCAACAGCCACCTGGTCAAGGTCCGGCTCGACCCGGCGGGCGAGCAGGTCCAGGCGGCGCGGGCGCACCCGTTGGGCGAAGCGCACTCCATGCTGCACGGCCTGGCGGTCTCGCAGCGCCACCCCGGCCTGGTGTGGGCCACCCACGAGGGCGACAACCGGCTCCTGCTCGTCGACCCCAACGGCCCGGACGTCGACGCGCCGCCCCGCGTGGTGCGCACGATCGACGTCCCCGGCGGCGGGCAGGGACCGCACTACGTCGGCGAGTACGGCGACCAGCTGTGGGTGAGCCTGAAGACCAGCAACCACGTGCTGTCGATCGACCACGCCGACCCGTCCCGGTTCCGGCTCTACGAGGCGCGCCCGAACCCGATCTTCGTCGCCCGGCACCCCGCGTCCGGCGAGTTCTACGCCAGCCAGGACGACGCGAGCCAGGTCCTGCGCATCAACCCCCTGACCCGGGACACCACCCAGCTGGACGTCCCCGACCGGCCGGTGGGGCTGGTGGCCGGTCCGGTCGGCCTGTGGGTCGCGCTGCTGGGCTCCAGCGACCACGGCACCGGCACGTTCGGCCGCATCGACGCCGACGGCGCCACCACGTGGTTCCGGTTGCGGTCCTCCGAGGTCGCCGACGCGGGCCTGCTGCACATCGCGTTCGACCCGGCGGGCGGGCCGAGCGCGTGGCTGCTGGGGTCGTCGATCGTCTCCGACGACGTGCTCGACGTCGTCGTGCGGGTCACGTTCGACCCGGACTTCACCCGGGTCGTCGGCGAGGAGGTCACCGTGCTGCCCACCCAGCACTGCAAGGCCCACCGCCTGCTCCCCCTGTCCCGCAGCCTGCTGGTCACCGAGCTGACGAGTTTCACCCTGGCCCAGCTCACCACCGAGTCGTGGGACCGCCCGACCGACCCCACACCGGGCGACCCGAGCTGAACCGTCACGCGCAGGGGTTGCCCCGGTCCACCCCCGGCGGCAGTCTGTCCACTTCGGACTCCGTGTAGTCGCGGCCGGCGGCGGCGCACAGGGCCGCGAACCAGTGGGACGGGTCGAGGTCCAGCGAGACGAAGCCCCGCTTGTTCGCGGCGATCAGCCGGGAGCCCGCCATCACCGGTCCGACCGTGTCGTCGGGCAGCCGGAACTCGCCGAGCAGGCGTGCCGTCCCCGGGTCCCACACCTGGATCAGCTCGTCCTCGCCGGAGGCGAGCAGCTTCCCGTCCGGGGTGAACCCGAGGGGCGCCACGTGCGCGGTCAGCGGGATCGCCTTCGACGTGGCGCCGGAGTCCAGGTCGTGCACGTAGGCCCGGCCCGACGAGTACTGGATCGCGATGTCCGGGCGGTGCAGCGCGGCGGCGAGCATCGTCGAGTCCGGTTCGGGTGCGATCTCGTCGCCCGCGGTCCGGGCCGCCAGGTCCCACCACCGCTGGCCGTGCGGCGTGTTGACGAGGACCCGGTCGGGATCGGGGGTGCGCAGCACGACGCCGCGTTCCGCCGCCTCCAGCAGTTCGCGCGCGGTGTCGCCGACCGGCAGCGGCTGGCCGACCGGCGAGCCGCTGTCGAGGTTCCACCGGGTGAGCAGCCCCGCGTACAGGGTCACCGCGGTGCGGTCGTCCACGGCGGCCACCGAGCGCCGCCACCGGCGGTCCTCCTGGTCGCCGAGCTCGGCGGGCCGGGGCAGCCGGACCCGGCGCAGCTCCGCCAGGTCGCGGGTGTCCAGCACGAGCAGCTCCGGGCCGTCGAACAGCAGCAGGCGCGCGTTGTCCGGGGTGAACTGCAGGAACAACCGGCCCGGTGGCAGCAGGTCCGGCACGTGCGCCAGCCGCCGCCGGGTGCGGGTGTCGACCAGCGACAAGCCCGGCACCCGGTCGCTCGCGCCCTCGACCACCGCCATCAGCGAGCCGTCCTCGCTGTAGGCCGGGTTGAGCAGGTCGGTCGTGCCCGCGTACGCCGACTGCTGGGAACCGACCTCCTCCACCGGGCGCGGTGGTCGCATCCGCACCACCGCCCGGCCGCGCACGTGGCGGATGTCGGGCGTGCCGTCCGGCGACCGCAGCACGACCGTGCCGCCGCCGACCTCCTGGTCCTCGGTCAGGTCCGAACTCGGCGTCGAGGACTGGTAGGCCCGGCCGTCACGCGGGTCGAGGTACGTCACCAGGCCGAAGCTGCCCGACTCGACGCCCGGGTCGAAGGCCAGGTACTCGCCGGTGAGGTCGGTGGACACGTCGCCGCAGTCCGGCGCGGCCCGGCGGAACACCTCCGCGCCGCTGAACACGTCCCGCCCGGAGAACACGTCGTGCGCGCACGACAGCACCATGCGCCCCTGGCGGGCCGTGGTGGACAGGCCCGGCGTCGACCGCACCTCCGCCCCGGTGTCGAGCGACCGCACGGCGAACACCGTGCCGTCGGCCCGCGCTTCCAGCAACGCCACCGCGCCGAGCTCGTCGTCCACCGCGGCGACGCCGAGCACCTCGCCCGGCGGCGGCGCGAACCCCTCCACGCGGGACCGCCGCGCCACGTCCCACACCTCCACCCGCGACTTGTTGACCAGGACGACGTGCCCGCCGGACGGGGAGATCTCCAGGCCCGCGTCCTCCAGCGGATCCGGCTCCGCGGCGGCGGGGCGCACCAGCACGGGTTCGCCGCGCTCGCGCAGGTCCCACACCCGGATCGCCGACGCCGTGTCGGCCACCGCGACCCGCGTGCCGTCGTCGCTGACGCGGATGCCCTCCACCCCGTCGACCGTGCCGAGCGGCCACGACCGCGGCGCGTCGCCCCACGGGTCTCGCCACGCGGTCAACGCCCCGGACGCGGTGGCGGACACGGCGACGTGGCCGGTCGGGGTCGTGGCGATCACCTCCATCGGCACGGCGAACCGGTCCACGTCCACCTCGGCCACGTCGTAGAACACGGCCTGCTGTCGCACCAGCGCGCCGTAGCCGACCGCCGGGTCGTGCCGCCAGGACGCCAGCGCGAACTGCAACGCGCTCATCGCGGAGACCCCGGCCTCGCGCTCGGCGAGGTCGTGCAGCAGCTGCGCGCCCTGCCGCCGCACGGTGGTGTCCAGCTCCTGGTTGGCCGAGACCGTGCGGGCGGTGAGCAGCCCCGACACCAGCAGCAGCACCGCCATGGCCGCCACGGCCGCACGCCTGGTCCTGGTCGACCGGCGCCGCGCGGCCTGACCGGCGGCCACGTAGTCGTGCTCGCGCCGGTCCACGTCGGCTGGGCGTTGGTCGAGCCACTGCCGCGCGGTGGCGAGCTGCCCGCCGCGCAGCACCAGGCTCCGGTCGCGGCCCTCGCGCTCCCACTGATCGGCGCGTTCGCGCACCTGCGCGTGCCAGGCCAGGAACTCGCGGTCGGCCTCCAGCCACCCGCGCAGGGTCTGCCAGTTGCGCAGCAGGGCTTCGTGGGCGAGCGCGAGCACCGGCGGCTGGCCCGGGTCCTCGCGGACGAGGAGCAGCCGTGCGCCCAGCAGCACGTCCACCACCCGGCGCAGGTCGTCGGGCACCTCGTCCACCCTGACGGGGCGCAACGCGAAGCCGTCGTCGGCGGGTCGGGCCAGGCGCACCAGCAGCCGCCGCACCGGTTCCCGCTCGGCCGGGTCGAGGTCGCGGTAGAACCGCTCGGCGTGGCCTGCCAACGCGCCCGCGACACCGCCCAGCTCGTCGTAGGCCCGCAACGTGAGCCGACCGGCCTCCTGCGCCTGCCACAGCTCGGTGAGGGTGAACTCGACCAGCGGCAGCAGGCCCGTGCCCGCCCGCGCGTCGACGAGCACGCGGTCGACCACCCCGTCCTGGTAGGCCACGCCGGGCGTGAGCGCCACGGGCCGCTCCACGGCTTGGCGCAGCCCGTCCCCGCTCAACGGCGCGAGGAACATCGTCGCGTCGTCCAGCGCGGGCACGCCGCCGGTCGCCAGCAGCCCGTCCAGGGAGCCCGCGCGGAGGGTGAGCACGACCCGCGGCCCGCCCGGCTCGGCGGTCAGCTCCTCCAGCAGCCGCAGCACGTCCCGCGCGGTGCCCGGGTCGGTGGTGACGACCTCCTCGAACTGGTCGACCACCAGCACCGCGCCGGGTACGGCGACCGGGCGCAGCACGGCCAGCAGGTCGTGCGCCGACTGGCCGGGCACGGGCCGGACCAGGGCCACCGGCGTGCCCGCCGCCTCCAGCCGCGGCCGCAGCCCGGCGTCCACCAACGACGACTTGCCGCAGCCCGACGGCCCGACCACCAGCACGATCCGCTGCCGCGCCACCCGTCGCGCGAGCCGGTCGATCTCGTCGTCGCGGCCGAAGAAGTACCGCGCGTCCTCGGCGCGGAACGCCCGCAGGCCCCGGAACGGGCACGGTGGCGCCAGCTCGCCCGCGACCTCGACCAGCGTCTCGGACGGGATCAGGTAGGCGGTGCCCGAGCCGCGTTCGGCGGCCACCGTCATGCCGATCACCGCCGCCAGGTCCTCGCTCCACACCGGCGAACCGCTGAAGCCGCGCGCGATGCGCGGCCCGTCGTCGGCCTGCACCTGCACCCACCCGGTGCCCTGCCGCTCGCGCAGGCTGCCGCCGACCCACACGCCGTCCTCGTGGCCCGCCGGGAACCCGGGCACGCGGAACCGTTGGCCCCACGGGTTCTCCGCCGCCCCGAGCGCCAACGTCGCGAAGCCCTCCGGCGGCGGCTCGGTCAACCGCAGCAGCGCGATGTCGCCGCGACCGTCCGCCAGCACGGGCCGCCACGCCTCCACCACCGCCGTGCGGGCCGGCGCGCCGGGCAGCATCGGGAAGTCCACCCGCACCGGCCCCGGCGGCGGCACGGTGCCGTCGCCCACCACGTGCGCGCACGTGCACACCAGGTCCGGCGCGACCAGGAAACCCGCGCCCACCACCGATCCCCGACCATCGCGCACCCGCACGACAGCCGCGGGCAACGCACGTGCTGACTCCATCGGCTTATCCCCCCGGACTACCATCCCCAGGGCCATTCTCCCGAACGCGCACGCCCGAATGCCACGCACGATCGGGTGATCTTGAAGGGCCGCCGACGCCGACCGACCACCGCCGCGCACGCCCGCCGAGTTCGATAGGTTTCCGAAACTTTTCACCGACCACCGGGGCCGCATCGGACCGGAAATCCCGGCACCAGTACCGATGCATTTCAGCCATACCCGCGCCGGACGTACTTGCGCAATTTTACGATAAGGTTTTCGCAACCTTACGAGAATCGTTGACAGCACGCCGGAGTCGGCCGAACACTGTCTGCATCGACAGACCCTGGACCGATGTCGATCGGGTCACCCCCGCGACTCCGGCAACCGACCGTCAAAAGCGATAGGGCGGTCGAAAGCCTGATCGCAGTGTACGACCGGGAGCGCCGCGGCCGCCATTTGCGGCCACCGACCGGACTGCCGGTCCCGCCGCACGCCGGGTGGCCCCTCGCTGGCCTCAACGAGGAGGAAGCACACCAATGGAAGACAACGCCCCTGCGCACCCGATCAGCCGCAGGACGTTCATCGGCGGCGCCGGAGCCCTGGCGCTCGGCTCCGGGCTGATCCTGCCCGGCACCGCCCACGCCCAGACCGTCACCACGAACCAGACGGGCAACCACAACGGCTACTACTACTCGTTCTGGACCGACGCCCAGAACACCGTCTCCATGACCATGGGGTCGGGCGGGCAGTACAGCACCTCGTGGCGGAACACCGGAAACTTCGTGTGCGGCAAGGGTTGGAGCAACGGATCCCGCCGGACCGTGCGCTACTCGGGCAGCTTCAACCCCTCGGGCAACGGCTACCT
The DNA here is from genome assembly GCF_040656635.1 of Actinosynnema sp. NPDC049800. Taxonomy (NCBI): domain Bacteria; kingdom Bacillati; phylum Actinomycetota; class Actinomycetes; order Pseudonocardiales; family Pseudonocardiaceae; genus Actinosynnema; species Actinosynnema sp. NPDC049800. The sequence continues at coordinate 23,053 of NZ_JBFAMT010000033.1, read as the reverse complement.
GTGCCTCTACGGCTGGACCTCGGGCCCGCTGGTCGAGTACTACATCGTCGACAGCTGGGGCAACTACCGGCCCACGGGCACGCACCGGGGCACGGTCACCAGCGACGGCGGCACGTACGACATCTACCACACGATGCGCTACAACGCCCCGTCCGTCGAGGGCACCAAGACGTTCGCGCAGTTCTGGAGCGTCCGCCAGCAGAGGAGGGTCGGCGGCACCATCACCACCGGCAACCACTTCGACGCGTGGAGCCGGGCCGGCATGCAGCTGGGCAGCTTCCGCTACTACATGATCATGGCGACCGAGGGCTACCAGAGCAGCGGCAACTCGAACATCACCGTGAGCTAGCACCCCGGACCCGGTGGCGCGACGGCAGCGAAGCCGTCGCGCCACCGCGCTGTCCGACGCCATTTTTTGCGCCCACAGACCGGGTTCCGGCGGTATGGTCGTCGGCATGACCGTGCCGGGTGACTTAGTCGGCGGCGACCCAGCCGAGGTCGAACGCGGTCTGGACGCGTGGGTCGCCACCTTCGAGCACAAGGCCGAGCGGTACCGACAGCTCCAGCAGCGGGTCGAGGGCGTGCGGATCAGCGCCACCAGTCCCAGCGGCGTCGTCACCGTGACCGTCGACGCCGACGGCGCGCTGGTCGACGCGACGTTCACCGACCAGCTCGCCCGCACCACGCCCGAAGATTTGAGCCGGCAGCTGCTCATCGCAGTCAGGCAGGCGAAAGCGCAGATCACCCCGCGCGTGCGCGAGATCGCCGGTGACACCCTCGGCGAGGACGGCGCCGAGCGGATCGCGGGCTACTACGCGCAGAAGTTCGCCGCGTCCGACGAACCCGACCCGCCCGCTGGGCCACCGCGGCGCGGGCCGACCGACCAGGACGACTTCGGTGAGGACTCCGTCTTCGACCAGAGCTGACCGAGGGGAGATCATGGCCGGTTTCGAGGTGATCGGCGGCGACCTTCGCGCCCACGCGGGCAAGGTCGACGCCCACGCGGCGAGCCTGGGCACCGCGGCGGACGCGGCGGCGCAGGTGATGCCCGACGGCGCTTACGGCGTCATCTGCCAGTTCCTGCCACCGCTGTTCAACGACGTGGAAGCCCTCGCGCACGAAGCCCTCAAGGCCGCCCGCGACGGCCTCGGGACCGTGGCCGGGAACCTCCGCGACACGGCCGACGCCTACGACTCCGAGGACGTGGCCGCCGTGCGCGGCTTCACCGCCATCGAAGCCGGCCTGCGGTGACCGGCAACCCGCTGGTCGCGCCGGAGCGCGCTTCCACCCGGTCCTACACCGGCATCGGCATCGCCGAATCGGTCGACGACCTGGTGCGGGGCATCGAGAGCGGCGACTGGGTCGACATCGGGCTGGGCGCGGCGGGCACCGGCCTGGAAGCGCTGAGCATCGTCATGGACCCGTTCGGCTCGGTGGCGTCCAGCCTCGTCTCGTTCATCATCGAGCACGTCGGCCCGCTGCGGGAGGCGCTGGACAAGCTCGCGGGCAACGCCGACGCCGTGGCCGCGCACTCCCGGACGTGGAAGAACATCGCGACCGCCGTCGGCGAGGTGCACACCGCGTACGGCGCCGAGCACTCCGCGGACACCGCCGCGTGGTCGGGCAAGGCCGCCGACGCCTACCGCGCCCGCGCCGCCGACCTCGTCGCGGTGATCGGCGCGGCGGCCCGGGCCGCGTCGGGCCTCGGCAGCGCGGTGGAGCTGGCCGGCGTGGTCGTCGGCGTGGTCCGCGAGACGGTGCGCGACCTGATCGCCGACCTCGTGGGACGCCTCGCGGTGTGGGCGGCGGAGGCGCTGACCATCATCGGCCTGCCCGCCGCCGCGGTCCAGGCCTCGGCCGCCGCCGCCAAGTGGGCGGCGCGGATCGCGCAGCTCGTCAAGCAGCTCGTGCGCACGATGCAGAAGCTGATGCCCCTGCTGCGCCGCCTGGGTGAGCTGTTCAAGCAGATCCGCAAGAAGATGGACGACCTGCGGCGCGGCGGCGACGGCGGCAAGCCGCCGGAGGGCCCTGGCAAGAAGCCGACCCCCGGCGGCGACGGGCACACCGGGCCGTCCCGCTCCCCCGACCCGGACGCCCAACCCGGCGGGACGCGCACCGAGATCGACCCGAAGCACGACGCGGACACCAAGCGGTCGCTGCAACGGGAGAACGAGTCGGCGACCACCCTCGCCCGGGCCGGGTACGACGTCGAGCAGAACCCGGTCGTCCCGGGGGCCAAGAACCCGGACTACCGGATCGAGGGCCGGATCTTCGACAACATCGCGCCGGTGACCGGCAGCCCCCGCAACATCCACAGCCGGATCGCGGAGAAGGTCGAGGACGGCCAGACCGACCGGGTCGTGGTCAACCTCGCCGACAGCCCGGTCGACGTGGAACGGCTGCGCGCCCAGATGCGCGACTGGCCGATCGAGGGCCTGAAGGAAGTCATCGTCATCGACAAGAACGGCGCCGTGGTTCACTTGTACCCGTAGCCCGCGACAGAGGATTGCCAGTGTCCATTTCGTACGGTCTCGCGCTCGCCACTCCGCAACCGGTCGGGCAGGTCGCCGACGCGTTGCGCGACGTCGGCGTCGCCGCCGGGCTGCTCGACCCGGCCGTCACCGGCCGGCGCCTGCTCGGCGAGGACGCGGTGACGACCGGCGGCACGTGGCTGCGCGTGGTGCAGGACAAGCCCAAGCCGTGGAACCCGGTGCTGGACGTCCTGGGCGTCGCGCCCACCACGCGCGTCGCCTACCGCTTGGCCAAGACCGACATCGGGCGCCAACAGGGCGACGTCGTCCGCCTGACGGCCGGGCTGCTGGAGAAGGTCCCGGGTAACGCGGTGCTGCACCAGGACTTCGAGACGATCTGGCTGCTGCGACGCGGTGGCGAGCTGCTGCTCAACGACCGGGACGACCTCTGGCCGCCCGACCGCCTCGCCCTGCTCGGCCGGCCCTACCGCCGCGAGACCACGGTGTTCCCCGACGAGTGAGCCGTCGGTAGCAGCGCGGTGATGTCGAGGCCGCCCGTCGGGCGCGCGGTGTTGGGTTCCGCCACACCGTCACCGACGGCCGGCGGGTCGTCGGGCACTCCGGCAGCGGCCCCGGCACGGCCACCGGCTGGACGCCACCCCGACCTCCGCTGGGTGGCGATCGTGCTGAGCAACTACGACATCAACGCCAACCCGATCGTGGGTCTGGCCCGGCAGCTCATCACGGCGTGGTCCGGGCAGCGGCGGGCCCGTCGAGGAAGTCCGCGAGCAGCCCGTCGAGGACCTCGGCGAACGTGCCGGGCCGGACCAGCGGACCCAGGTGGTCCAGGCCCGGCACCTCGCCCACCCGTCCCGCGGGCAGTCCGGCGCACGCCGCCGCGAGCGAGTCGCCGCTCACCACCACCGACTCGCCGCCGCGGAGGAACACCGTCGGGCACCGCACGGACGGCAACGCCTCCCGCCACGGGCACGAGATGGCGGTCCGGAACAGCTGCGCCTCCACCTCCGGCGCGCACCGCAGCCGCACCCGGCCGTCCGGCTCCTCGGCCAGCCCCGAGTCGACGTAGTCGGCGAGGACCTCCGGCGCGAGCCGGGACAGCGGCGGCCGCGCGGACCACCGGGCGAGCGCGTCGGCCCGGGACCCGAACACCGCGCGCCGCCGGGCCGCCGCCTCGGCGAAGGCCGGGTCGTGCCGGGTCGCGAGGATCGGCTCGAAGCAGACCAGCAGGTCGAACGTGCCCGGCGCCCGTGCTTCGGCCAGCAGCAACGACGTCGCGCCCAACGAGTGGCCGACGCCGATCAGCGGACCGGCGCCCAGCGCGCGAGCGGCGCGGAGGACGTCGTCGGCGAACACGCCCCAGCCCGCGTCCTCGGCCAACGGCGGCGCGCCACCGTGGCCGCGCAGGTCCAGAGCGGCGGCGCGCAACGGCGTCCGCAGATTTTTCACACACGACCGCCAGACCCGGCCGGTAAAGCCCGCCGCATGGCAGAACAATGCCGTCCGAATGGGCTCACCCGATTGTTTCCGATCATTGAGGAAGTACGGCCCGGAACCGGATTTCGCGAGGTCGGCGACGTCGTCCACGGTGTCCCTTCGGAAGTCCGAGCCACGGGCTGGCGCACCCGCCGAACACCCTCTACGATCAGCGCCGGTAACGATCCAGTTCGCCGGCAGGCGGGTGATCGTCACCGTTTTCGGCACGACCACCACTGATTCACCGCGGTCCGATTCCACCATAGTGGAAGCGACGACCGACGAGGTGGTCGGCGGCGACACCCCGCCGCGCGCGGGCACCACCCCACCCATGTCGTGCTCGACCGGCGCAGCGCGGTGCCGCGTCGTGGCGATTCCCGTCGGTGAAGGGCGCAGTGTGAACCCGACCCCGGTACCGGGCCTGGTCTCGGTCGTCATGTTGGTCCGCAACCGCCTGGAGTACACGCGCCGGGCGCTGGCGTCCCTCGCCCGCGCGTCCGGCGAGTTCGAGATCGTGGTGGTGGACAACGGTTCCGACGACGGCACCGCAGAGTACCTGGCCGAGCTGGTGCACCCCCGCGCGCTCACGACCCTGCGCCACGAGGACGACCGCGGCGGCAGCGAACGGCGCAACGTCGGCGCGGCAGTGGCCCGCGGCGAGTTCCTGCTCTTCCTGGACAACGACGTGCTGGTCGACGACCCCGACGTGGTCGAGGTGCTCGCCGCCGAACTGGCCGCCGATCCCGGTCTCGGCGCGGTGTCGCCGTTGCTGCTCTACCCCGGCGACCGGGAACTGGTGCAGTGCGCGGGCGGCGCGTCCACTGTCGACGGCCACATCGGACCCGTCGGGCGGGGCAAACCCCTCGGCGCGGAGCACCGCGAGCACCGCGAGCAGTCGTGGGCGCCCACCGCCGCGCTGATGGTGCGGCACAGCTCGTTCCGCCGGGTGGGCGGGTTCGACGAGTCGTTCGACCCGGTCTCGCTGTGCGAGGACGTCGACCTGTGCTGCCGCCTGCGCGCCGACGGCGAACGGCTGCGCTACGTCGGGTCGGTGGCGATGCGGCACTTCGAGGGCACCACGTTCAACCACGTCGGCCACGACAAGCTGCCCATCTGGAAGCGCCACATGCGCGTGATCCGCAGCCGGTGGGCCGAGGTCTTCGCGGCCGGACCGGCGCACCGGGCCGCGGACCTGGCGTGGGCGCCGGTCGAGAAGGACTACACCGACCTCGACCGGCCGCGCGTGTCGACGCCGCGCGACCCGGATCCGGCCTCGGCCGACCTCAGCTTCTTCGCCAGCGACCGCGCGCTGGCCACCGCCGAACCCGCCGACGTGCGGGTCCTGGTCGTCGGCACGGACGCGGTGCCGGCGGTGCGCGGCGTGCGCGTGGTCGGCGTGGCCGATCCCGACGTGCGCGCGTTGCTGCCCGCCGCACGCGCGCACAATGCGCCGTGGGCGTTGCGCGACGGCACGCGGCTGGTGCAGACCGTCCCCGCCGAGGGTGTCGTGGTGGAGGTGCCGGACACGGCGGCGGCGCTGACCGCGTTGCGCCGGGGGCTGCACGTGCTGCTGGGCAAGCGCGCCGTGGAGGACCTGGCCCGGCTGGTCGAGGCCGCGCGGCAGGCGCCCGGCCGGTGTTCCGTCGACCTGCCCTGGGCGCACCACCCGGAGCTGGTCGAGCTGGGCAAGGCCGTCGCCGCGGGCGGCGCGGAGGGCTTCACGGTGCGCCTGTACCGGCCTGAGGGCCACGACGTCGTCACCGAGCTGGGCCCGGACGCGCTGGACGCCGTCGAACGCGTGCTCGGCGTGCCGGTGACCGACGTGCGGACGGTGGAGGCGACCCGGTCCCGGGTGCGGGCCGCGGCCGTGGCGGGCGGGGTGACCGGGACGGTCGAGCTCGGCTGGGGCGAGCCCCGGTTCCACTTCGCCGTCACGGGCACCGCACTGGCCGCGGACCTGGTCGCGCCGCCGGTGAGCGGCGCGTACGCGGACTTCGTCGGCGCGCTGCGCGGCGGGCCGGCGCCGTTGACCGAGCTGGACGCCGTCGCCGGCCTGTTCGACGTGGTGCTGGAGTGGCGTTCGGAAGTGGCCGCGCTCCGCCCGACCCCGTGACGTCGCCTGCCCTCGGGCGGCCCGAGCAGGAAGAGCCCTGGGATGAACCTGGTCGACGCGCTGAGAGCCGGAGCCGACGCCGGAGGGTGGCTGGACAGGCCCGCGTACGAGGTCGACGGCGCCATGCTGACGCACGCCGACGTGTACACCGGCGCGGGCCACGTCGCCGGGGCGCTCGCGGGTTCGGGCGTGCGGCCCGGTGACCGGGTCGCGCTCGTGCTCGACGACGGGCCGGACTTCGTCCTGACCTTCCTCGGCGCCGTGCACGCGGGCGCCGTGGCCGCGCCGGTCAACCCCCGGCTGCACCCCGACGAACTGCGCCAGGTGCTGCGTGCCGCCAGGCCGGCGCTGGTCGTGGGCAGGCCGGGATTCTCGGCGGCCGGGTTCCCGGTGACCACCTTCGCCGAGCTCGACGGCGCGGAGCCGATCCCCGTCGTGCCGCGTGCCGTGGACGACCCGGTGTACGCGACGTTCACCTCGGGCACCACCGGCGTGCCGCGCCTGTGCCCGCAGCTGCACGGCGACCCGATCATCCACCACCGCTCGTTCGCCGTGCCGGCGCTGGAGCTGGGGCCCGACGACGTCGTGCACTCGGTGTCCAAGATGTACTTCGCCTACGGCTTGAGCAACTCCCTGTTCTTCCCGCTGCTGAGCGGCAGCCGCGTGGTGCTGAACCCGGAGGCGCCGCTGGTGGACGACGTGCTCGCGATCGTGGACAAGTACAGCGTCACCGCCCTGTTCGCCGTGCCGACGTTCTACGGCAGGCTCATCGCCCACCCCGGCAGCGACCGCCTGGCGAACCTCCGCATCGCCGCCACCGGTGGCGAAGTCCTCTCCACCGCGCTCGAAGGGCGCTTGATGGAGGTCCTCGGCGACCGCCTGCTCAACGGCATCGGCACCACCGAGGTCGGCCAGGCGTTCACCCACAACACCCGTTCGGCGCGCCGCGTCGGCACCGCGGGGCGTCCCCTGCCGCCGTTCGACGTGCGCGTGGTGGACGACCGGGGCGATCCCGTCGAACCGGACGTGATCGGCCGCCTCCAGGTGCGCGGCCCGACGATCACGCTCGGCGTCCACGAGGACGGCACGGCCAAGCGCACCGACGACTGGTACGCGACCGGAGACCTGGCCTCGATCGACCACGACGGCTACGTGACCGTCACCGGCCGCCTGGACGACGTCGAGAACGTGGGCGGCATCAAAGTCCACCCGCTGGAGGTCGAGCACCTGCTGGCCGGTCACGACCTGGTGCGCGAGGCGGCGGTCTGCGCGGTCGCCGACGACGACGGATCGGTCCGACTGCGCGCCTACGTCGTGCGCGCCGACGGCCCGCTCGACGACGCCGAGCTGGCCGACGCGCTGATCTCCCTCGCCCGCCACCACCTGACCGCGTACAAGGTCCCGCGCCGGATCGTCTTCGTGCCCTCCCTGCCGCGCACCGGCTCCGGCAAGCTGCGCCGCCACGTCGTGCGGACCTGGCGGCCCTGACCCGGGATCGGGTGTCACATTCGTCGCCCCCGCGACGACCAACCACGTGTACACCCCGGGCAGGAAGGTCGGCCATCCATGACACGAACCAGTGGCGACGTGCGGGCGCCCGGCGGCGTCCCGCCCACGGTCGAGGACGTCGACCGGATCGCCGCGCACGCCGACCCCGTCGTCCGCAACCTCCGGATCACCCACTGCTACCACGAGCTGTCGCGGGCGCTGGCCGACCGCACCGGCGGGTCGGCGAACTGGTGCACGTTCGCCGTGTGGGCGTCCAAGCAGGTCGGCCGGACCATCCGGCAGGAGGACCTGGCCCGCACGCTGGAGCGGATGCTGGAGTCCTCGCCCGACGCGGCCGCCGCGGTCGACCTGCTGGTGCGCGGCCTGCGGCGGGCCGTTCCGCGCCAGGTCCTCGACGACGCCGAGCGGTTGGTGCGCCAGGCCGTGCTGAGCACCGCCCGGCTCGACGCGGCCGGTGACGCGGCGGCGCGCGGGAACCTGAAGGTCTTCGAGGAGATCGCCCGCGAGTTCGCCCGCTTCCTGGTCGCGTCCCCCGACGACCTCGACGGGTTCTACGGCGCGCTGCGCCCCGGCGAGCCGCCCGAGGGCCAGCGCTACCTGCGGCAGGCGTTCACCCGCTACCACCAGGCGACGTCCGCGGTCGACGCGAAGGAGCGGGCCGAGCTCCTGCTGCTGGCCAACGTCGAGGTCGGCCTGCACGAGCAGACCCGCCTGCAACCGGAGATCACCGCCGCGCTGCAGGCGCCGGTCATCGACCCGCGCGAGCTCGAACGGCGGCTGCTCGACCTGCTGCTGCCCGGCAACCGCGTGGTCAAGTGGCTGCGGCGCGTGCTGCTGACCGTGCTCGGCCGACGCACGCCGGTGCGCCTGGCCGTCGAGCACCTGGCCGAGCACGCCCGCGCGCTGGTCCGGCGAGCGGTCACCGAGCACCTGATGACGCTGGCCCTGCCGGGCGGCGACGTGCTCGACCTCGGCGAGGACCTCCCCGCCGAGTTCCCGCCGCTGCTCGCCCGGCTGTCGCACCCCGAGCTGCTCGCGCTGCTCGCGCTCGTCGACCCGACCTCCGACAGCCTCCTCGACACCGCCGCCCGCGACTGGTCCGACCTGCCCGACCGGATGCACTACATCGCCGACATGTTCCGCTGCCACGCCCTCCGCGCCGACCTGCTCGACCCGCCGTTCACCCCCGAGCAGGTCGCGGACCTCACCAACGGGCGTCGCCCGACCGGGCCGCTCTAGGTTCGTCGCAGCGGTTGCGGGTCGCGGCCCGGCCGCCGACCATCTGGCACGGGCCGGTGACGCTGTCGAGCGGGCCCGGGAGGGGTCCGTGGCGACTTCCGCGGCGGCGCTGCTGGCGGGCCTGGCCATGCTGATCGCGGGCGCCGAGCTCGTGGTGCGCCAGGGCACCGCCCTCGCCTCCCGGTTCGGCGTCAGCCCGCTCGTGGTCGGCATGACCGTCGTCTCGCTCGGCACCAGCCTGCCCGAGCTGGCCATCGGCATCAACGCCGCCGGACAGGGCAACGCCGGTCTCGCGGTGGGCAACATCGTGGGCACGAACCTGGTCAACCTCCTGCTCATCCTCGGGTTGAGCGCGCTGATCCGACCCGTGGTGTTCGAAGCCAGGACGCTGCGGTTCGACCTGCCGATCATGGCCGGCGCGGGCGTCCTGCTCCTCGCGCTGGCGCTCGACGGCTCGCTCTCGAACGCGGACGGGGTGTGGCTGTGCGCCTACGGCGCCGCGTACCTCGGGCTGATGGTCGTCCACACCAGACGGCAGGCGGCGGTGTCGCACGGCGAGCCGGCGGCCACGACGAGCGCCCGTGCCCGACCGGTGGGCCCGCAGGTGCTCCTGCTGGTCGCGGGACTGGTCGTGATCGTCGTCGGGTCGGAGTTCCTCGTGGACGGCGCGGTGCGGATCGCCCGCATCTGGGGCGCGAGCGACACGTTCATCGGCCTGACCGTCGTCGCGATCGGCACCTCGGCGCCCGAACTCGTCACCACGATCGTGTCCACCGTCCGCGGTGACCGCTCGCTCGCCCTGGGGAACCTGCTCGGCTCCAGCGTGTTCAACATCGCCCTCATCCTCGGGCCGACCGTCCTCGCCGCGCCGGGGCCCGTCCCGGTGCCCGACGACGTGCTGGCGCTGGACATGCTCCTCATGGTCGCGACCGCCCTCGTGTGCGTGCCCGCCTTCTTCACCCGCAGACGGCTGAGCCGCGTCGAGGGCGGCGCCTTCGTGGCGGCCTACGTGCTGTACACGGCCTGGCTGCTCACGACGCGGCTGTGAAGCGCGCGGCGGTGAGCCGCCCGACGCGTCACCCGATCGGGGCGTTTGGTGTCGGTGCAGGTAGGACCCTTTTGCGCGCCCACCGACCCCGACCTACCGTGGTTGAGCCATGCCGGATTCTGCGCGGGAAGATCATCGGCCGCGGGTGCCGCGACCGGAAGTCCCCGTGCTCGGGCCCGGCCCACCGAGGCGCACGTGACCGACACCGGCGGCCACCGAGACGTCCGCGCACCGTCGCTCGTGGACGCGACCGTGCCCCTGGTCGCGCTGGTGGCGCTGATCGGCGGCTCGCTGGCCCTGTTCGGGACGGCCGCGCTCGACGGTCCCGTCCAGGTCGCGCTCGTCCTGTGCGCGATGGTCGCGACGCTCGTCGTGCTCAAGAACGGCCACCGGTGGGAGGAGGTCGAAGCCGCCAACCAACGCGCGCTCACCTCGATCACCAGCGCGGTGTTCATCCTGCTGGCCGTCGGCGCGCTGATCGGCACGTGGAACCTGTCCGGCACGATCCCGACGCTGGTCTACTACGGGATCCAGGCGCTCTCACCCACCTGGTACTACGCGGCGACCGCGCTGATCTGCGGGATCGTCGCGATGTCGATCGGCAGCTCGTGGACGACCGCCGGCACGATCGGCGTCGGCCTGGTCGGCATCGCCCTGATGCTCGGCCTGTCGCCGGGTATCACGGCGGGCGCGGTCATCTCGGGCGCCTACCTCGGCGACAAGCTCTCGCCGCTGTCGGAGACCACCGTCCTCACCGCGCAGCTGGCCAAGGTCGACGTCTACGAGCACATCAAGCGCCAGGCGTGGACCTCGGTGCCCGCGTTCGGCCTCGCGTTCGTCCTGTTCGCGCTGATCGGCCTGTTCTGGGGACCGGCGCCGACCGACGCGGGCGACACCGCCTCCGAGCTGACCGCGCTGGGCGACATCTACTGGATCACCCCGCTCAACCTGCTGCCGCTGGTGCTCCTCGCCGTCCTGTCCGTCCGCAAGGTCCCCGCGTCGCTCGCCCTGACGGCCTCGGCGCTGTTCGCCGGGATCCTCGCCGTGTTCACCCAGCACGACGTGGTGCGGGCCTTCGTCGCCGCACCAGGCCTCGACCCGGTGCGGACCGGGATCCAGGCCGTGTGGCAGGCGCTGGCCACCGGGTTCACCATCGACTCCGGGATCGGCGACATCGACCGGCTGCTGTCGCGCGGCGGCATGGACAGCATGCTGCTCACCCTGTGGCTGATCATCGGCGCGGTCACGTTCGGCACCGTGCTGGAGGAGTTCGGGCTGATCAACCGCCTCATGGACCCGATGATCCGCGCGGCGAAGGGCACCGGGCGGCTGTTCGTCGTGGTGTTCGCGACCGCGTTCGGGCTCAACGTCGTCGCGGGCGACCAGTACATCGCGCTCGTGCTGCCGTCCAAGGTCTTCCGGGCCGAGTTCGCCAACCGGGGACTCGCGCCGACCAACCTGTCCCGGCTGGCCGCCGACAGCGGCACGGTCACCTCGCCGCTGGTGCCGTGGAACTCCTGCGGCGCGTTCATGAGCGCGGCGCTGGGCGTGTCGACGCTGCTGTACCTGCCGTTCTGCTTCTTCAACATCGCCAGCCCGTTGCTGAGCCTGGTCTACGGGTTCACCGGCTTCCGGATCGAACGAGTGCCACCGGCCGGTCGCGAACCGGCCGACGCGTGAACAGGTGACGACGATGACCGTGACGGAAACCAAGAAGTCGCAGAAGATGCCGCTGCTGACGCTGACCGCGATGGTGGTCGGCTCGATGGTCGGCGCCGGCGTGTTCTCGCTGCCCCGCAACTTCGCCCAGGCCACCGGCGTGTTCGGCGCGATCGTCGCGTGGGCGATCGCGGGCGTCGGCATGCTCATGCTCGCGTTCGTGTTCCAGGCCCTCGCGGTGCGCAAGCCCGAGCTGGACGCCGGCGTGTACGCCTACGCCAAGGCCGGGTTCGGCGAGTTCCCCGGCTTCTTCTCCGCGTTCGGGTACTGGGCCAGCGCGTGCGTCGGCAACGTGAGCTACTGGGTGCTGATCAAGTCCACCCTCGGCACGGTCATCCCCGGGCTCGGCGAGGGGAACACCCTGCTCGCGGTGGCGATCTCGGCCGTCGGCGTGTGGGCGTTCCACTACATGATCACGCGGGGCATCAAGGAGGCCGCGGCGATCAACCGGATCGTCACGGTCGCCAAGCTGGTGCCGATCCTCGTGTTCGTCGCGATCATCGCCGTGACGCTGAAGGCCGACGTGTTCTCGGCCAACTTCTGGGGCGGCACCGAGCCGTCCGCGGGAGCGCTGTTCGAGCAGGTCCGGTCCACGATGCTGGTCACGGTGTTCGTCTTCCTCGGCGTGGAGGGCGCGAGCGTCTACTCCCGGTACGCCCGCAAGCGCTCCGACGTCGGCCGGGCGACGGTGCTCGGCTTCCTCAGCGTGCTCGCGCTGTTCGCGTCGGTGACGCTGCTGTCCTACGGCTCGTTGCCCAAGGACGACCTCGCCGGGCTGCGCCAGCCGTCGATGATGGGCGTGCTCGAGTCGGTCGTCGGCACGTGGGGCTCGGCGTTCATCGGCATCGGCCTGATCGTCTCGGTGCTCGGCGCCTACCTGGCCTGGACGCTGATGGCCGCCGAGGTGCTGTTCGTCGCCGCGAAGGACGACGACATGCCCCGGTTCCTCAAGCGCGAGAACCGCCGCGGCGTGCCGATCGCGGCGCTGGTCATGTCGAGCACGCTCATCACCGCGGTGCTGTTCGTGACCCTGTTCTCCGACGACGCCTTCACGTTCACCCTCAAGCTGTGCAGCTCGCTGTCCCTCATCCCGTACCTGCTGGCCGCCGCGTACGCGTTGCGGATCGGGGTGCGCGGCGAGACCTACGAGCACGACCGCGGCAGGCGTGGCAAGGAGGTGGCGTTCGCGGCCGTCGCCACCCTCTACACGGCGTTCCTCATCTTCGCGGCCGGCATCGAGTTCCTGTTGCTGTCGTTCATCATCTACGCGCCGGGAACGATCCTGTTCGTGATGGCGCGCCGGGAACAGGGCAGGCGCGTGTTCTCCGCCGGCGAGCTGGCGCTGTTCGTCCTCGCGGTCGTGCTGGCCGTGCTCGGCGTGCTCGGCCTCGCCACCGGTCTGATCGTCATCTAGCGAGAGGGGCAAGGACATGACCGACACGGCCCAGCGACCGTCCGCGGCGTACGGCGTGCACTCCGAAGTCGGCAGGCTGCGGAAGGTGCTCGTCTGCGCGCCGGGCCTCGCCCACGCCAGGCTCACCCCGACGAACTGCGACGCGCTGCTGTTCGACGACGTGATGTGGGTGCAGAACGCCGTCCGCGACCACTTCGACTTCATGGCCAAGCTGCGCGACCGCGGGGTGGAGGTCGTGGAGCTGCACAACCTGCTGACCGAGACGCTCGACGTGCCGGGCGCCAAGGCCTGGCTGCTGGACCGGAAGATCGTCGCCGACGAGGTCGGGATCGGCCTGGTGGAGGACACGCGCGCGTTCCTGGAGGGCCTGGAGCACCGCAGGCTGGCGGAGTACCTGATCGGCGGGCTGTCCACGGTCGACCTGCCACCGGACTTCCGCCCCGGCTACCTCGCCCTCGCCCGCGAGTCGACCGGCGTGCCCGAGTACCTGATGCCGCCGCTGCCCAACACGCTCTACACCCGCGACACCACGTGCTGGCTCTACGGCGGCGTGACCCTCAACCCGCTGTACTGGCCGGCTCGGCACGACGAGACGTTGCTGATGAAGGCGATCTACGAGTTCCACCCGGACTTCGTCGGCTCGACCGTCTGGTGGGGCGATCCCGAGCGGCGGTGGGGCCTGTCCACGTTGGAGGGCGGTGACGTGATGCCGGTGGGCAACGGCGTCGTGCTGGTCGGGATGAGCGAGCGGTCCTCGCGGCAGGCGATCACTCAACTGGCTTCCGCGCTGTTCGAGCGCGGCGCCGCCGAACGGGTGATCGTCGCCGGCATGCCGAAGCTGCGCGCGGCCATGCACCTGGACACCATCTTCACCTTCGCCGACCGCGACTGCGTGACGACGTTCCCGGACATCGTGGACGGCATCCACCCGTTCACCCTGCGCCCCGGCGACCCGATCGAGGTGACGGAGGAGAAGCAGTCGTTCGTGGACGTGGTGGCGGACGCCCTCAACCTGCCCAAGCTGCGCATCGTGGAGACGGGCGGCGACGCCTACACGGCCCAACGCAGCCAGTGGGACAGCGGCAACAACCTGGTCGCCGTCGAACCCGGCGTGGTCATCGCCTACGACCGCAACACCGACACCAACTCACGGCTGCGCAAGGCGGGCGTCGAGGTCATCACCATCGTCGGCGCCGAACTCGGCCGGGGTCGCGGCGGCGGCCACTGCATGACGTGCCCCATCTCCCGCGACCCGATCGACTACTGACTCGGCGCGCGCGAGGCCTTCTCCCCGATTACGCCCTGCTCCGGGATCCGGCGGTGTTACCGACTCGCACTGTCGACGAGCCCGCCGACCGTCGACAGGATGGAGCACGGGCGCGACGGAATCGGGTGGCGAATGGGCTCCGACAACGACCGCCCCCTTAATCCGCGAGGAACAGCGGAATACCGCATCCGACCCCCTGAGCCCCAATACCACGATCACCAGACTCACCCACTTGTCGCCGATCGCGTCGAGTAACCGCCGACTGGGACGGGAGGCGGTGAACGCATCGAAATCGTGCCACCCCCGCCACCAGTGCCCATGACGAACCTCCGGCTGCCTGCCCCACATGAAAGTGACTGCTTCCCAACTGAAAGTAGGTCACCGATGGCGTGTGCGACCCATCCACCGAAAAGACTCCACCATGACGCTCGCCCTCATCTCCCAACCCCACACGACCTCTTCCCCACACGACCTCTTCCCCACTCGCCGAAGCCGCACTCCCGCCCCTCGGCCCACACCACCTGCGCGTCCGCGTCACAGCGGCCACCGTCGACCCCATCGCCGCCGTGCATCCCGACTTCACCGCCCCCTGTCCGCGCCCACGCCGAGGAACCGTCCTGCCGACCGCAGCCACCCTCGGCGCCGTCCTCCACACGACCGCCCTCGCCGCAGTCCGCGACCACAGCACGTTCGTCGGAGTCCCATCAGCCTCCCCAGCGACGCCCGAAAGGGTCATCGACATCGGCATCGTGAGCATCACCCCCGACAACACCCCACCGACCACCCTCCTCACCCAAGCCCGCCACGGGCGGCCAACGCGCCGCCGACTCCTCGTGCCGCAACAACAAACCACCTAACACGAACCGGTCCCGTGTTCACCCGAACACGGGACCGGCCGACACAGCGCCCGATTAGGGTTTTTGCCAGTCCGTATTCGCCGCTCGCGCGACCAGAGCGCTGGCCGCAACGTGAGCCCGGTCGAGGCCCACGGCGAGCAGCGTGGCGCGAATAACCGAGACGGGAACGCGGTTCCTCAGGACCAGCGCGGTGCGCTCGGTCTCGATGTCAAGCCGAGTCGCGACGTCGGCCGGAAGCATCACCGGCACGAGATCCGTCACGTCGTCGTAGATGAGAGGTGGAACATCATTAGTCACCGCGTCAGCGTCGCCGTTCGGATCAACAAATACCAGTGCCCAATAGGCTGACGATGAACCCAATCGTGACCCCAGGTCCCACCCCCCAAGCCCTCAACGTCCACCGACACCCCAACCGCCCACCCCCACCGGCCCAACCCTCTCCCCTCCCCCACCACCGCCACCGAAGCACCCGCCACCCCACCATCACCGAGTCGACCAACCGACCTCCACCGCCACCCCGAACCGCACCACTCCACCGACACCCCTGTGACCAGCACAAACACTTCCAACCTGACAACCAGGGACCCCGATTTGGACCACGGAAGACGATCATGTAATCTATGCGCACACCACGGCGAGAGCCGAGTCCGGGTGGCGGAATGGCAGACGCGCTAGCTTGAGGTGCTAGTCCCCGAAAGGGGGTGGGGGTTCAAGTCCCCCCTCGGACACATAATTTGCCCCGCGAGATATTTCCAGGTTAGCTGGAAGGCTCGCGGGGCAAAGTGTTTCCCGACGCTGCTTCGACCCTACCTGATGGTCGCTGTTCGTAGGGTGTCTGCCGGTGCGAGGGCCGGAGCAGTTGGCGGCGGCTGGCTCGTCGTCCCAGGACCTGTCGACCGCGTTCACAGCCGTGTTCGCCCGGCGGTGGGTACCCCGCTACCCTGACCCGAGATGCATCCCGCGAACCGGTGGCGCCGAGGGCGACCTGGAACCCGGTCTTCCGGTGCCGACGCTGGAGCGCTGCGGGGCGGATCGGTCGCCGGAGAGGCTGGCGCGTGAGGCGAGTTCTGTCAGCCAGTGCATCGACCCGGCCTGCGGGCGCGTCGGGCTGATCCGCCGCCGAAGCCGTCGCACAACTCAACGCCAGCAGGAGTTGTTCGCCTGCTTTTCCACGATCTTCGGTTCCGAGTCTTCCATGGATGGGCTGCCGTGCCAGGCTCCTGCGTGGTGTGCGCGCTCGCCCGGTGGTGCCGGGGTCGAGCAGCTCGACGCTGGCGGCGTCGCAACGGAAGACGAGTCCGAGTTCGTCGACAAGCCGTGCGGTTTGCTCCGGGCCTGGGTTGTCGGCGATACCCACGGCGGTGAGGTGGGCGGCGATGCGGCCGAGCAGGTGATCCTCGCGCAGATAGAGGTTGCCCGACGCGCCCTCCGGTCGGGTTCGGGCGCTGGTGTGACCGTGACGGCAACGGTAGGCGGCACGGCTGTGGGAACGATGGGAGTCCATCTTCCGCCCGCACACCCCGCATTGGAGTCGGCCCGCCAACAGGTAGACGTGCTCACCGCCATCTGTGTCGGCCTGGCGGGTGCTGTTCCTGGTGGCCTGGATGGTCTGGGTAGTGACGAAGTCCCGCTCGGACACCAGCGGGGTGTGGGCGATGCGGGTCGAGATCGCCCAGGTGTGCTGCTCGTTGCGCATGCTGGTCCGACGCCCGCTCGGCGAACGGGTGGCACGGTCGGCACTCGTGCGATTCCACACCTGACGACCGGTGTAGCGCGGATTGCCCAGGATTTCCACCACCGTACGCAGCGACCAACCCGCATCGACCCGACCCCGGTCGCATTCCGCGTCCGAGCTCGACGGACTGGGCACGGACTGCTCGTTGAGGTGGCGGGCGATGCCCGCGGCACTGTGCCCGGCCAGACGTAAGGCGAAGATCAGCTTCACGGTGGGTGCTGTGGTCGGGTCGGGCACGAGCCGCTGCTGCCGCACCCCGCGCCGCGCCAACGCCCGATTCGGGTGCGGCCCGGCGTCCTCGAGACGGTAGCCGTACGGCGGCCTGCCGCCCAGGTAGCGCCCCTGCTCGACCGTCTGCATCCGCATCGCGGTGACGACCCGGTGCCGGGAACGCAGCACCTCCGTGAGCGAACGCTTCGCCAGCAACGCCAGCAACGCCTCGTGGGCAGGGTTGTCGAAGTCCACCGGCCCTTCGGCCTCCGGCAGCCACAACTGCACCCCGTACCGCTCCAACACCGCACGCAGCTCCCGCACCTGGCTGGTACCGAGAAAGGCGCGCTCGTACTCGCCCACCACCACCGCGTCGACCCGGTCGGAGTTGGCCGCGATGTAGCGCAACATCGCCGCAGCCCGAGGCCGCAGATGCCATGGCACCTGACGGGAACACCCGACCTCGAAATACTCTCCCACGATCACACCGTGCCCGCCGGTGAGCCTACGGGACACATCCAGCTGCCACGCGCGCGACGTGCGCGGGTCCTGGTGCTCACGAGTGGAAGCCCGACCGTAGAACAGAAACCGCAGACTGCCGACAGGAGTCGCGTCCATGGCCGGGATGCCCGGCGGGACCGTGGCGGCGATCCACTCGGCAAGAGTGGTCGGACGGGACAGGGCGGACACCGACATGGCGCGGTCCTCGACATCGGAACGGGGGTTGGACGCCGAGGTGACGAGGCGCCTTCGCCACGATGACAAGGAACTCCACATATACGCCCAATCGGAGCAGCCCGAGCCGCCTGTGCTTGTCTGACTGAACAGCTGCGGCATACGCCGATCTGACCGTGCCTGGTGGCGTAGATACCCACGGCAAGTCGCTGCTCGATAGCGCGGAACCGCGCTGCCGCAGGCTTGACGTCGGCTTCGGTCTCTCGCGCACCGACGCCGACCTACCCCAGGTCGACCGCTCAACCGCTGTCCGGATTGGCGCTGGTGAAGTGGTCGAGATTGTCGAGCTGCCGTTGGACGCGTTCGGTGTCGGCGTCGCGGCCTTGGTCCCGGTACAGCTGCAGCGCCTCCCGCCACACCGTGCGGGCCTGCTCGTACCGGCCGAGGGCGGCGTGGGGATGACCCACGCCGTCGAGGGTGTCCGCGACCTGGTAGGCCTCGCCGAGGCCGCGGTACAGGGTGAGGGCCTGATGGTAGTGGTCGAGGGCCTGGTGGTGGTCGCCGGTGTGGTGGGCGATGTAGCCCAGGCTGTCCAGGGTGGCCGCCTCGCCGCCGGGGTCGTAGTGGTGTCGGTGCAGGGTGAGGGCGGCCTGGCAGTGCTCGCGGGCGGTGTCGAACCGGCCCAGCCGCGCGGCGAGCCAGCCCACCGCGTTGAGCGCATCGGCTTCCCACACCGGCTGGTCGAGGGCGCGAAAGAGGTCGAGGGCGTGGTGGGAGTGCTCCAGGGCCTGCCGGTCGTCCCCCCGTCGTTCCCAGGTGATCGCGAGCACCTGGTGGGTGTGGGCCTGTTCGGTGGGGTCGTGGTGGCGCACGGCCAGGTCGAGAGCCTGCTCCAGGTGGGTGGTGGCCTGCTCGTGCAGGCCCAGCCGGGAGCAGGCGAGGCCGAGGTGCCGGTGGGCGCGGCTGCGGGTGGCGGGGTCGGGCAGGTGGTCGGCGGCGTCCAGTGCGGTCCGCCACGTGGTGATCGCGTCGTGCAGGTGTCCTCGCCGCTGGTGGAAGGTGTTCAGGTTCCAGGCCAGGTGCCAGACGGTGTGGTGGTGGCCGAGGGTGGCGGCGGTGCGTTGGGTGGCCAGCAGGGTGGCGTGCTCGGCCCGCAGCCAGGCCAGCGCCGCGGCGGCGTCGGGCAGCGGGTGCGGGTGCACGCCGAGCGCGGGCGGCTCGGGCGACAGGAGCTCGCGGTGGGGGTCCAGGAGGCGGTCGGCGGCGTGGGCGGTGTGCAGGTGGAAGTCCACCACCCGTGTCAGGGCCGCGTCCCGCACGTGCTCGGGCAGGGTGGTGTGGGCGGTGTCCGTGGCGTAGCGGCGGACCAGGTCGTGCATGGCGTACCGGCCGCCCGGCCGCCGTTCCAGCAGCGAGGCGTTCTCCAGCCCACTCAGCGTCCTGCGGGCGGTGCGGTCGGGTAGACCGGTGAGGGCGGCGGTGGCGGGCGGGGTGGTGTCCGGGCCGGGGGCGATGCCCAGCAGCGCGAACACGGTGCGCTGGGTGTCGGTGAGGTGGCGCAGGGACCAGGACAACACGGTGGGCAGGCTGGCGGCCGGGTCGGTGTCATGGTCGAGCGCCTCCAGGCCGAGGTCGCGCAGTTCGGCGGCGGCCTCGGCCAACGGAACGTCGGGGTGGGGCTCGGCGGTGCGCGCGGTGATCGACAGCGCCAGGGGGTGGCCCCCGCACAGCCTGATCAGCTCGTCCACGGCCTCGGGTTCGGCGGCGACGCGGTCGGTGCCTAGGCGGGCGGCCAGCAGGCCGCGGGCCTCCTCGTAGGTGAGGGCGCCGAGGGGGAGGTGGCGAGCGCCGTGCCGGTCGATCAGCGAGGCGAGTCGGTGACGGCCGGTGACCAGCACGGTGCAAAACGGCGAGCCGGGCAGCAGCGGCACGACCTGCTCGGCGGTGGCGGCGTTGTCCAGCACGATGAGCATCCGCCGCCCGGCCACCAGGCTCCGGTACAGCGCGGCCTGGGCATCGAGGTCGGCGGGGATGCGGTCGGGGTCGACTTCGAGGGCGTCGAGGAAGCCGCGCACCGCCACCGCCGGGTCCACCGGGTCGCTGGCGGGGCTGAAGCCGTGCAGGTCGACGAACAGCTGCCCGTCGGGAAACCGCTCGAGGTGCCGATACGCCCACGCCAGGGCGAGCCAGGTCTTGCCGATGCCCCCGGCACCGCCGATCGCCGAGACCAGCACCGTCACACCCTGCCCCGCACCTGCCGGGCCGGTGGTTGGGGCTGCGGTGGTCGGTTCCCGCGCGTTGGTGCCTGGCCCCCGCGGTATAGCGGCGTGGGTCAGGGCGCGGTCCAGACGGGGCCAGTTCCACGGTCCGGCCGGTGAACAGGCCCGGTGCGGCGGGCAGCTGCCGCGGGATGACCGGCGCGGGTCGCGGCGGTGGCGGATGCAGATTCAGGTCGCCGTGCACCACACCAACGGCGGCACCGTGATCGGTGGCGACGAGGTCACCGTGGATGCTCGTTGTCACCCCGGTGCTGGCGGCAGGAGTGGTGTCGGGGTGCGGCGGGTCGGCCGCCGACGCGGTGTGCCCGTGGTCCGCGTCGGCTAGCGAGGGTTGTCCGGTTCTCCCGTCTGGGGCGGTGCGCTGATGGTGAGGTGGTCGCCGGTAGCGGCACCGATGGTGATGCCCCATGCCGCGCCGGTGACGCCACCGTGAATAGTCGTACTACGACCACCGGCCCCGCTGACACCCTCGTGGTGGCTGGAGGCTATGTCCCCGGTGCCGAGGTCGCTGGATTCGCCGTTGGTGCCTGTAGGTGTGCTGTTGTGCGGGGTTGGTGTGGTGGGCCCTGGCGGGTGGGTGACGAGGTGGTGCAAATGGGTCTGGGTGGGAGTCGAGAGTCCGGTACCGCCGCTGAGGTCGCGCATGCGGGTGGCGATGTGGTCGGCCCAGGCGGTGATGTCGACGTGTCGGCCGCTGTGAGCCAGTGCCGCGGCGCCCAGGAGCACGAGTCGTTCGTCGTGGACGATGTCGGCTTCCAGCGGGCCGAGCTGAGGCGGGATCTCGTGGTGTCGACCTTGTTCGAGCAGCAGTTCCCAGAGGATGGCCAGGGCGGTGCGGCGGTGTGCGTGGGCGTGGTGGCGGAAGGTGTCCACCCAGCGTCGGCGCACGTCCTCCAGCGGCGTCCCACGCCACAACGCGAGGGCGTCGTGGAGGCGGTCGGGGTCGCGGTGTTCGCCCGCGACACGGGTTTCGCGCAGGAAGCGGTGGTAGTCGACGGTGCCGGGGTCGATGTCGAGAAGGTAGGCGTTGGCACCGGGGTCGTGGCGTAGCCAGGTGCCGTCTCCTCCCGCTCGTTCCATGGCGTCGCGAATGTAGCCGACGTAGCGGATCAAGGTTTCCGGTTTGGGTTCGCTGCGCCCTTCCTCGACCCAGATCCGGTCGAGCAGCGTGGTGACGGGGACGGGTCGGCCGACCTCGACTGCCAGCAGGCCCAACAGACCCCGTTCGGCGGATCTGGTCAGGGTGATGACGTTGCGGTCGTCGTGGATCCCGACTTTGCCCAGTATCCGGATCTCCACCCATCCCCCCGGCTGTAGCCCTTGCTCACGAGCGCAGTCTGGCGAGATCCGCCCCGTCGTCCAGCCGCAATCACAGTGCTGCACTCGTCCGTAACGCCAGTCCACCCGGATGGGGCAGGTGTCGTCGACCGTGTGTGGCGGCTTTGGGCGTCGGGCCATCCGGTTGGTGTCCGACAACTGCGGACACCACAGCGGACAAGATTCCCACCCGATTGGGGTAGCGATGTCCGCCGCGGTGTCGCGGACGCCGTCCGGGGATCTGTCGCGTGCCGCAACCGACGCTGTTTCCAGCCCCACAAGAGGGAAGCGGGGTGGAACGGAAACCGACGTCATGAGGACGGAATGGACTGGACCCGGGTTCACGCGCCACCACCGGACGAACAGCAGCCACCGTGGTCGTGTCTGGCGTTCATCGCCCAGCGCCGCCTCGGAGCACGCGACGAGGGGGTGAGGACATGATCATCACGTTCATCCCGGTCGACCGGGAGAGGACCTTCAGCACCTACAACGACAACAACAACTAGAAGTAGGAGGGAGTGTCATGTTTCGCCCGTGTGTGAAGTACGAGCACCGGCCGGTCCGCCTCGGCGAGGACCGGGTGCAGATCGGCGGTCGGGTCCACGGTGTGGGCGCGATCATCCCGGACCCGGACGGCTGGGTGTGGGCGTTGCTGACGCTCCTGGACGGCACCCGCACGGTGGACCAGGTGGTCGCCGACCTGGTCCACCACCACCCCCGACACCCTGCCACCGAAATCGCCGACGCCATCGGTGAGCTGTGGCAGGCCGGTTACCTGGAGAACGCCGCCGCACCGGAGCCGCCCGGCCTGAGCTTGGCCGAGCGGGAACGGTACGGGCGCAGCCGGGCGTTGTGGCGGTGGATGGACCTCGCCCCGCGCACGACGACGTGGGACGCGCAGCTGGCGTTGCGGCAGGCACGGGTCACCGTGATCGGGGTCGGCGGTGTGGGCAGCACCGCGGCGCTGGCGCTGACCGCCTCCGGGGTCAGCACCATCCACCTGGTCGAGCCCGACACGGTGGAGTTGTCCAACCTCAACCGCCAGATCCTCTACACCGAGCACGACCTCGGGCGTCCCAAGGTCGACGCCGCCATCGGGCGCCTGCGGGCACACAACCGCGAGGTCACCGTGACCGGTGAGCAGCTGCTCGTGGACGGGCCCGGCGTCCTGCGTCGGCTGTCGGCAGGGTGTGATGTGCTGCTGCTGGCCGCCGACATCCCGCAGGATATCCGGTCGTGGACCAACCGGGCATGCCTGGACACCGGCACCGCGTGGGTCCACGGCGGCTACCACGGCCCCAGGGTCAACGTCGGCCTGTTCCGACCCGACTCCGGCCCGTGCTACGACTGCGCCCGCACCGCCACCGCGGAACGCCTGGCCGCCGAACCACCGATCACCCTCTGGCCCGCCCCGGCCGATACGGAAGGGGTGCACGCGACCAACGCGGTGACGGCCGGGATGGCGGGCAACCTCGCGGCGCACGCGGTGATGAGCCTGATCACCGGTGCCCCGGCGTTGCCGGTCAACCGCGAGTACGGCATCAACCTGGTCACCCTCCAGGACACCTTCGCCCTCGATATCCAGTCGGCCCGGCCAGACTGCCCCGCCTGCGGACCGTCCGCCGTCTGACCCGGTGGGGGGGGGGCCGCCCCGGGGGGGGGGCACCCCCACAGCCCCCTCGCAGGGGCCCACCACGAGGGTGGGC
>NZ_JBFAMT010000032.1:0-100468 GCF_040656635.1 Actinosynnema sp. NPDC049800 | reverse complement strand
CCAGCGGGACCTGAGCGTTCGGCACGCGCGGGTCAGGAGGTGGCGGAGTTCAGCAGGGGCAGGTAGCCCTGGGCGTAGCCGGTGGCGTTGGGGTGGAACGACTCCACCAGGCGGAACAGGGAGAACGAGTTGATCCACGGCGAGCTGCCGCACGCGCCGTGGCCCGCGAAGTGGGCGCGGGCGTCGACGTAGCGGACGCCGGCGGCCGCGGCCCGGGCCGAGATCACGGTGTGCAGGTCGTCGGCGCCCCGGTTGAGGGCCGCACGCTTGGTCGCGCTCATGCACGTGCCGTTCGGCTCCACCAGGCGCGGGTAGCCCAGCACGACCACGGCGGCGTTCGGCGCGCGGTCGCGGATCGTGGCGTACGTGGCGTCCAGCCGCCCGGGCAACGTGGTGCGCGCGGTCTCGATGCCGGCGTTCACCGCGTTGACGCAGCTGGTGTCGCTGCCCGTGACGCAGGTGATCATGGTGTTGGCGAACCCGACGTCGTTGCCGCCGATGGTGATCGAGACCAGGTCGGTGCCCGCGTCGAGCGAGGCGAACTGGTCGGTCATGCTCTGCGTGGTCGCACCGCCGCAGGCGGCGTACTTGAACGACGACACCTCGTGCGTGTTCGCCCACAGCTGGGCGTACCCGCGGGAACTGCGGTAGCACGAACCGCTGAGGTACGGCGGCGCGCCCGTGCCGGAGGAGTACGAGTCGCCGAGGGCGACGTAGTCGACCGGGGCGGCGGCCTGCGCCGCGGTCGAGGTGAGCATGGCGGCCAAGGCGGCGGGCAGCACCGCGCACACGACCCTGAGAAGACGTCCGCGCACGTCCAGTCCTTCCTCGAGACATCACCTGCGTGAAGGCGGCAGGGCGACGACGTTACGAAGGCGTTCCGAGGGATCACAGTCGGTGTTATTCTCATTACCTGCGAGTAACCTGGACTGCTTCGTCGGGGTGCCGCCATGACCGTTCCGCGCCGCAGCGACGCCCTGAGGAACCGGGCGTCGATCCTCCGCGCGGCCGAGGAGCTGGTGGTCGGCGGCACGACGCCGTCACCGGCGCGGATCGCCCGCCTCACCGGTCTCGGCCAGGCGACGGTGTACCGGCACTTCCCCGACCGCCGCACGCTGCTGCTCACGGTGGCGCGCAAGCACTTCGGCCTGCTGGTGGCCGCCGCCGAGCGCGACGCCGACGACCCCGCCGCCTTCCGCGCGCTGCTCCACGCGGTGATGGCCTACCAGGTGTCGATGCGCCCGCTGGTCGACGAACTGCGCCGGTTCCCCGAGCCCGACCGGCGCGGCCACGTCCGCCGACTGCTGGACGTGCTGCGCGGGCCGTTCGACCGCTCCCGGGCGGCGGGCCACCTGCGCCACGACATCGTGCTCGACGACGTCGTGGTCGTGCTGACGATGCTCCAGGCGGCCGTCGACCGGACGCCCGACCCGCACCGCGCGATCCCCGTCCTGCTGGACGGCCTGTTCGTCGCCGGAGCCGGGCGCACGGCCGGGTCGGTGCGCGGGTAGCGCCGGGGGAGCGGCGAGGAGCACACCCGATCGCGTTACGGTGCGCGCCATGGTCTCGGTGCTGCTCGTCGAGGACGACCCGGTGGTGCGGTCGGCGGTGACCCGGGCGCTGACCGGGCTCGGGCACGCGGTGCTGCCCGTCGGCACCGCGTTGGAGGCGTTGCGCGAGATCACCGGCGGCGCGTTCGACCTGGTCGTGCTCGACCTCGGCCTGCCCGACATGGACGGCGCGGACGCGCTGCGGATGATGCGCGGCGTGTGCGACGTGCCGGTCATCGTCGCCACCGCCCGCGACGACGAGAGCGAGATCGTCCGCCTGCTCAACGCCGGCGCCGACGACTACCTGGTCAAGCCGTTCTCCAGCGAGCACCTCGCCGCCCGGCTCTCCGCGGTGCTCCGGCGCGCGCGCAAGGACGCCGCGCCCGCCGCGTTCCGGATCGGTCGCCTCACCGTCGACCCCGACCGCCGCGAGGCCCGCCTGGACGGCCGCGAGCTCAACCTCACCCGCAAGGAGTTCGACCTCCTCGCCTACCTCGCCGCGCGCGAGGGCAAGGTGGTGCCGCGCGCCGAACTGCTGGCGAACCTGTGGAACCTGCCCGGCAGGCACGACGACCAGACGCTGGACGTGCACCTGTCGTGGCTGCGCCGCAAGCTCGGCGAACGCGCCGCCCAACCCCGCTACCTGCACACCGTGCGCGGTGTCGGGTTCAAGCTCACGGCGGCCGAGTGAGGAAGTCGCTCGCCCTCGTCTCGCTGGCCGTCACCTCGATGGTGGCGCTCGCGTTCCTGATCCCGCTCGCCCTGGTGGTGCGCCAGCTCGCCGAGGACCGCGCGCTCGTCGACGCCGAACGCCTCGCCGGCGCGCTCACCCCCGTCCTGGTGATCACCTCCGACCCGGCGTCCGTCGGCCAGGCCCTCACCGCCAGTGCCGGCCGGGTGGCCGTGCACCTGGCCGACGGCGAGGTCGTCGGCGTGCCCGTGGCGACCGACCAGCAGATCCGCACCGCCCGGGAGCAGGGCCTGGCGTCCACCGAGCCGATACCGGCCGGTCTCGTGCACCTGCAACCCGTGCTGCTGGGGGAGGGCCGGGTGGCCGTGGTCGAGGCTTTCGTGCCGCGCGCCGAGCTGTCCCGGGGCGTCGAGCAGGCCTGGCTCGCGCTCAGCGGCGTCGCCGTCGTCCTCGTGCTCGGCTCGGTGCTGGTCGCCGACCGCCTCGGCGCGCGGGTCGTCAAGGCCTCCGCCGCCCTCGCCGAGGGCGCGCGCAAAATGGGCCAGGGTGATCTCGCCACGAGGGTCACGCCGAGTGGTCCGCCGGAATTGCTCGACGCGGGCGCGGCGTTCAACCGGATGGCCGATCGGATCGGCCAACTGGTGGCCGGTGAACGCGAAATCCTGGCCGACCTCTCGCACCGTTTGCGCACACCGCTCACCGCGTTGCGGCTCGATTCGGAAACCCTCGGCCAGGACCCCGGCGCCAACCGCGTCCGGCAGGCCGTGCACGCGCTCGAACGCGAGGTCAACGAACTCATCCGGGCCGCCCGCCGCGAGCTGGACGACCCGGACGGCGGCCGGTGCGACGCCGCCCAGGTCGTGCACGACCGCCTGGTCTTCTGGTCCGCCCTCGCCGACGACCAGCAGCGGCTGTGGAACCTGCGCGGCACCGAGCGCCCCGCGTTCGTGCCGCTCACCCGCAGCGACCTCGCCGCCGCGATGGACGCCGTGCTCGGCAACGTCTTCCGGCACACGCCGGAGGGCGTCGGGTTCGTCGTCGCGCTGTTCCACCAGCCAGAACGCGTGGTCATCGTGATCGAGGACGCCGGGCCGGGCATCGACGACCTGGAAGCGGCGCTGCGGCGCGGCAGCAGCGGCGCGGGCTCGACCGGCCTCGGCCTCGACATCGCCCGCCGGGCGGCGGAGGCCACCGGCGGCTCCCTGGTGGTCGACCGCGGGCCGCTCGGCGGCACGCGGGTCCAGCTCCGGCTGGGCCGCGCGGAAGAGCCAGTCTGACCCGCGGTCCCTTTTCCGCACCTGATGCGACCTTTAAATGTTCCTTAAATAAACGGCTGTTGACAGTTCCGCATTCCCGGATAAAGTTATTCACGGAATTGAGTCGGCCGCGGCGCTCCCACCCTTGCCCGGTCCGCCCGGTTCCCACTTCGGTGCGGCGGCCGCGTGCGCTTACCCTGCGAAGAAGCGCACCCGCGGTCGCCGCGCCCGAATACCGCCGAATGCAGATTGAGGTTTTCCGCGTGTCGCGCAAGAGCAGTGTGCTGCCCGTCGCCGTCGTCCTCGCCGGGTTTGCCCTGGCCGGGTGCGAGCACCCCGACGGGATGGCCCTCGTCGCGGCGAGCGCCACCGCCACGGTCCGCACCACGCCGCAGCCGAACGCCGTGCCGACCACCGCGACCACCGCGCCGGAGACCACGCCGTCCTCGTCCGCCGCCACGACGTCGGAGGCGCCGCCGGCCACCACCACGACGACCACGACCACCGCCGAGCCGCCGAAGCAGGCCCAGGTCCCGGCCCCGCCGCCCGCGCCCGCCGCGCCCACCAAGACCAAGACCGAGGTCGAGCTGGCCGAGGCCAAGGCGTTCGAGCTCACCAACGCCGAACGCGCCGCGAACGGCTGCCCCGCGCTGGCCGCCGACGACCGGCTGGCCGCCGCCGCCCGCGCGCACAGCGCCGACATGGCCGCCCAGGACTACTTCGACCACGTCTCCCAGGACGGCCGCAGCTTCGTCGACCGGGTCAAGGCCGCCGGCCACCCCGCGCCCGGCGCGGAGAACATCGCCGCGGGCCAGCGCACCGCCGAGGCCGTGATCAAGGGCTGGATGGACTCGCCGGGCCACCGCGCCAACATCCTGAACTGCAAGCTCAAGACGTTGGGCGTCGGCATGGCCCGCGGCGGTTCCTACGGCATCTACTGGACTCAGAACTTCGGCTGGTGACCGTCGCCGCCGGCGGGCAGCTCGTCCAGGATCAGCACGGTGTGGCTGGACGTCACGTCCGGCATCGTCTGCAACCGCGACAGCACCAGGTCGCGCAGGCTGTGCGCGTCCGGCGCGCGCACCAGCAGCACCAGGTCGTAGTCGCCGGACACCAGCGCGCCGTGCCACACCTCGGGGATCTCCATCACCCGCCGCCGCACCGCCTTCCACGAGTGCTGGCTGATCTTGAGGTAGACGTAGGCGGAGATGCCGAAGCCGTAGCGCTCGGGGTCGACCACCGCCGTGTACCCGGTGACGACGCCGTCCCGGTGCAGCCTCTCCACCCGCGAGTACGCGCTCGCCCGTGAGATGTGCAGCTTCTCCGCCAAGGACCGCATCGACATCCGCCCGTCCGCGCGCAGCTCCTCCACGATGCGCCGGTCGAGCTCGTCGAGCGGTGCCGAATGTCCAGCCCGGGCCGTCATGTGGCCGACGATAACCCGTCCGCGCGGCCGTTCGTCCGGATTCGGGGCCGGGATCTGGAACTTTGGCCCCTGTGAGCTGGACCATGCCCTCCATCTCGCCCAGTGAGACAGTGAGAGACCCGGAGGAGCCCATGGCCCGCACCAGCGCGCCCGAGCGGACGTTGCTGCCCAGTGACGAGCCGCTGTCGTTGCTGCGCAAGGACGGCACGCCGGTGGACGACTCGCCGCTGTCCATGCCCGACGACGACGTGCTGCTCGAACTGCACCGCCGGATGGTCGTCGGCCGCCGCTTCGACACCCAGGCCACCGCCCTGACCAAGCAGGGCAGGCTCGCGGTCTACCCGTCGTCACGCGGCCAGGAGGCGTGCGAGGTCGGCGCGGTGCTCGCGCTGCGCCCCGACGACTGGCTGTTCCCGACCTACCGCGACTCCGTCGCCCTGGTCACCCGCGGCGTCGACCCCGCCGAGACGCTGACCCTGCTGCAAGGCGGTTGGCACCTCGGCTACGACCCCTACGAGCACCGCGTCGGCCCCCAGTGCACCCCGCTGGCGACCAACACGCTGCACGCGGTGGGCTTCGCGCACGCGGCCCGGCTCAAGGGCGAGGACACCGCCGCGCTGGTCATGCTCGGTGACGGCGCCACGTCCGAGGGCGACACGCACGAGGCGCTGAACTTCGCCGGCGTGTGGCGGGCCCCGGTGGTGTTCCTGGTGCAGAACAACGGCTACGCGATCAGCGTGCCCATGGCCAAGCAGAACGCCGCGCCGTCGTTGGCGCACAAGGGCGTCGGGTACGGCGTGCCGTCCGTGCTGGTGGACGGCAACGACGTGGCCGCCGTCTACGCGGTCGTGCGCGAGGCGGTGGAGTCGGGCGGGCCCACGCTGATCGAGGCCCTGACCTACCGGATCGAAGCGCACACCAACGCCGACGACGCCACCCGCTACCGCACGTCCGACGAGGTCGCGGCGTGGCTGGACCGCGACCCGGTGGACCGGCTGGAGGCGTACCTGACCTCACGGGGGCTGCTGGACCACGCGCGGCGCGCGGCGGTGGCGGCCGAGGCGGAGGAGTTCGCGGCGTCCGTGCGGGCGAAGCTGAACGTCGACGTCGTGCCCTCGCCGGAGGACCTGTTCGAGCACGTCTACGCGACCACGCCCCGCCACCTGCGCGAGCAGGCCGCGGCGCTGCGGGAGGAACTGGCATGACCGCGGTCGTCGCACAGGAGTCCCAGGTCTCGATGGCCGGCGCGCTGAACCGGGCGCTGGCCGACGCGCTGGCCGCCGACCCGACCGTGCTGGTGTTCGGCGAGGACGTCGGCGCGCTCGGCGGCGTGTTCCGGGTGACCGACGGGCTGGCCGCGCGGTTCGGCGAGCAACGGGTCTTCGACACGCCGCTGGCCGAGTCCGGCATCGTCGGCACCGCGATCGGCATGGCGATGAACGGGCTGCGGCCCGTGGTGGAGATGCAGTTCGACGCGTTCGCGTACCCGGCGTTCGAGCAGATCACCAGCCACCTGGCCAAGCTGCGCAACCGCACGCGCGGCCGGGTGTCGTTGCCCGTGGTGATCCGGGTGCCGTACGGCGGCGGCATCGGCGGGGTCGAGCACCACTGCGACTCGTCGGAGGCCTACTACACGCACACGCCCGGGTTGCGGGTCGTCACGCCGGGCACGCCCGACGACGCCTACCGCCTGCTGCGCGACTCGATCGACTCGCCGGATCCGGTGATCTTCCTGGAGCCGAAGCGGCGGTACTGGGCCAAGGGCGCGCTGTCGTCGCCGTCCGGCTCGATCGGGTTCGACCGGGCGTTGGTGCGGCGGACCGGGCGTGACGTCACGTTGATCGCGTACGGGCCGATGGTGGCGACGGCGTTGGAGACGGCCGAGGCGGCGGCGGAGGAGGGCTGGGACGTCGAGGTCGTGGACCTGCGGTCGTTGGCGCCGTTCGACGACGAGACGGTGTGCGCTTCGGTGGTGAAGACCGGGCGCGCGGTGGTCGTGCACGAGGCGTCCGGGTTCGGCGGCTACGGCGCGGAGGTCGTGGCGCGGGTGACCGAGCGGTGCTTCCACCACCTGCACGCGCCCGTGCTGCGGGTGACCGGGTTCGACATCCCCTACCCGCCGCCGAAGCTGGAGGAGCACCACCTGCCGGGCGTCGACCGGATCCTCGACGCGATCGCCCGGCTGCAGTGGGACGACGAGGTCGTGGGGAGCTACGGTGCCTGACTTCCGGCTGCCCGACCTGGGCGAGGGGCTGACCGAGGGCGAGATCGTCACCTGGCTGGTGTCGGTCGGCGACCAGGTGTCGATCGACCAGCCCGTGGTGGAGGTGGAGACGGCGAAGGCCGTGGTCGAGGTGCCGTGCCCGTACGAGGGCGTGGTGAGCGCGCGGTTCGGCGAGCCGGGGGAGAAGCTGGCCGTCGGCTCGGTGCTGCTCACCGTGGGCGAGCCGGAGCGGTCGGGCAGCGGCAACGTCCTGATCGGCTACGGCACCTCCGAAACCCCGCGCCGCCGACGCCGCCCTCGCGGGTCCAACGCGCAGAACACGGGTGTCCTCCCTCCGGCGCACCCGAGTTCACCGCTCGGGACACCCGAACGGGCGACGATCCCCGTTGCACGCACCGCCGCCGCACCCGCCGTGATCTCCCCGCTCGTGCGGCAGCTCGCGCGGGACAACGGCCTGGCGCTCGACCGGATCGCCGGCACCGGACCGGGCGGCGTCATCCGGCGGGCGGACGTGGAACGCGCGCTCGCCGCCCGCGCCACGCCCGACCCCGCACCCACCGGTGGCCGTCGCATCCCGTTGCGCGGCCTGCGCGGCGCGGTCGCGGAGAAGCTGGCCACCTCACGCCGGGAGATCCCCGAGGCGACCGTGTGGGTGGACGTCGACGCCACCGACTTCCTCGCCGCACGCGCCGCGCTGCCGACGGTGTCGTTGCTCGCGCTGCTCGCGCGGTTCACCGTGCTGGGACTGAAGAAGTTCCCCGAGCTGAACTCCCGGGTCGAGGGCGACGAGATCGTCGTCCTGGACCAGGTGCACCTCGGCTTCGCCGCCCAGACCGACCGCGGCCTGGTCGTGCCGGTGGTGCGGGACGCCCAGTCCCTGACCACCGCGGAGCTCGCGTCCGCCATCGCCGCGCACACGGCGTCGGCCCGCGAAGGCAAGCTCACGCCGGCCGCGATGACCGGCGGCACGTTCACCGTCAACAACTACGGCGTGTTCGGCGTCGACGGCTCGGCCGCCATCATCAACCACCCGGAGGCCGCGATCCTCGGCATCGGCCGCATCATCGACCGGCCGTGGGCGGTGGACGGGCAACTCGCCGTGCGCAAGGTCGCCCAGCTGACGCTCGCGTTCGACCACCGGGTGTGCGACGGCGGCACGGCGGGCGGGTTCCTGCGGTTCGTGGCGGACTGCGTGGAGTCCCCGATCACCGCCCTGGCCGACCTCTAGCCTGGGCGGCGTGACCGACGCGACGCGGCAGTGGCGGGAGTGGCGGCGAGCACCGTGGGGACGGCTGCGCTACACGCAGGCGGAGGCCAACCTCGCCCGCCACCTGCCGCCCGCGCCGGCGTCGGTGCTCGACCTGGCCGGCGGGGACGGCGCGGACGCGCTGCGGCTGGCCCGGCTCGGCCACCACGTGACCGTGGTCGACCGGTCCGCCGAGATGCTCGCCGAGGCGGAACGGGCGTTCGACCTGGCCGACCTGCCGGTCCGACTGGTCCGGGCCGATCTCGCCGAGCTGCCCGAGGACGTGCGGGTCGAGCACGACGTGGTGCTGGCGCACAACGTGATCCAGTACCTGCCGGACCCGGCGGCGGCCCTGCGCGCGACCGTCGGGCTCGTCGCGCCGGGCGGGCTGCTGTCGGTCATCGCGCTGAACCGCCACGCCGAGCCGCTGCGGCACGCCACCCAGCACCTCGACCCGGTCGCCGCGCTGGCCGCGTTGGACACCGACCAGGCGCACACGCAGACGTTCGACACCTCGTTGACCCTCTACACGGCCGACCAGGTGCGGGACTGGCTGCCGGACTGGGCGCTCGTCGGCCACTACGGCATCCGCGCGGTCAACGACTACGTCTCCGACAACGACCGCAAGCACGACCCGGCGTTCTTCGCCGACCTCGAACGGCTGGAACTGGCCCTGGCCGACCGCATGCCGTACCCGCTCCTCGCCCGCTTCTTCCACCTGGTGCTCCGGCGCGGAAACCCGGACGACGGCGTGGCCGGGATTTCGTAGATTGCCCGACGTGACCAAGCCCGACTACCCCATCCGGACCCGGCGCCTGACCTTGCGGCCCTTCACCCCCGACGACCACGCCGCGCTGCACTCGTGGCAGTCCCGCCCGGACGTCGTCCGCTACCTCTACGGCGAAGCGCGCACCCCGGAGGAGACGGCCGAGAGCCTGGCCTTGAAGGCGTCGGTGACGTGGCCGGAGAAGGAGGGCGACCACCTCGCGCTGGCCGTGGAGCGCGACGGCGAGGTGATCGGCGAAGCCGTGCTCAAGTGGCTCAGCGAGGCGCACCGGCAGGGCGAGGTCGGCTACATCTTCCACCCCGACCACCACGGCCAGGGCTACGCCACCGAAGCCGCCGCCGCCGTGCTGGACCTCGGCTTCACCCACCTCGGCCTGCACCGGATCAGCGCGTCGTGCGACGCGTTCAACGAGCCGTCGTGGCGCGTGATGGAACGGCTCGGCATGCGCCGGGAAGCCCACTTCCGGCACAACGAGATCTTCAAGGGCGCATGGGGCGAGGAGTTCGTCTACGCGATCCTGGAGGACGAGTGGCACCGGATGGCGGACAGCCGGTGGCGGCCGGGCGGCGCATGATGTCCGGATGCAGAGGTTCATGGAGGACAGCGGCGCCTACGAGCACTGGCTGGCGGACAACCAGGACCAGTACGTCGTCAACGCCGAGCGCAACCTGAACCCGGACAACCTCGTCCTGCACCGCGCCTCCTGCCGCACGATCAACGGCACCCCGGCCCGCGGCACCACCTGGGTGGGCAGCTACGTGAAACTCGTCGGCGACCGCGCGGAACTGGAAGCCGAACACCCGACCGCCCGCCCGTGCCGCCTCTGCCTGTGAACCTCTAGGGCCACCGGGCGCGACGGATCTCCGGCCGGCACAGGGCGTGCACGGCGGGCGCCGCGAGCGCGACCGCCGGCACGAGCACCGCGGTCGCCGTGCCGAAGTGCTGCAGCAGCAGCCCGCCCGCCGCCATGCCGGCGGGCACCCCCGCGCCGAACAACGTCATCACCGCGGCGATCGTCCGCCCACGCCGCTCGTCGGGGACCTGCCGGAAGATCAGCACGTCGACCAGCACGCGCAAGGTCGGCGCGCAGAGCGTGGCGCAGAACAGGATCGCCGCCACCCACCACGGCCCCAGCGGCAGGGCGAGCCCGGCGAACAGCGGCACCTCCGCCAGCGCCACGCCCAGCAGCAGCGCGCCCGGCTGGAAGCGCCGGTGCAACGGCCCGACCAGGGCGGCGCCCGCCAGCACGCCCGCCGCCATGCCGGACATGACCAGCCCGATCGCCCAGGCGGCCACCGCCTGCTCGCGCAGCACGACGACGGCGATCAGCGCGATCGGCGCACCCGTCGTGTTGACCGCGACCACGAGCAGCGTCGCCGCCCGCAACGTCGGCACGTGCCAGATGCCCTTGACACCCGCCAGGAAGCGCGCGTCCCGCCGCGGTGCGCGGGCTTCCGGCTCCACCTCCGGCACGCGCAGCACCAACGCGCACAGCCACGACAGCACGAACGACAGCGCGGTGAACACGAACGGCAGCGCGTGACCCAGGCCGTGCAGGAACCCGCCCAGCGGTGGGCCGACGAGCTGCGTCGACCCCGACCGGACCTCGTCCTGCGTGAGGGCGTCGGTGAGCTGATCCGGCGGCACGACCACGCGGATCAGCAGCATCCGGGCCGCACCCCCGAACGGCTGCATCGCGCCGAGCACGACCGCCACCAGGAACAGGCCGCCCAACGGCAGGTGACCGGTCGTGAGGGCCACGGCCACCCCCGTCGTCACCACCGCCCGGGTGCCCTCGGTGACCAGCAGCACGCGCCGCCGGTCACCCCGGTCCAGCACCGCGCCGGCGGGCAGCCCGGCCAGCAGCGTGGCGACCGCCTGCACGGCGCCGAACAAGCCCGCCTGCGCGGGTGACCCGGTGAGCGCCAGGATCGCCAACGGGTAGCCGATGTCCGCCACTTCGAGCCCCAGCACGCTGACCGCCGACCCCGACCAGAGCAGCCGGAACCGGCGGGTCCGCCACAGCGATGTCGTCCCTCGCGTCATACACCCCACCCCATTCACGTCAACGTGAATGCTCACCATAGCGTGAATGGTTGCGTCGGTGTGAAAAGATGGTCCGGTGACCACGGACCCCGACGAGCGCGGCCGGGTCGCCGTCCGGAAGGTCTCCGACGTGGAGACGTTCAAGGCACTCGGCGATCCGCTCCGCCTGGCGATCCTCCGCGTCCTCATGCGCGACGAGGGCAGGGTCAGGTCCGTCAAGGAGCTGGCCGGCGAGCTGGGGGAGCAGCCGACCAGGCTCTACCGGCACATCAGGCAACTCGAAGCGCGCGGCCTGATCGAGACCGCCGAGACGAGGCTCGTCGCCGGCATCGTGGAGCACCGCTACCGCGCCTGCCAGTCCTCGCTCGTGCTCGACGCCGACTTCTTCGGTCGCCACCGCGACACCGAGGACGCCGCCGCGACGATCACCGCGGCCTTCGACGACTACCGCGACGAGTACCTGGACGCCGCCCGCGCCGGACGCGTGACGACGACCCACGTCGAACCGATCGTCATCGCCGTCCGCGAGTCGATCCCCGCCGCGAAGGCCGCCGAGTTCCGCGACCGGCTCGCCGCGCTCGTCCGGGACCTCCACGACACCGGGTACCACGAGGACGGCGTCGAGGTCCGCCTGTTCACCGCCTACTACGCGCCGGACGGGCCCTGAGGGGCATCATCGACACCATGTCGCGCCGGTTGGTCTGGTACGTCGGCTACGGGTCGAACCTGCACGCCGAGAGGTTCAGGTGCTACCTCGCCGGTGGGACGCCGGTCGGCGCGACGCGCGGGTACCCGGGGTGCCGGGACACCAGCCCGCCGCTGGACACCAGGGCGTTGGAGGTGCCCGGCGGGATCTACTTCGCCACCCGGTCGCCCGTCTGGCTGGGCGGCCGGGCGTTCTACGACCCGACGCTGCCCGGCTCCGCCGCCGCCCGCGGCTACCTCGTCACCACCGCGCAGTTCGCCGATGTCGCCGCGCAGGAGATGTACCGCGACCCCGGCGCGGACCTCGACCTGACCGCCGTGATGGCCGACGGCAGGCACGTGCTCGGGCCCGGCCGCTACGAGACCCTGCTCCACCTCGGCGAGCACGACGGCCACCCGGCGCTGACGTTCACCGCACCGTGGAGCGCGGCCGACGTCGAGCACACCAAGCCCTCCGCCCCCTACCTGACCATGCTCGCGGCCGGCCTCGCCGAGACCCACGGCTGGACCGCCCGGCGGATCGCCGACTACCTCGCCGGTCGCACCCCGTTCTGGTCCGCGGCCGAGATCGCGGCGCTGGTCGGTCCGCCGCGACCCTGACGACGGGCGCCGGTCAGTCCTGCGCCACCACCGCGTCGAGGTTCCCGTCGTCACCGGGCACGCACGACGCCTCCCGCGCCGTCGTGGCCAGGAACTCCGTCATGCACCGGCCGAACTGCTCGTAGCCCCGGTCGTTGGGGTGGAACGACTCCTGCAACGCGTGCCGCGCCCGTGCCTCGTCCCGCAGGCCGTCGAAGTCCACCGTGAGCCGGGTGAACCACTCCTGGTCGGCCTTCTTGCCGCCCATGCACGCCTCGTGCCGCTCACCCGCCTGCGACAGGTCGAGGAACCGCGCCTGCGCCGCCTTGGCCGCCGTCCGCAAACCCTCCGACAGCTGCTCGACGGCCTTGTCCCGCACCCACTCCAGGTCACCCGTGCGCAACGGGCACCCCGCCAGGTTCTGCAGGTCGAACGGCAACCCCGGCGCGACCGGCGCGGCGTAGGACTGCAACACGAGCGTGTACGAACGGGGCGTGTAGCCCAAGTCCTGCAACACCCGGCGGATGTCGCGCAGCGCGCGCTCCACCTTGGGCGTCATCCGCTCGACCCGGGCCTTCCACTCGTCGGCCATGGCCTTCGCGCAGTCGGCACGCCGTTCGATCCACGCCCGCAGGCACGCGCCGAGCACGTCGGCGAACCGCGGGTCGTCGTTCGCGCCCACCGCCACCACGACCACCGACACCCGGTACTCGCGCGCGATCGCGGCCAGCTGCCTCGCCTGCGAGCCCTCGGTGTTGCGCACCTGGTCGGTGATGCCGACCTGCTCGGAGTTCGCGCCGGAACACGCCAGGTTGAACACCTTGTCCACGCCGGCGACCTGCGTCTTGTGCACCGACGCCTTCGTCGACCGGTGGCACCAGTTGTCGTTCTCGCCGTTCGTGCCCGGCTCGTAGGACCCCGCGCCCTCGCCGGCCATGGTGCTGTCGCCCATCGCCACGATCGCGCGCGGCGCGTCGCGCTTCGGCCCCGGCCGCGTCGGGTACCGCGAGTCGCTGACCAGCAGCAACAGGGCGAGCAGCGGGAAGACGAGGGCAACGGACACGATTCGGCGCGACATCGGTGCCTATCCTACGGAGATCCGCCCGCCGCTGAGCACCAGCGTGCGGTCCGCCGCGCGGTGCACCTCGTCGTGGTGCGTGGCGACCAGCACCGCCGCGCCCGCGTCGGCCGCCCGCCGCAGCACCCGCACCGCCGTCGGCGCGCTGCGCTGGTCGAGGTGCGCGGTCGGCTCGTCGGCCAGCAGCACCCGCGGCTCGCCGACCACCGCCCGGGCCAGCGCGGCCCGCTGCTGCTGCCCGAACGACACCTCGGCCGGGTACCGGTCGGCCAACCCGTCGATGCCCAGCTCCGCCAGCAACTCCGTCACCCGGTCGAGTGAGCCGCCGGTGCGGCCGAGCCGGATCGGCAGCGCCACGTTCTCCGCCAGCGTCAGCTCACCGGCCAGCCCGAGCGCCTGCGGCAGCAACGCGCACACCTTCCACGACGGCGCCGACGTCCGCACCTCGCCGGCCAGCTCGACCGTGCCCGCGTCCGCCCGGTCGAACCCCGCCAGCACGGTCAGCAACGCGCTCTTGCCCGACCCGGACGGCCCGGACAGCGTCACCAGCTCGCCCGGCGCCACCTCCAGGTCCACCCCGCGCAGCACGTGCACCGGCCCGCTCGCGTGCCGGAACGTCCGCTCGATCCCCTTCACCAGCAACGCCGTCATGCCGCCAACGCTCCGTCCCGCAGGTCGAACCTGGTGTCCGCCAACGCGATCAGCCTCGGGTCGTGCGAGGCCACCACGACCGGCACGCCCCGCCGCGCCAGGTCGGCCAACGTCTCCAGCACCAGGTCCGCCGACGACGCGTCCAGCTGCGACGTCGGCTCGTCGGCCAGCACGACCGACGCCTGCCGCGCCAACGCGCACCCGAACGCGAGCCGCTGCTGCTGCCCGCCCGACATCGCCGACACCTTCCACCCGGCCGTGCCCGGCAGCCCCAACCGCTCCAGCACCTCGTCCACCCGCGCGACCCGGCCCGCCGCCTGCGCCGCCGCCCGCAGGTTGTCGCCCACGTCCAGGTGACCGAGCAGGTTGTCCGCCGGGTTCTGGAACACCAGCGCGACCTCGGTCCGCCGCAGCTTCCGCCGCGCCGCGGACGACAACCGCGCCGTGCCCATCCCGCGCAACTCCACCCCGCCGCGCGTGGGCCGCTCCACCAGGCTCAGCACCCGCAGCAACGTCGACTTGCCCGACCCGGACGGCCCGGCCAGCACCGTCAACCCGGTCGCGGGCACGTCCAGCGTCACGTCCGACACCGCCGTCACCGCCCCGGCGGGCGTGCGGTAGTCCACCCCCACCTCGCGCAACCGCAACACGTGCTCAACCACGGATCAGCTCCCCGATCTTCGCCGAACGCACCGCGCGCACCGCGATCCACGCCGCCACCAGCACCACCAGCACGCCCCCGGCCACCGTCGTCACCAGCAGCGGCAGGGCGTTCGGCACTTCCGGGGCCGGGGTGAGCCGTGGCGCGGGGTCCAGCCTCGGCACGGTGAAGGCGCTGCTCACCGCGCTCGCGGCGGAGCCGACGACCACCGCGGCGGCGGCGACGGCGCCCAGTTCCAGCAGGTGGCTGCGCAGCATCGCGGCCGGCCCGAGGCCCATCCGGGCGCTGAACGCCCCGGACAGCGCGTTCTGCCGCCGCCGCACCTCCACCGCCAGCAGCAGCGCGATCGACGCCACCACGGCGAGCACCGCGCCCAGCGCCGCGACGAACCCGAACGTCCACTTGATCGTCAGGAACGGCAGGCCCTGCACCGCCTTCTCCTTCTCGCCGACCTCGTGCGACACCTTCACGCCGGCCGCCGACAGCGCCTCGGTCACCTCGCGCAACGGCTTGCTCGACCACACGTACCAGGAGCCGACGTCACGGCGGTCCTCGATCCGGTCGACCGGCAGGACCCAGCCGGCCCGGCCGAGCTTCGGCAACGACGGCACCCACGCCTCCGGCTCGAACGGCGGCAGCCCCGGCAACCGGACCTCGCCGCGCGGCGCGTCGCCCACCCGGAGCGGCTCGGACAGCAGCGCCGGGTCGATCCCGGACGGGAACGCGCCGTCGCGGAACGTCCTCGGGTCCACCACCAGCGCCGCGCGCTCGTACTGCTTGACGTACCCCACGATGGTGGAGTTGCCGCGCAACGCCTCCGGCAGCTCGGTGACGTCCGCCGAGACCTGGGCGTAGCTGTTGGCGCCCGCGTACATGCCGGACTTCACCTCCAGCGCGGTCTCCTGCGACCCCGCGATGGCGCTGCCGGCCGCGATGGTGCCGACCGCCAGCACACCGATCAGCAGCACGCCGGTCACCGGGCCCGCACCGGCCGCGAGCCGCCGGATAGCCAACTGCGCCGCGGGCTTGGACCACAGCTTCGCCCGGTGCGACGCGGCCAGCGCCCACTTCGCCAACCGGGCCGTCAGCAGCGCCACCGTGAGCACGACCAGCAGCGGGAACGCCAGCGCGGCGGCGTCGATGCGCGGCAGCGCGCCGATCTTCGTCGTGGTGGCGAGACCGCTGTGCTGCACGCGGTTCCACGCCCACACCGCCAGTGCGGCGGTGGCCAGCTCCCACGGCAACGCGGTCAGCACCTTGCGCAGCCGGTTGCCGCGACCCGCCACCTGGAACGCCCGGTGCGTGCGCAGCGCGCCGGTGGCGAACGTGACCGCGATGCTCGACGCCACCACCGCGACCACCGCCAGCGCCGCGGTCGTCACGGTGCCCGGCGGCAGCAGGTCCGACGGCGCGTAGACGGGCAGCAGCAACCGGGCCGTGCCCAACCCGAGCACGCCGCCGACCACCAGCGGCAGCCCCAGCTCCAGCACGCCGCGCCCGCCGAGGGCGAGCGGCCCGGAGCCGCGCACCCACAGCAGCCGCAGCTCGGCCTGGCGGCGCTGCGCCCACTGGACGGTCACCGTGGCGACGCCGGCCAGGCCGATGAGCAGGCTGATCAGGGTCAGCGGCAACACGGCGGAACGCACGTTGGCCACGGTCTGCCTGGCGTTCTCCACCGGCAGGACCAGCGGCGACATCGTGCGGTTGAAGTGCTCCTGGATCGGCGCGACGCGCGCGGTGCCCGCGGCCAGCAGTTCCTCGGCCTCGGCGATCGTGCCCGGCGGGGCGGCCGGGAAGCGCACGGTCACGTCGGTCACGCCGTTCAGCTCCGGCGGCAGCGCGGCGAACGACTCGGCGCTCGGCATCCACACCACGGCGGTCGCCAGCTCGTCGCGGTCGAGCACGTTGGGCACGACGAAGTGGCGTTCCGGGCACCACCACTCGGGCAGCGGGTCGAGGATGTCGGCGTAGACCGCGGTGACCGGTGGCAGCCGCCCGCCCATGCCGCGCTCGCCCAGTCGCAGGTCGGTGGTCTCGGCGATGCTCTTCGGCACCCACAGGCCGT
Organism: Actinosynnema sp. NPDC049800; assembly: GCF_040656635.1. Taxonomy (NCBI): domain Bacteria; kingdom Bacillati; phylum Actinomycetota; class Actinomycetes; order Pseudonocardiales; family Pseudonocardiaceae; genus Actinosynnema; species Actinosynnema sp. NPDC049800. The sequence continues at coordinate 83,503 of NZ_JBFAMT010000032.1, read as the reverse complement.
CCTTCGAGCCGCCTTCGAGCACCTTCAGGTGGTCCGTGGCGCCCGGGCGGTAGCCGAACTTCGCGTCGGTGGGTCGCCCGCCGAAGTCGACGCGCTCCTCGCGGAGGTAGGTGCCGATCAACGGCTCGTGGCCCGGCATCGACTCCTTGATCGCCTGGACCATCCCGGGCACCTCGTCCTGGCGCACTCCGGTGGCCTCCAGCGACGGGTGCAGCGCCTCCTGGCACAGGCGGTTCCGCTGGTAGTCGATCGCCGCGCTGCCGGACGCCGCCGAGTGCATCACGGCGGCGGCCACCACGAAGGTCGACAACAGCGCGGTGACCACGCTGACCAGCAACGTCAGCGGGCTCGACAGGGCCGCGCGCGGGGCGGCTCGCCACGGGATCTGCACCCGCGAACGGTAACCGCCGGTCTCTTCGCGCAGGAGACTTTTCGTGAACGATGGTCATCCTCCGGACAACGTCCGGACAACGTGTCCTGTTGTCCGGTTGCGCCGCCCGAAACCGGACACGGAGCTTGCTCCGGTTGGCGCGGGCCCGTTCGGGGTACCGGGACCGCATGACACGGAAAGCGCTGAAGAAGTCACTCGCGGTGCTGGTCAGCGGCGCGGCCCTGCTCCTGAGCATGGGCGCCGGGTGCGAGAACGAAGGCGACGGCGAGAACGGCGACCAGCCGGGCGTCGAGCAGCCGGGCGTCGAGCAGCAGGACGAGCAGGACGGCGAGCAGGAGAACGGCGACCAGGACGGCGACAACTGACCGCACCGGCCCGTCCCGCCGCACGAGCGCGGCCATCCGCGTCGATCGGACGCGGATGGCCGCGCCCGCGTCAGCGCCCGCGACCCGTCTTCTCCTGCAACCGGTCGATCAACCGCGAAGCCTCCACCTTGGTCAGCTCCGCCGGCACCTCCTCGCCCGCCTCCTGCGCCAACGTGCGCAGGTAGGACTCCTGCGGACCGGTCATCGGCTCGTCACCGGTCGTCCACTCCTGGGGGTCCTTCTCCGGATTGCGGTCCACGCGCGCCTCCTCACCTCGAACGCTCGTTCGAGGTACCCGCTGCGCCGTTCGGTCAACCACCTCCGGTCCACTCTTGACACCCCGCATGTGGTCTAGTCCAATTCTTCCACCTGGAGGCCGCCACCGCTGGGAGGAGACGCATGTCGCGCAGGGTCCTGTTCGCCAGGGTGGCGGCGGTGACGGCGTTGATGGTGGGAGCGGCGGCGGTCAGCTTCGCGCCCGCCTACGCCGCGTCGGTCACCGCGACGTTCGCCAGGACGTCGAGCTGGGAGACCGGCTACACCGCGCAGTTCTCGATCAAGAACGAGACCGGCTCGGCCGTCTCCGGGTGGAAGGTCGAGTTCGACCTGCCCGCCGGCACCACCGTCGGCGCCTACTGGGACGCGTTGCAGACCAACTCGGCCGGGCACTACGCGTTCACCCACCGCGAGTACAACGGCGGCATCGCGCCCGGCGCCGCGGTGACGTTCGGCTTCAACGCCTCGGGCACCGCGAGCCCGGCCAACTGCAAGATCAACGGCGTGTCGTGCGCCGGTTCACCGACCACCACGACAACCACCACGACCACCACTACTACGACCACGACGACCGGGCCGACGACGACTACCACCACCACACCGCCGGTCACCGGCCTGCCCAAGCGAGTCCTGGTCGGCTACCTGCACGCGAGCTTCGCCAACGGTTCCGGCTACGTCCGGATGAAGGACGTCCCCGACGACTGGGACATCATCAACCTGTCCTTCGCCGAACCCACCTCCGCCACCTCCGGCGACCTCCGCTTCGCCCAGTGCCCCGTCACCGAGTGCGGAGGCGTCGAGTCCGAGGCCGAGTTCATCGCGGGCATCCGGGACAAGCAGGCCAAGGGCAAGAAGGTGCTGATCTCCATCGGCGGCGCGAACGGCCAGGTGCAGCTGTCCACCACGGCCGCGCGCGACGCGTTCGTCCGCTCCGCCTCGGCGATCATCGACAAGTACGGCCTGGACGGCCTGGACGTCGACTTCGAGGGCCACTCGCTGTCGCTCAACGCGGGCGACACCGACTTCCGCGCGCCCACCACGCCGGTGATCGTCAACCTCATCCAGGCGTTGAAGGCGCTGAAGGCCCGCTACGGCGCGAAGTTCGTGCTCACCATGGCCCCGGAGACCTTCTTCGTCCAGGTCGGCTACCAGCACTACGGCGGCAGCGGCGGCGCGGACCCGCGCGCGGGCGCGTACCTGCCGGTGATCCACGCGCTGCGCGACGACCTGACCCTGCTGCACGTCCAGCACTACAACTCCGGCCCGATCATGGGCCTGGACAACCAGTACCACTTCATGGGCGGCAGCGACTTCCACGTCGCCATGGCGGACATGGTGCTGGCCGGGTTCCCCGTGCGCGGTGACGCGACGAGGGTGTTCCCGGGCCTGCGGCAGGACCAGGTGGCCATCGGCCTGCCCGCGAGCGTCAACGCGGGCAACGGCTTCACCTCCGTCGCCGAGGTGCACAAGTCGTTGGACTGCCTGATGAAGGGCGCGAACTGCGGCGCCTACCGGCCCAAGGCCGGCTACCCGGACCTGCGCGGCCTGATGACGTGGTCGGTCAACTGGGACCGCCACAACGGTTTCGAGTTCTCCCGCGCGCACCGCGCCTACCTGCCCCGTTGACCGGTTCGGGCCCGGCCGGCCGCCGTGGGCAGGCAGCCGGCCGGGTCACAACCGGGGGAACAACGGCTGCGGCTGGGGGAGCCGGTCCGTGAGCGTGACGCACTGCTCGGAGATCCGCGTCGCCAACGTCGGCACGAACGGGGTGAGCTCGCGGGCCAGGACGCGGCACGCGGCCAGCAGCGCCGTGATGGCCGCGTCCAGGCGCCCGCCCGCCTCGGCGTCACCGCCGCGCTCGGCACGGGCCAGGTCCCACGGTCGCACCCGTTCGACGTACCGGTTGGCCTCTTCCACGATCCGCCACACCGCCGCCGTCGCCCGCCTGAAGTCGAAGTCGGACACGGCGGCGTGCACGAGGTCCGGCGCGTCCCGGCACGCCGCCGCCAACGGCTCGGCGGCCGGATCCGGTGCGGCCGCGGGCGGTCGGCCCTCGCGGTAGCGGTGGACCATGACCGTGACGCGGTTGACCAGGTTGCCGAGACCGTTGGCCAGGTCCTCGTTCGCGCGGGCGACCAGGCGCGCCTCGGTGAAGTCCGCGTCGCCGACGCGGGGCACGTCGCGCAGCAGCCACCACCGCACCGCGTCCGAGCCGTACCGGTCCGCCAACGCCACCGGGTCGACCACCGCGCCCGCCGACTTGCTGATCTTGCGGCCGTCGGTGGTGAGGTAGTCGTGCACCAGGATGTCGGTCGGCAGCGGCTCGCCCGCCGACAGCAGCATGGCCAGCCAGTACACGGCGTGGAAGCGGACCACGCCCTTGCCGATCACGTGCACGCGCCGGTCGCCCTCCACCCACCAGCGGCGGTAGTTCGAGCCGTCCGCGCCGTAACCCAGGCTGGTGATGTAGTTGCCCAGGGCATCCCACCACACGTAGACGACCTGGTCGGGATCGCCCGGCACGGTGATGCCCCACCCGTGCGCGCGGGCGCGTGAGCGGGAGACCGAGAAGTCGCGCAGGCCGGCGGCGATGAACGCCAGCACCTCGTTGCGGCGCACGGCGGGCTCGATCCGGACCGTGCCGTCGACGATCAGGTCGCGGAGCCGGTCGGCGTGGCGGGAGAGCCGGAAGAACCAGTTCTCCTCGGCCACCGGCTGCGGCTCGACCTCGTGCTCCGGGCACTTGCCTGCCACCAGTTCGGCGGAGGTGTAGAACTGCTCGCAGCCCACGCAGTACAGGCCCTCGTAGTGGTGTCGGTAGAGGTCGTGCGCGCACGCCCGCCACAGCCGTTCGACGCCGGCGCGGTGCCTGGCGTCCCGGCTGGTGCGGATGAAGTCGGTGAACGACAACGCCAACGGGTCGCGCAACGCCGCGAACGCCGCCGAGTTCCGGTCGACCAGCTCGCCGGTCGGCACGCCTTCCGCCTGCGCGGCCAGCACGTTCTTCAGCGAGTTGTCGTCGGTGCCGGTCAGGAACCGCACCCGGTCGCCGCGCAGGCGGTGGTGCCGGGCCAGCACGTCGGCCTGCACGATCTCCAGCGCGAAACCCAGGTGCGGACGCGAGTTGACGTACGGGATGGCGGTGGTCACGTAGTAGCGCGACATCGGAACCTCCTGGTGCGGGGGTTCGCGGCCGGCGGAGACCCCCTGGGACGGGGGCCTCGGACTCGTCATCCGTGCAGCGTCGGCCGCCCCGCGTGGCGGGGCGCCATGACCGGGCACGACGAGGACATGGCGGCGACGTTAGCAGCGTGATGACCCGTGCCGCGCCTGGTTTTCGTCCGCCCTTGGCCGTAGCGGCGATGGGTGAACTCACCCATGCGCGCGTGGGTCGGATTGGGCGCTGGTCGAACGGCGACCGCGACGGCCACGATTCATCACGGAGAAATCCCCTCAGGAAAGTGGTGAAGGGAAATGGTGAAATTCCTGCGTCGCTTCGGCATCGTCGTGCTCGCGCTGGCGGTGTCGTGGGGCGTGAGCCCGGCCTCGGCGAACGCCGCGCCCGACCGGTCGGTGATGGCCGCCGACGACCAGTACTTCGAGATCAGATCTCAGCTCAACCAGAGGTGCGTGGACGTGCTGGCCGCGGGCAACGGCGACGGTGTGCCCGTCGAGGTCGCCGACTGCTGGGGCGGCGCCAACCAGAAGTGGCGGCTGTTCTACGTCGGCAACGGCTACTACGAACTCCACCCGCTCAACAGCCAGCGGTGCCTCGACATCGCCGGGTCGGGAATGGACCAGGGCGGTGTCGGGATGCAGTGGGCCTGCTGGGGCGGGGCCAAGCAGCACTGGCGGTTCGTGGACGTCGGCGGTGGCTACGTCGAGATCAGGAACCAGCTGACCCAGCGGTGCCTGGACATCGAGGGCGGCGGCGACCACGTCCACGCGCGGACGATGGTCTGGGACTGCTGGGGCGGCGCGAAGCAGCACTGGCGGCTCGTGCCGGTGCCCGCCTGACCCGCGACCGTCCCCGTCCCGTGACCGACGCGGCCTGCCCGGTGTCCCGGGCAGGCCGCGAACTCGGGCCCGGGTCCGCTAGCAGCCGATGCGGTCGGCGCCCAGCGCGATGTCGTCCAACCAGATGTCGTAGCTGCCCTCGTTGGGCTGGTAGAGCTGCCAGCCCAGCTTGACCGTGTCGAACCTCGGGAACAGGAAGTCGACCTGGTTGCCGCCGTGCTCGCGGGTCGAGACGGTCAGGTCCGGGTTCGGCTTGCCGTCGAACCACAGCGTGATCCGGTTGTCGGAGGCGTCCATCCGCCACTCGACGCACTGCCAGACGCCTGCCTTCGACGGCGCCGACTCGCGCCAGTTCGTCCAGTCGCCGGTCGGGCCGCCGTCCGCGCCGACGCCCCACAACGCCTTGTCCAGCGTGGGCACGTACTGCCCGCCCAGCGGGCGCACGACCTCCGGGCCGTCACCCGTGGCCTCGATCAACGTGTAGTGCGCCCAGTCCGGCGCGTCCGGGAACGCCTCGACGCGGACCCGGACCCGGCCGTAGAAGCTGTTGCCCGGCGCGGCGAAGTCGTCGACCTTGAGGAACGCCCGGCCGTTGCCCTCGGCCCGCACGTGCAGCACCTTCTGGCCGCGCCGGTCGCGTTCGACCTCCAGCGAGCCGTTGCGGGTGTCCACGCCCCACTTGAGGCTGGTGCCCGCGCCGGTCGGCACGTGCTGGAAGTCCTCGCAGAACAGCAGGTCGGCGCGGGCGCAGGACTTCAGCCGGTGGTCGGCCTGACCGGGGCCGGCGGCGTCCGCGACGGGCAGGGCGACGACCGACAGCAGGACGGCGAGGACCGCCGTGGACAACCTTTTCCGCACGGGTAGCTCCTTCTGCGCTGAGGGGGCAGCAGGAAGCTATCCGTTCTGGGAACGCTCCCATACCTCTGACCGGCGCAAAAGTCCTGGTCCGTTCGCGGGTCCTATTCGAAGCGGGAGGGATCGCCCGCGCCGTGCCGGATGATCTCGGGCTCGCCCTGGGAGAAGTCGACGACGGTGGTCGGCACGGTGCCGCAGTCGCCCGCGTCCAGCACGGCGTCGACCACGTGGTCCAGCCGTTCCTTGATGTCCCAGCCGTGGACCAGCGGTTCCTCCTGGTCGGGCAGCAGGAGCGTGCTGGACAGCAGCGGTTCGCCGAGCTGGTCCAGCAGGGCCTGCGCGACCGGGTGGTCGGGGATGCGGGCGCCCACCGTCTTCTTCTTCGCGTGCATCAGCCGGCGCGGCACCTCGGTGGTCGCCGGGAGGATGAACGTGTAGCTGCCCGGCGTCGCCGCCTTGATCGCCCGGAAGACCGCGTTGTCCACGTGCACGAACTGCCCGAGCTGGGAGAAGTCGCGGCACATGAGCGTGAAGTGGTGCCGGTCGTCCAGGTGCCGGATCTGCCGGATCCGGTCCAGGCCCGCCTTGTTGCCGAGCCGGCAGCCGAGCGCGTAGCAGGAGTCGGTCGGGTAGGCGACCAGGCCGTCGGACTTGATCAGCTCCACCGCCTGGTCGATGGACCTCCGCTGCGGGTTCACCGGGTGCACGTCGAAGTACCTGGCCATGCGGGGAGCCTAGTAGTCCGGCAGGAGCCCCGCGTGCAGGCCCGCGGGTCACGTGAACGCGAGCATGGCGCCGAGCGCGACGAAGGCGCCCGCGAAGCCCCGCCGGATCCACGTCTGCACGCGGGGGCGGCGGATGATGTGGTCGCGGACGGCGGCGGCGGACCAGCCGTAGCCGACGAACACCACGAACGTGAGCGCCATGAACGCCGTGCTCAGCTCGACCATGCGCGGGACGGCGGCCGGTTCGTCCGGGCGCACGAACTGCGGCAGGAACGCGAAGAAGAAGATCGTCAGCTTCGGGTTGAGCAGGTTCACCATGACGCCGGACGCGATCACCCGTGCCGCCGAGCGGTGCGGTGCGGCGGGGTCGACGGCAAGCGCGGTCTTGTCGCGGATCGTGCTCCACGCCAGGTAGAAGAGGTAGGCGACGCCGAGGTACTTGAGGACCTGGAACGCGGACGTGCTGGTGTTGAGCAGCGCGGCCAGCCCGGTGAGCGCGGCCAGCACGTGCGGCACGATGCCCAACGTGCAGCCCACCGCGGCCACGGCGGCGGCGCGCACGCCACCGGTGAGGCCGGCCGAGGTCGTGTAGAGCACGCCGGTGCCGGGTGTGGCGACGATGACGAGGGACGTCAGCAGGAAGTCGGCGGTCACCGGGCGCGCCCGGTCGTGGAGCGGATCATGGCGTCCACCCTGGTGACAGACTGGTCCGGTGAACAGGTCCAATCCAGGTCAGGTCGACAGGTCCATAACGACGGGATCGGACTTCCTGCAACTCGACATCGGCGACGCGCCGGTGGGAGGGCGGGCCGACTGGCTGGCCCGGCGGCTCCGGGAGGCGATCGCGGACGGACGGCTGCCGGTCGGGAGTCGGCTGCCCGCGACCCGGGTGCTGGCGGGCGAGTTGCGGGTCTCGCGCGGGGTGGTCACCGAGGCGTACCAACGGCTCGCCGAGGACGGCCACGTCAGCGGACGGGGCCGGGCGGGCACCGTGGTGGTGGCCGCGCCCCACGCGGTCTCGCCTCGGGTGGGTGGTGCGCGGGCTGTGGGTGGTGCGCGGGCTGTGGGTGGTGTGCGGGGCGCTGGGGGAGGGGACGCGCGGCAATCGGGTGCGGGCCGGTCGGACATCGGGGGAGTGCGGGGCGAAGGCGAGGCGGGCGCTGGTGGAGTGCGGGGCGCGGGTGGGTCGGGTGCCGGGGGAGTGCCGGCCAGGTCGCCGGTCGCGGGCGGCGTCCGGCTGGTCGACGGCGGTGGGGTGGCGGGTCGGCCGGTTTACGGCGGCGGTGTGGTAGGTCGGCCGGTTGGCAGTGGTGCGGTGGTGGGTCGGCCGATCGACGGCGGTGTGTTCGCACGGCCGCCCGGCGCGGACGCGTTCGATGCCCTGCGCGGTGTCCCCGCGCGGATCGACCTGTCGCCCGGTGTGCCGGACCTGACCGCGTTCCCGCGTGCCGCCTGGCTGCGCGCCGAACGTGCCGTGCTCCGCACCTTGTCGGCGTCGGACTTCGGCTACGGCGACCCGCGCGGCACGCCGGCGTTGCGGCACGAGGTCGCGCACTGGCTCGCCCGCTACCGGGGCGTCCGCGTGGACCCGGACGAGGTGGTGATCGTCGCCGGCGTCGCCCAAGCGCTCGGGCTGCTCGCCCGGGTGCTGCGCCGCGACGGCGTGACCGAGATCGCCGTGGAGGATCCGGGGTCGCTCGGCGCGCGACAGCACCTGCGCAACTGGGACCTCGACACACCACCCGTGCCGGTGGACGGCGAGGGCATCCGGGTGGACGAGTTGCGCGCCGGGGGAGCGCCGGCCGTCCTGCTGACGCCGGCGCACCAGTTCCCGACCGGAGTGGTGCTCGGCGGCGCGCGTCGACGTGAACTGATGCGGTGGGCCGAGGCCGGCGGTCTTGTCATCGAGGACGATTACGACGCGGAACACCGTTATGACCGGCCGCCCGTGCCCGCGTTGCGAGCAATGCTCCCCGAACGTGTTTGTTACGCCGGAAGTGTGTCCAAAGTGCTCGCTCCCGCATTGCGCGTCGGGTGGTTGCTCGTGCCCGGTGCGAATCAAAACAGTGTGATCGAAGCGAAGCGGTACGCCGATCTCGGCAATGCGGCGCTGCCCCAACTCGTCCTGGCCGCCATGATGGCCTCCGGGGAACTGGAACGGCACCTGCGGTTCGTCCGCCGACGCCACCGCCGCAGGCGCGACGCGATGATCGCGGCGATCGACCGGCACCTGCCCGATGCGGTCGTGCACGGCGCCGCGGCGGGGTTGCACCTGCTGGTGACCTTCGACGACGACGTGTCGGACACCGACCTCGCCGCGGCAGTTCTCGCCCGAGGGGTGAAGACGCAGCCGTTGTCGTGGCACGGGCAACGGCCCGGGCCGCCCGGACTGGTGCTCGGCTACGGCGCGAGCACGCCGACCGACATCGCCGAAGGCGTCGCCGTCATCGCGGACGCGCGCCGGCAATCGTGATCGTCCCTCTTGTTTTGTGCTCACTCAGAATTCCATTGCCGGTGGCAAAGTCACACTATCGCGTGGATGATGTGCACGGTCGGATTTTGTTGATCATCCTAAGTGGACATGCATGGTCGGCGCGGTCACGATGAGCGGAGGCCGGGAAGTCAGGCGCGGAGATCCTGCGGCACTCCCGGGTTATTCACGCTCTGTCGTTCGAAAGCAGAACTCCACTCATGACCGCACAAGCACCTACGAAATCCCACGATCGAGAGCACGACCACCACCCGATCCCCGTCCACCTCGTCGGCTCACTGCCGCGTCCCCTGTGCGACGACCCCGCCACCGCCATGGACTGGTTCCTGCGGCACCGGGGCGGCGCCGAGCTCACCGCCCTGCCGTCCGACCGCGATCCGCGCTGGATCGTCGACTGGCTCACCCACCACATGTCCTCCGTGCCGTCCCTCGAACAGGTGCGCGGCGGTGAGAGCCGCGGCTACGACGACATGCCGTACTACCGCGTCCGGGCCGGTCAGAAGCTGTGCGCGGAGGAGATCGGCCTGTCCCGCGTCGCGCAGGCGGACGCGGCGTTCGCGGCGCTGGACCGCTTGCACGTCACCGGGAACGGTGAAGAGCTGCGCGTGCAGGTGGGCATCCCCAACGCGCTCGACCTGGCGGTGTTCGCGTTCGGCTCGATCGACGCCGCCCACGAGTGGCTGCCGACCATGCAGGTCGCGGTGGTGCACGAGGTGACCGAACTGGTCGCCCGGTGGGGCGACCGGCTGCAGCTCCAGCTGGAGACGCCCGCCGTGCTGGTGGCCTACCACCTCACCCCGCCGGCCGCGTGGCCGGAGCTGACCGCCCAGCTCGCCGGGCAGGTGGCCGGCGTGCTGGGCGCCGCGCCGCGCACCCGGTGGGTGCTGCACCTGTGCTACGGCGACCTGGAGCACGTGCCGGTGTTCACGCCGACCGACCTGCGGCCGGCGGTGCGGTTCCTCAACGCGCTGGCCGACGTGCTGGCCGGGCAGGGGGTGCCGATGCCGACCGTGCACCTGCCCGTGGCCAGTGCCGCCAACCCGCCGCCCACCGACCCCGCGTTCTACGACGAGCTGCGGCACCTGCGGCGCGGGGTGGAGGTCATCGCGGGGGTCGTGGCCGAGGACCACCCCGAGGAGACCCGCGAAGCGCTGCGGCTCACCGTGGACGCGCTGGGCATGCCGGTGGCCGGCGTCGCGGCCGCGTGCGGGTACGGGCGACGGACCGAGGACGCCGCCGCGGCGAACCTCGGCCTGGCCGCCAAGCTCGCGCAGGAGTGGAGCGTGCGCTGACCGCTCGGGCGGTGGGACGTCCGGCGTCCCACCGCCCGCTGCGGCAAGCCGACCGCCCGACGTGCCACGGCCCAGGCCGGGAGTCCGACCGCCCGGCCTCGTGCCGAACGACCCGCGGGTGGAGCGGGGGCCGGTCCGGCGCCGACCCCCGCTCGCCGGGTCACCCGAACGTGACGTCGCTGCAGAAGTAGTACGACCGGTGCAGGTGGCCTGGCCTGCCACACCGTGCAGATCACGTGGTGGCCGGCACCCCCCGGTAGTTCACGTGGTGGCCGGTGCGGCCCCGGCGCGTTCACGTCGACGGTCGTGGTGGTGCCGGTGGAGCCCTGCTTGGTGGCGGCCTCCGTCGGTCGCGGTGGACCGGCACGTACGGTGAAGGCGGGTTGCGCCGTTGGAATCACCGAGGAGTACGCGACATGGCTGAACGGTCCCGTGCCAGGAGCGGGCGCGTGGTGCGCACCGAGTGGATCGCGCCGCGGATGGTCCGCGTGGTCCTCGGCGGTGAAGGACTCGCGGACTTCGCCGTCGGGCCGTACACCGACAGCTACGTCAAGCTCGCGTTCCCGCTGGAGGACGTGCTCTACCCCGAGCCGTTCGACCTCGCCGCGATCCGCGCGACCATGCCCCGCGACCAGTGGCCACGCACCCGCACGTACACCGTGCGCAAGTGGGACGCGGACGCCGGCGAGTTGTGGATCGACTTCGTCACGCATGGTGACGTCGGCGTCGCCGGTCCGTGGGCGGCGAAGGCACAGCCGGGTGACGTGCTGCACTTCGCCGGTCCCGGCGGCGGGTACGCGCCCGACCTGGACGTCGCCTGGCACCTGATGGCCGGCGACGAGAGCGCGTGGCCCGCCATCGCGGCGGCGCTGGAGGCGTTGCCCGCCGGCGCCCGGGCGGAGGTGTTCGTCGAGGTCGACGGGCCCGACGACGAGCAGCCCGTGCGGTCGGCGGGTCGGGTGGACCTGCGGTGGCTGCACCGCGACGGCGGTCCGCGCGGACGACTCGTCGTGGACGCGGTGAAGGCCTCGACGTTCCCCGAGGGCGTGGTCCAGGTGTTCGTGCACGGCGAGGCGAACATGGTCAAGGACCTGCGCGGCCACCTGAAGGTGGAGCGGGGCGTCCCGCGCGAGCAGATGTCGATCTCCGGCTACTGGAGGCTCGGCGCGGACGAGGACGGCTGGCAGTCGTCCAAGGGCGAGTGGAACCGGCGGGTCGAGCAGGAACAGGGTTAGCGGTCCGCGGCGTCAGCCGTCTCGTCCAGCAGGCCCAGGGCGTCGTCGAGCGCGTGGAACTCGCGCGGCGGGCCCGGCTCGGACGGTCGTTTCGTCACCCGAGCGCGTCGCGCAGGCCGAGGCGCACCGGCGGCGGCAGCGGGTCGCGGGCCTGGAACGACTGGAGGAAGTAGGCGACCAGGCGGCGCGAGGCGGCCACCGTCGCGTCCACCGACTCGGTGACCAGGCCGTTGTTGGCCATCAGCACGAGCGTCAGGTCGTCGAGGGTGAAGTCGGGTCGCAGCCTGCCGGTCGCCTTGGCGCGGGCCACCAGCCCGGCGAACGCCTCCTCGGCCCGCGTGCGCAGCTCGTCGACCGGCACGGTGTCGGGGAACGCGGTCAGGAACGCCGCGCTGAACCCCCGGTCCCTGGCCTGCATCTCGCACAGCTTCTCCACCACGCGGCAGAAGCCGCGCCACGCGTCGGGGTCCTCCGCCGCCCGGCTGACCTCGCTCGTGCACGCCTCCAACTGCTCCGCGAACACCTCCCTGACCAGTTCCTCCTTGGTCGGGAAGCGGCGGTAGAGGGTGGCGACGCCGACCCCGGCCCGGCGGGCGATCTCGGTCATCGACACGTCCAGGCCGTCGGCGGCGAAGGTCTCCCTCGCCGAGGCGACGATGCGTTCGCGGTTCTGCCTGGCGTCCACGCGCAACTGAGTCGTCCTCCCTGGCACGTCTCTCACTTTACCTGAAATGGAAGGTGCCTTCCGTTTGTCGTGGTAGCGTCGAAGTGGAGGGTGTCTTCCACTTCTGTGAGGGGTGAGGAATGCGCGCAGCGCTGTTCGACCGGTACGGGCCGCCGGAGGTCCTGTACGAGGGCGTCGTGCCCGACCCGGAGGTCCCACCGGGGCACGTGCTGGTGCGGGTCCACGCGGCCAGCGTCAACGGTGGCGAGCTGATGGGCCGGTCCGGCAAGCTCAAGGTCCTGCTCGGCCCGAAGTTCCCCAAGCGGGTCGGCATCGACTTCGCGGGCGAGGTCGTGTCCGGGCCCGGCTTCGCGCCGGGCGCGCACGTGTGGGGCGGCCTGCCGCGTGGCCGGTTCGGCAGCGTGGCCGAGTACGTCGCCGTGCGCCCGCGCCAACTCGCGCCCAGCCCCGCCGGCCTCGACCTGGTCCAGGCCGCCGCGTTGCCGGGCGTCGGCACGACCGCCATCACCGCCCTGCGCGACAAGGCGAAGCTGCGCCGGGGCGAACGCCTCCTCGTGCGCGGCGCGAGCGGGGGAGTGGGCAGCGTCGCGGTGCAGGTGGGCAAGGCCTACGGCGCGCACGTCACCGCCCTGGCGGGCAAGGGCGCCTTCGACTTCGTCCGCGAACTGGGCGCGGACGAGGCGATCGACTACCGCACCGATCCCGCCGACCTCGGCCGCTTCGACGTCGTCCTCGACACGTACGGTGGCACGCCGCGCGCGTACCGCCGCCTGCTCGGGCCCGGTGGCCGCATGGTCGGCATCGCGTTCCGCTCCGCCGCCGACGTCGGCTACCTCCTCGCGTCCGCGGTGTTCGGCCCGCGCCGCGTCCGCTTCTTCAGCGGCAACCCCGGGACCGACCTGTTCGCCGACCTCACGGCGCTCGTCGAGGGCGGCGCGGTCCGACCCGTGGTCGAGGCCGTCCACCCGGTGGCCGGGATCGCCGAGGCCCACCGTGCGCTGGAAGCAGGCGGGGTGCGCGGGAAGCACGTGATCCGAGTCCTCTGATCACACGAACGGGCTGATGGTGGTCTCCGCGCCCACCAGGGTCGCGCCGTAGATCTCCAGGTTCACCTGGGGGAGGAGCATGCCGTGGCGCGCGGCCACGTTCGCGTCACGCCACATCCGCTGCAACGGGCTGGAGTCGGCGAAGCCGCGCGAACCGTGCGCGTACAGCAGCGTTTCCAAGGCGCGGGTCACGTGGCGGACGGCCACGGAGGAGTCGGCGCGGCACCGGGCGCGGAGCAGTTCGGAGGGGTACTCGGCCTCGGCGGCGTACCGGTCGAGGAGGTCGGCGGCGCGGTAGGCGTGCAGCTCGGCGCTGTCCACCGCCGAGGCGGCCTCGGCGACGAGGAGCTGGAACGCGGCCGAGTCGCGTTGCCGGTCGAAGCCGGTGTAGGCGATGCCCTTGTCCGCCGCGGCGGCGATGACGTGCGCCAGGGCCGCACGGCCCAGCCCGACCAACGGGCCGCTGATCATCGTCACGAGCGACGGCACGAACGCGGCGCGGTAGGCGACGGGGGTGTCGGGCGCGACGTTGGCGCCCGTCACCATCCGCTCCAGCCGCAGCACGCGGTGGTCGGGCACGAACGCGTCCCGCACCACGAACCGGTTGCTGCCGGTGGACCTCATCCCGGCCACGTGCCACTCGTCCACGACCTCGAAGTCCTCGCGGGGCACCAGCGTCCACGCCAGGTTGCCGTCCAGCACGGCCGCCGCCAGCCCCCACGACGCGTGCCCGATGCCGGAGGCGTAGGTCCACTCGCCGCTGAGCCGGTAGCCGCCCGCCACGCGCTCGACCGGCCCGCTCGGCATCAGCGTCCCGGCGACCAGGGCTTCGGGATCGGCGCCCCACACGTCGTCCTGAGCCTGCTCGGGGAACAGGGAGGTGATCCAGTTGCTGCCGTTCCACAGCGCCGTGCACCAGCCCGCGCCACCGTCGAGCTCGGCCACCGCCGCCGACACGTCCAGGTGCGTGCGGATCGATCCCTCCCCGCCGCCGTACCGCGCGGGCCGCGTGACGCGGAACGTGCCCGCGTCCCGCATGGCCGCCACGGTGTCGCCGGAGACCTGGCGCTCCTCCTCGGCCCGCGCGGCGGCAGCGGTCAACCGCGGCGCGAGGGCGGCGATGGCGGTCAGGACCCCGGAGCTCATCACGAAACCCCCTTCGACGACAGCGGCGGCGGCCAGTCGATCGTCCCACCGCCGGCCGTCGGACCGGCACGACCATTCGCGTGGCCCGGTCCCGCCGAACGGGTCGAGGGCAACCGAACGCCGACGCCGTCTCGTCGTCCTGGGAGAGGGGGTGGACGGGTGAAGGACAAAGACGCCGAGTTCGTCGAGTTCGTGCGCGCGAAGCACCGCCACGTGCGGCGGACGGCGTTCCTGCTGTGCGCCGACTGGCACCTGGCGGAGGACCTGGCGCAGGCCACGTTGCTCAAGCTGTACCGCTCGTGGTCACGCGTGCGGCGGGCCGACTCCGTCGACGCGTACTGGCGCACGGTGCTCGTGCGCACCGTGATCGACCACCGGCGGCCGCTGAAGGGCTCGGAGAAGCCGGTGGCGGAGCCGCCGGACCTGCCCGCCGACGAGGTCGAGCACGAGAGCGGCATCGACGTGCAGCGCGCGCTGGCGGCGTTGCCACCGGGGCAACGCGCGGCCGTCGTGCTGCGGTACTGGGAGGACCAGTCGGTCTCGCAGGTGGCGAAGGTGCTCGCGTGCAGCGAGGGGACGGTCAAGAGCCAGTGCGCCAAAGGCCTCGCGGCGTTGCGCCGCGAGCTGGGCAGCACCTTGGACAAGGGAGGAGTGGCGTGATGAACGACGTGGACGAGGTGCGGCGGATGCTCGCGCCGGTGCTGGCAGGCGACACCGGGCCCCGGCACTCGCCGGAAGAGGTGTTGACGTCGGCGCGCAAGGCGGTGGCGCAACGGCGGGCGGTGGCCGGTGTGCTGTCCGTCGGTGTCGTGCTGGCGATCGGGGCGAGCGTGCTCTTCGCCGTGACCGATCGGTCCACTGTGGAGTCGGCGTCGGGCCCTGTGCTCACGACCACGCCGACCGACGTGCCCCCGGCGCCGACCACGCCCGGGCACGCCGCCGAGCTGACCGCGAGGCTGGCCGCGGCGGACGTCGTCCCCGACGGCTTCGAGATCCTCCCGGTGGTCTCGGAGCGGAACGAGCCGCCGCTGCGCTTCAGCGCCCACGGGCCGGACACCTCGGGCGGCTACCTGGCCTCGGCCGTGTTCTCCGACGCCGAGGGCAGCGTGACGTTGGCGCTCTACGTGCGGTCGGCCACCGCGCCGGAGAACTGCACGGTGGAGAGCGGCTGCGTGCGCTTCACCGCGATGAACGGCCCGTTCTTCGACCAGCCGGCCGTGAAGTCCGTCGACGGTGTCGAGGTGGAGGTCGCGCGCGACCTCCGCACCGGCCTGCCGGGGCGGGTGTCGGCGGAAGCGCGCTTCCCGGACGGCACCGTCGTGGAGGTCACCGTCACCAACCAGACCACGGTGATGGACCACGGCTCGCCGTACACCCGGCCGACCACTCGCGACAGCGTGCCGTTCACCGAGCGGCAGTTGGTCGACCTGGTCACGAAGCCCGGCTTCGGCTACCTGCCGTGATCGCACCGCCGTCGGCGTGCCCCGTCCGAGGCGCGTCGACGGCCGTGCGTGGGCTCAGCGCGGCCGCTGGTCGGCGAGGGAGCGGAAGCCCGCCGCGTGGAGCCGGCGGGTGCTCCGGCCGTCGATGCTGGTCCGGACCGGTGATCCGGGCGGTCCGCCGCCGGCCGCCGCGCCGACGAAGATCGAGACGATGACCAGCGGCAGCAGCACGGTCCGGACCGTCATCGCCCACGGCGCCTTCAGCCCGATCCGGCCGCCGTCGGCCAGTCGCACGAGTCGGGTGCCGGTGAGCACGGCGCCGAGCGCGCGGCCGTTGCCGTAGCACAGGCCGTACAGCGGGGGCACCACGAGCAGCAGCGCGATGGCGGCGAGGGCGAGCTGACCGTCGTCGATCCTCCCGGACGCGTACGGCACGCTGAGCACGACCAGGCCGACGCCGACCGCGAGCAGGAACACCACGAAGTCGACGAGCCAGGCCAGCAGCCGGCGCAGCTCGCCGGCCCGGACGTAGAGGACCCCGTCGGGGAACGACTCGATCCGCCCGGCGGCCCTCGCCCCGAGGACGTGCGCCGTCTCGGCCCGGACGACCTCCAGCCTCGTCGGCGGCCGGTCGAGGCCCGGAGCGGCCATGGCGTCCTCCAGTCGGTTCGTGACGGCGACATTCTGCCTGACGTCGAATCCGGTTCGGGCGCGAACGTATGATCCGGGCTCCACGACGTCAGGGGGCCGGGACATGAACCCGAATCCGAACGCCCGCGGCCAGGGCGCGCCGGCGGCGGCTGCGCCGAAGGCGTCGATCGTCCCGTACTTCCTGGCGCACCTGGTGACGGGCCTCGTCGTGTTCGTGGTGCTGACGGTCTTCGTCCAGACCGGCGAACCGGTCTCCTTCGGCCCGGTGCTCCTGGACTACGTGACCGTCCACCTGCCGGTGCCGCTGGTGCTCTCGTCGGTGCTGGCGTGGCTGCTGACCCGACGCGTGCGGCCGCCGTTCTGGGCGGTGCTGCTGCTGTCCGTGCCGTTCTACCTCGGCGCCCTGTTCATCTACGAGATGGGCCTGCTCATGGCGTCGACCCAGCAGTGAGGCCGGATCGCGTTCCGGACGGCCCGCGTCCGGTTCACGTCTAAGGTCCAGGTGTGCCGACCGAACTCAGCCCCACCGCGAAGGCCCTGCGCGCCATGGAGATCCTCCAGGCGCGCCCCGGCGTGACGGCGGGCGAGCTCGCCGCGGGGCTGGGCGTCACGGAACGGGCGGTGCGCCGGTACGTCGGGATCCTCCGTGAGGCGGGCATCCCCGTGGAGTCGACCCGGGGCCCCTACGGCGGGTACCGGCTCGGGCGCGGCACGCGGCTGCCACCGGTCGTGTTCACCGAGCCCGAGGCGCTCGTCCTGGTCATGGCGGTGCTCGACAACCCGGCCGACGACCTGGTGGACAGCGCCCTGGGCAAGGTCGTGCGGGCGCTGCCCGAGCACGTCGGCAAGCAGGCGGCGGCGCTGCGCGAGCACGCGTCGGCCGCGCCCGACCGGAACTCGGCCCGCCCGGACCCCGCCACGACCAGCGCGCTCGTCGCGGCCATCGCGGCCCGGCGTCGCGTGGTGGTCACGTACCGCCCGGACACGGGCAGCGAGTGGGACTCCGAGGTGGACCCGTGGGCGGTCGTCGTCCGGCACGGGCGGTGGTACCTGTTGTGCCACTCCCACCGCGCGGACGCGCTCCGCACCTACCGGATCGACCGGGTCCGGGCGGTCCGGGAGACCGAGCACGGGTTCGAGCCGCCGGCCGACCTCGACCCGGTGGCGGTGGTGGAGGAGAACCTGGGCACCGGCTGGGAGTTCCCGACCCGCGTGGTGTTCCACGCGCCGCCGGAGCAGGTGGCGCCGTGGATCAGGCCACCGATGGGCCGCCTCGAACCGCTGGGCGACGGGTGCGTCCTCGTCGGCAGCACGAGCAACCCCGCCATGTACGCGCAGGAGTGGCTGGCGACCGTGCCGGTCAACTTCCGCGTCGAGGGCGGGCCGGAACTGCGGGCCGCGGTCGAGGCGCTCGCCGCGCGGTTCGCCGCCGCCGTGGACTGACCACGATCACGGCCGCCGCCGCGCACAGGACCGCGGTCCACGCCAGGGTCGCGTCGGTCGAGGTGCGGTCGGCGACGACCCCGGCCAGCCAGGGCCCGGCGGTCTGACCGGCCGCGAACAGCGTGGTGAACGCGGCCAGCGTCGCCGTGAGGTCGGCGGTCGGCACGGCGTCGCGGACGATCGCGGTGACGGCGGCGGGCACGCCCATGAACGTCGCGCCGTAGACGAGGGCGGAGCCGAGGATCACCGTCGGCGTCGGCGCCACCAACGCCAGGGCCGCGCCACCGCCCAGCACGCCCAGCAACGCGGCCGGCGCCCGGGAGCCCGGCCAGTTCGCGATCGGCCGGCTCCACAGGGCGGGCGCCGCCACCACCGCCAGACCGAGCGCCACCCACGTCAGCACCACCTGCCAGGTCGGCGCGTCGCGCTCGACGAGGTAGGCCGAGAGGAACGTGATGTAGGTGA
Organism: Actinosynnema sp. NPDC049800; assembly: GCF_040656635.1. Taxonomy (NCBI): domain Bacteria; kingdom Bacillati; phylum Actinomycetota; class Actinomycetes; order Pseudonocardiales; family Pseudonocardiaceae; genus Actinosynnema; species Actinosynnema sp. NPDC049800. The sequence goes on along the minus strand of NZ_JBFAMT010000032.1, from coordinate 64,978 downwards.
TGTAGCCGAGCGCGAACAGCGTGTACGCCACCGCGATCCGCCAGAGGGGGCGCAACCGCGGTCGGCCGGACGTCGCGGCCGGGGCCTCACCGCCGGCACGTGCCGCGGTCCAGGCGACCAGCGCCGCCGCGACGGCGGCCACGGCCAGGACCACCCAGGCGACCCGCCAACCGCTGCCCAGCAACGGGATCGTCACGCCGCCGAACGCGATGCCCAGTCCCGTGCCCGCGAAGTACACCGTGATCGGCGTGCCGGACCCGACCCGGGTGGCGATGCGCGAGGCGATCACCCCGCCGGCGATGAACACCACCGCACCCGCCGCACCGGCCGCCGCGCGCACCACCAGCAGCACCGCGAAATCGGCGGAGAGCGCCGTGGCGGCCAACGCGACCGCCGTGCCGACCAGGCCACCGCGGAAGGCGGCCGTGACGCCCCAGCCGCGGACGACCGCCGCGGTCACCAACGCGCCGAGCAGGTAACCGAGCCCGTTGGCGGTGCTCATCGCACCGGCCTCGGTCAACGTCCAGCCCAGGTCGTCGCGCATCGCGGGCACGAGCAGCCCGTAGGCGAACCGGGCGAGCCCGAGCGCGGACGCCGTGCCGAGCGCGAGCCGAGCCGCCTGCCACATCGCGCCCCCGTAGATCGAACCGATCGGTACCATCCGGCACGCTAGCAGTGGATCGAACCGATCGGTACCATCTAAGTCATGCCGGTGGCCAAGGGCTCCACGATCGACCCGGGGCGCACCCGTGCCGCGATCCTCGACGCGGCCACCCCCGTGCTCTACGAACGCGGCCTCGACGGCATCGGCGTGGCCGAGCTGTGCACGCGGCTCGGCGTGTCCAAGGAAACGCTCTACCGGCACTTCGGCACCAAGGACGGCCTGGTGCGGGCCGTGCTGGAGGCCCGCAGCGACCGGGTGACGCGGGCGCTGGCCGACGCCGTGGCCGCCGCCGGGCCCGATCCCGCCGACCAGCTCACCGCCGTGTTCGACGCCTTCCAGCGGACCTTCGACGAGCCGGAGTTCCGCGGCTGCGCCCTGCTCAACGCCGCCGCCCAGCACCACGTCGAGCCGGTGCGCGCCCTCACCGCACGCCACCTGGACCGGTACCTCGACACGCTCGTCGGCATCGCCGAACGCGCCGGGGCCGCCGACCCCGCGCTCCTCGGGCGGCAGCTCCTGATGCTGGTCGAAGGCGCGACCGTGGTCGCCACGCACCACGGCCCGACCGGAGCGGGCGACCACGCGCTGCGCGCCGCGCGCACCCTGCTCGCCGCCGCGTCCTGACACCGAACCCGTTCGGCGGAGTGGCGGACGGGGCGACAGGGGGACCATGGGTCGGGGGGAGTGCTCATGGATTTCGGTCGCAGAACCTTCATCCAGGCCACCGGTCTCGTCGCGCTCGGCGCGTGGGAGAACGACTGGGACCGGCTGCGCCGCGCGCTCACCGGCAGGCTGGTCCTGCCCGGTGACGACGTATACGACACCGTGCGCCGGCCGTACAACACGGTGTACGCGCACCGCAGGCCCGCGGCCGTGGCGCTGTGCGCCGACGAGTCCGACGTGGCGCGGTGCCTCGACTTCGCGGCCCGGGAGCGGATCCCGGTCGCCGCCCGCAGCGGCGGGCACAGCTACGCCGGCTACTCGGTGCCCGAGAACGGCCTCGTCGTCGACCTGTCCGCGCTGCGCCGGATCCGCGTGGACCGCCGCGGCCGGGCCGAGGTCGGCGCGGGCACGCGGATGATCGACCTGTACGACGAGTTGGCTCGCAACGGCCGGTTGCTGCCCGCCGGGTCGTGCCCGACCGTCGGCATCGGCGGGCTCACGCTGGGCGGCGGCATCAGCGTCGTCGGGCGCAAGTACGGCCTGACCGTCGACCACCTGCGCGCCGCGCGGATCGTGACGCCGGGCGGGCGGCCGCGCCGCACCGACGACCACGTCGAGCCCGACCTGTTCTGGGCGCTGCGCGGTGGTGGCGGCGGCAACTTCGGCGTCGTCACGTCGTTCACGTTCGACACCGAGCCCGCGCCGGACGTGGCCGCGTTCGTCCTGGAGTTCCCGGCGGGTGCGGCGACCGACGTGCTGGGCGCGTGGCAGGAGTGGATGCTCGACACCCCGGACGGCCTGTGGTCGGCGTGCAACGTCCGGGCCGGCAGCCCGCCGCCCGCCAACGTCATCGGCAGCTGGATCGGGTCCGAGGCCGAGCTGGACCGGCTCCTCGACCGGTTCGCCGCGAAGGTCGCGCCGACCAGCCGCACGGTCCTGCCGATGGACTACGGCACCGCGATGCGGTTCTTCGCCGGCTGCCTGCCCGCGTGCCTGCCCGACGACGGCTCGCCGTTCGTGGCGTCGTCCAGGATGCTGCACCGGCCGGTCGACCCGGCGCGGGTGGTGGCGCTGCTGGAGGGGCGGCGGACGGGCCGGGCCCAGTTCGACACGTTCGGCGGCGCGATCGCGCGCGTGCCGCCGGACGCCACCGCGTTCCCGCACCGCCGCGCCATCGCCAGCGCGCAGGCGTACGTCGACGTGGTCGGCGTCGGCGAGGCCGAAGCGCGCCGCATCATGGCCGACCTGCGCGACGGCATCGGCCACGACACCGGCTACGTCAACTACATCGACCCCGACATGCCGGACTGGCCGACCGCCTACTACGGCCGGAACCTCCCACGCCTGCGCCGCGTCGCGCGCCGCTACGACCCGGACCGCGTCCTCGCGTTCCCCCAAGGGCTCGCCTGACCCGGGACCGAAAGGTGATCACCAGATAGTGGATGATCACTCACATGTCCACGTCGTCGATCGGTTCGCCGCACCGCGGGCCGATCACCGCGCTCACCGCCGTCCGACGGGCCGATGGGCGGGCGGTGCTCGTCAGCGGGTCGCACGACGGCGGTGTGCGCCGCTGGGACGCGGTCACCGGACAGGCGCTGGACGACCCGCTCGACGGTCGGGCCTGGGTGTGGTCGCTGGCCGCCGCGTCCACAGAGGACGGACGCGCACTGGTCGTCGGCGGGTTCGGGGACGGCCGCGTGGTGCGGTGGGACGCGGCCACCGGCCAGCCCTTGGCGGAAGTGCCCCGGACCGGGTGGGTGCGGGCCTTGGCCGTCGTCGGCACGGTGGTGTTCAGCGGTTCCGACGACGGCGACGTGCGCCGGTGGGACGTGACGACCGGTCTGCCGGTGGGTGACCCGTTGCGCGGCCGCGCGTCCTCGGTCTGGTCACTGGCCGCCGCGGCGCTGCCCGACGGCCGCACGCTGGTCGTGGGCGGTTACGCGGACGGCGCGCTGTGGCACTGGGACGCGGTGACGGGCCGGCCCGAAGGCGAGCCGGTGATGGGCCACGCCGGTCCGGTGCGGTCGCTGGCCGTGGTCGGCACCACGCTGTTCAGCGCCTCCGACGACGGCAGCGTGCGCCGGTGGGACGTGGCGACCGGGCAGCCGGCGGGCGACCCGCTCACCGGCCACCCCGCCGCGGTGCTGTCGCTGCTCCCGGTCGTGGTGGACGACGGCCGCACGCTGCTCGTGGCCTGCTGCCGTGACGGCTCGGTGCACCGGTGGGACGGCGGAACCCCGGTGGGGGAGCCCCTGACCGGCCATCGCGGTCCCGTGCGGTCGCTGGCCGTCGTCGGCACGACGTTGTTCAGCGGCGGCGACGACGGCGACGTGCGCCGCTGGGACGCGGCCACCGGCGAGGCCGTCGGCGACCGGCTGACCGGCCCGCCCCGGGGCGTGCGGTCGCTGACCACCAGCGGGTCGCTGCTCGTCGGCGCGAGCGGCGCCGAGGTGTGCCGCTGGGACCTGGACACCGGCCGACCCGTCGGCGAACCGCTCGTGGGGCACACCGCCCCGGTGTGGTCGGTGGCCGCCCTCGGCACGCTGCTCGTCAGCGGGGGAGAGGACCTGGCGGTGCGGCGCTGGGACCTCACCACCGGCCGTCAACTGGGCGAGCCCCTCACCGGGCACACCAAGACCGTGACGTGCGTGCTCGCGTTCGAGCACGCCGGGCGCGTCCTGGTCGCGGGCGGCTCCCAGGACCACACCGTGCGCCTCTGGGACGCCGGGACGGGCCGTCCCGTCGGCGAACCGCTCACCGGCCACAGCGGCCACGTGCGGTCGCTGGTCGCCGTGCGCCTCCGCGACGGCCGCACGCTCTTGGTCAGCGCCGCCTACGACAAGACCGTGCTGCGGTGGGACGTCGAGACCGGAGCGCTGGTGGGCGAGCCGATCACGGGTGAGGACGGCGTTCGCGGGCCCGTGGCCGCGGTCGTCCTGGACGACGGGCGCGTGCTGCTCGCCGGCGGGGGCCGCAAGGGTGTCGTGCGCCGGTGGGACGCGGAGACCGGGCAGCCCGTCGGCGAGCCCATGGCGGGGCACACGCCGACCCACTCGGTGACCGCGCTGGTCGCGGCCCGGCCTGGTGGCGGGCGCCCGGTGCTCGTCAGCGCCGGGCCCGACGGGCTCGTGCTGCGGTGGGACGCGGAGACCGGCCGCCGCTTGGGTGAGCCGATCCACTCCGGCGGCCGGGCGGTGAAGCTGACCGCCCTCGGCACGCCGGACGGCGGACTGGTCGTCATCACCGGTTCGGACACGGGCATCACGACGCGGCGGCTGACCGCGTGACGACGGCGCGGGACGACGGACGACCGGGAGGACACGACCACGTGGACGTGCAGAAGCTGTTGTGGCGCTTGGCCGACGAGTACACGAAGCGCTCGGACACGGTCCGGCCCGACTGGTTCGACCACGCGGGCGACCTCGTCGTGGCGGACGGTCGGGTGACCTGGGAGACGCCGTGGCGCACCGAGGCCGGCTTCACCCACGCGCTGCCAGCCGGCCCCCACCCGGTCTACGTGGGCTCGCACACCGTGATCGCGGACCACTGGGAACCCGACCGGTTCCGGTACTTCGCGAGCATGGTCGTGATCCCGCTGGCCGAGCCCGCGCGCATCGCGGCGGCGGAGTGGGACCACGACGGGTACGACGACATCCACCTGATCGAGGACTACGCCGTGCTGTGGGGCGACGAGGCCATGCGCGCCACGCTCCCGTTCGAGGACGACGTGCCCTCCTTCTTCCCCGACGCGCGGGACCGCATCCTGGCCAAGGGGCCGCACCACCGGCCCGACAACTGGGTGGACGTGGTGCTGGACCCGGAGACCGGGCTCAACGGGATCGTCCTCCCCGTGGCGGCCGAGAACCTCACGGGTCACGAGATCGTGGACGACGACGGCACGCTGCTCTGCCTGGTGCTGGCGACGTACGACTAGGAACGGATCCGGTGCGCCGTAGGCGTCCGAGGGTGTTCCGGGCTACCCTGGGAGCGCTCCCAGGAGATTCCCCGCCGTCGTGGACCCTTCGGAAGGAGTTCCATGCGAAGCACTGTCCGCGCCTTCGTGCTGGCCGGGCTGATGGCCGCGTCCGCGGTCGTCGCCGCAGCCGGGCCGGCCCAGGCCGACACCACGATCTGCGAGCAGTACGGATCGACCACCATCCAGGGCCGCTACGTGGTCCAGAACAACCGCTGGGGCTCGTCGGCCACCCAGTGCATCAACGTCACCTCGACCGGTTTCCGGATCACCCAGCAGCAGGGCTCGGCGCCGACCAACGGCGCACCGCTGTCGTACCCGTCGGTGTTCCTCGGCTGCCACTACTCCAACTGCTCGCCGGGCAGCAACCTGCCCATGCAGGTCAGTCGGATCCGCAGCGCCTCGTCCTCGATCAACTACACCTACGTGGGCGGCACCTACAACGCCTCCTACGACATCTGGCTCGACCCGACGCCCAAGACGAACGGGGTCAACCAGATGGAGATCATGATCTGGTTCAACCGCCAGGGCTCGATCCAGCCGATCGGCAGCGCGGTCGGCAACACCACCATCGGTGGCCGCAGCTGGCAGGTCTGGCGCGGCAGCAACGGCGCCAACAACGTGATCTCCTACGTCGCGCCGTCGCCGATCACGTCGTGGTCGTTCAACGTGCTCGACTTCGTCAACGACGTCCGCAACCGCGGCGCGATCACCACGTCCTGGTACCTGACCAGCATCCAAGCCGGTTTCGAGCCGTGGAACGGCGGCACCGGCCTGGCGGTCAACAACTTCTCCGCCTCGGTCAGCGGCTGATCCGAGCACCGGGCCGGTCCGGGCCGACACCCCGGACCGGCCCTTCGGCGCGGTCAGCGCTCGAACACGACCTCCGCCGCCGGCACCAGGCGCACCGCGCCGCCGGGGTGGACGGCCGTGCCGAGGAGCCGGTTGTGCCGCGCGACGACCTGCTCGGCGGTGAGGCCCGCCTCCGGGTCGCCGTCGGCCGCCGGCGAGTGGCCGTCGCTGACCAGCACGACGTCCAGGCCGTGGCTCAACGCCGACCGCGCCGTGGCGTCCACGCAGTAGTCGGTGGCCAGGCCGGTCAGCACCACGGTGTCCACGTCCCGTTCGGCGAGCAGCGCGGCGAGGTCCGTGCGGTAGAAGGCGTCGGTCGCCGTCTTGTCGAGCACCACGTCGGTCGGTTCGAGGCCGAGGCGTGAGCTGATCCGCGTTCCCGGGTTCGCCGGGTCGAACGGCGTGCCGCCGGGCCCGATCTGCCGCAACGCGACCACCGGCACGCCGTTGCGCCGGGCCTCGCGCGCCAACGCGGCGACGCGGTCGACCAGTTCCTCGCCGCGCCAGACGAGCGGGACCAACATCTCCTGCAGGTCGACGATCAGCAGTGCCGCGTTCATGCCGACGCAGCCTAGCCGCGGGCGGGCTCGACGCGGTCGGTCGCGCCGCGACGGAACGGCCGGTCCGGCCGTTCGCGGTGGGCCTCGGTTTGCGCCGGGACCGCTGTAACCTATATAACCAGTTACATGGCACTGAGCTGGAAGTTGGTCATCGACACCAAGAACGCACCCGCCCTCGCGGACTTCTGGGCCGCGGCCCTGGACTACGAGGTGGAGGACCCGAGCGCGCTCATCGAGCAGCTGCTGGCGGCCGGTCACCTCGGCGCGGAAGCGGTCATCGAGCACAACGGTCGCAAGAACTTCCGCGGTTTCGCCGCCGTCCGCCACCCCGAGGACCCGTTCGACGCGACCAGCGGCGTCGGGCGCGGGCGGCGGCTGCTGTTCCAGGACGTGCCCGAGGCCAAGTCCGGCAAGAACCGCCTGCACATCGACATCCACGGCGAGCCGGGCGGCCTGGACGAGCTGGTGGCCCGCCTGGAGGGTCTCGGCGCGACCCGCGTCACCGAGTTCGACAAGGGTCCGGCCGGGCACTGGTGGGTCATGCGGGACCCGGAAGGCAACGAGTTCTGCGCGTCGTAGGGCGGGAGAACTTCGGAGGAGTGACGGGGGCGCTGATCGGGTACCTGAGGCTCACTTGACTCGAAGGAGTGAACGTGACCGTCTCCGGCATCATCAGCGCCCTCATCGTGGGCCTGATCATCGGCGCCCTCGGCAGACTCGCGCTGCCCGGCAAGCAGAGCATCCCGATCTGGCTGACCATCGTCGTCGGCATCGTGGCGGCCGTGATCGGCACCTTCATCGCGAACGCGCTCGGCGTGGGCGACACCCGCGGCATCGACTGGATCGAAGTGATCATCCAGGTCGCGCTCGCCGCCGGCGGCGTCGCCGTGGCGGCGGGCTTCTACACCCGCAAACGGGTCGCCTGACCCACCGCGCCCGACCCCGTCGAAGCCTGACCTCCCGCTCACCCGGCGGGGGTTAGGCTTCGGCCATGTCGAGAGGGCGTGGCCGGACGGCGGACACCGCCGCGGCGATCGCCGCGGGCCTGGTCGCGCTGCTCGGGCTGCTGGTGCAGTCGCGCGGCGTCGACACCCCGGGCGAGTGGGCGGCACTGCTCGTCGTGCTGGTCTCCGCCGGCGCGCTGGTCGTCCGCCGCCGCCACCCGATCCCGGTCGGCGTGGTGGCGTTGGCCGCCATCAGCGCGTACGGGGCGCTGCTGCACCAACCCGGCCCGATCATGGTCGTGTTCGTGGTCGCGCTCTACACGGTCGTCGACGAGGGCCACCTCGCCGTCGCCATCGGGCTCGGCGTCGCCTCGGTCGTCGCCTTCGCCCTCGCGGACAGCTTCAACCGGACCGACAACGGCGCGACGTTCCTGCACGCCGGCTGGCTCATCGCCGTCATCGTCGGCGTGACCCGCAACCGCCGGGCCTACCTCGCCGAAGCGGAGGCGCGCACCCTCGCCGCCGAGCAGCGGATGGAGGAGGAGGCCCGGCGACGCGCCACCGACGAACGGCTGCGCATCGCCCGCGAGCTGCACGACGCGCTCGGGCACCACCTCTCGCTGATCAACGTGCAGGCCAGCGCCGCGCTGCACCGCCCGGACCCGGCCCGCTCCGAGCAGGCGCTCACCGCGATCAAGCAGACCAGCAAGGAAACCCTGCGCGAGCTGCGCGCGACGCTCAACGCCCTGCGCCAGGACGGCGACGCGCCACCCGGCCTGAACCGCCTCGGCGACCTCGTCACGACGGCGGGGCGGTCCGGGCTGGAGATCCGCGTCGAGCTCGCCGAGACCCGGCCGCTGCCGCCGGAGGTCGACCTGGCCGCGTACCGGATCGTCCAGGAGGCGTTGACCAACGTGACCCGGCACGCGGGCGCGACCGCCGCCGTGGTCCGCGTCCGGCCCGACCACGACACCGTGCTGGTGGAGGTCGAGGACGACGGCACCGGCGCACCGGGCGCGCCCGGCAACGGCATCCTCGGCATGCGGGAACGGGCGCAGGCGCTGGGCGGCGAGCTGACCACGGGCCCGCGCCCGGACGGCGGCTTCCGGGTCCACGCCCGCCTGCCGCTGCGCGAGGACCCGGTGCCGGCGTGATCCGCCTGCTGCTCGCCGACGACCAGACCCTCGTCCGCGCCGGGTTCCGGTCCATCCTGGACGGTGAGGACGGCATCGAGGTGGTCGGCGAGGCCGCCGACGGCGCGGAGGCGGTGCGGCTCACCCGGCACCTGCGGCCCGACGTCGTCCTCATGGACGTCCAGATGCCCGGGCTGGACGGCCTGGCCGCCACGCGGGAGATCACCGCGACCTCCGACGTCCGCGTGATCATCCTGACCACGTTCGACCTGGACGACTACGTCTACGGCGCGCTGCGGGCCGGTGCGAGCGGCTTCCTGGTCAAGGACACCGAGCCGGCCGAGCTGATCCACGGTGTGCGGGTCGTGGCCCGCGGTGACGCGCTCCTCGCGCCGTCGGTCACCCGCCGGCTGATCGCCGAGTTCGCCACCCGCGCCACGCACCCGGACCCGGGACCGCGGCTGAGCGCGCTCACCGACCGCGAACGCGAAGTGATGGCGCTGGTGGCGGCTGGCCTGTCCAACGACGAGATCGCCGCCCGGCTCGTGCTGAGCCCGGCCACCGCGAAGACCCACGTCAGTCGCATCATGACCAAGGCGGGGGTCCGCGACCGGGCCCAGCTGGTGATCCTCGCGTACGAGTCCGGCCTCGCCGTGCCGGGCTGGCTGACCGATCAGGCGGTCTCCCGGCGCGAGCGCGCCAGCGCCGACCCGCCGAGGACCACGGCGACCGACCCGACCACCAAGGCAACGTAGGCCCCGCCACGGCCGTTGCCGGTCCCGATGCCGCTGTCGGAGGTGACCGCGACGAGCCCGCCGAGCGCCAGGCCGACGGCACCCGTCGCCAAGGACACGAGGGCCCCGAGCCGTCCGGTGCGGGTGCCGAAGCGACCGGTGGGCCGGGTGAGGGCCAGCGCGCCCACCACGAGGCCGACCAACCCCAGCACCGCGCCGAGACTGGCGCCGATCCGTCCCGGGCTCATCGTGTAGACACTGGCCGCGGCGAGAACATTGGCGACATGCATGGGGATTCCTCCACTCGTACAACAGGTACGGGCAGCGTAGGAACGGGGGTGGCCGCGAGTCGTCATGCCGGAGTTGCCGATCTTCCTACCACCCCGGTTGTACGCCCTCCGCGCGCCGTACCACCGCAGTGGCGGTCGCGTGCCGCAGCGGGCTCGCCGTCGGTCATACCCATACGGGGTATGGTGGAACGGTAGGTCGTCGGCGGAGGGGGCGGTCGGTGGGTGTCAGCGGGTTCGTCGCGGAGGGCTACGAGCAGGTTCGCCGGGTGTTCACGAGGATGGTCGACGAGGGTCGGGAAACCGGCGCCGGGCTGTCGGTGTGGGCCGGTGGACGTGAGGTCGTCCGGTTGAGCGGTGGTTGGGCCGACGTGGCCCGCAGCCGTCCGTGGCGGGACGACACCCTCGTCACCACGTACTCGACCTCCAAGCCGTTCGCCGCGCTCACCGCGCTGGCGGCGGTGGCCGACGGCGCGTTGTCGTTGGACGAGCCGGTGTCGACCTACTGGACCGACTACGCGACCGGCGGCAAGGAGCGCACGACGTTGCGGCAGGTCCTGACCCATCGGGCGGGTCTGCCCGCGTTCCCGGCCTCGGCCGCCGCGGTGGACCTGCTGGACGACGCGGGGCTCCGGCGTGAGCTGGCGGCGGCCACGGCGGAGTCCGAGCCCGGGTCGGTGTTGGCCGAGCACGCGTTGACCTACGGCCACCTGATCGACGGGGTCCTGCGTGCCGCCACGGGGCGGTCGCTGGGCGAGCTGTACGCCGACGTGGTCCGGCCGGCGTTGGGCGTCGACGCCTGGTTCGGCGTGCCGGAACGGGACCTGGACCGCGTGGCCGAGCTCGAACTGGGCATCGACGGCAGCACGGACGACCTCGTGGCCGAGGTCGCCTCGTCGTACCAGCGCGCGCTCGCCCTCCCCGTCGGCGCGCTGGACCCCGCCCGCCTCAACTCGCCGGACTGGCACCGGGCGGTGTTCGGCGCCAGCGGTCTGCACGCCTCCGCGACCGCGCTGGCGCGGTTCTACGCGGGCCTGACCGCGCCGGACGGGCCGGTCCGCCGACTGCTCGGACCGCGGTTGCACGCGGACTTCCTGGCGTCCCAGGTGTGCGGTCACGACGAGGTCGTCGGCACGACGGTGAACTGGGCGCTCGGCCTGTTCCGCACCGGCTCGTTCATCGGCCTCGGCGGGTTCGGCGGGTCGGCCGCGTGGTGGTCGCTGCGCAACGACCACGCGGTGGGTTACGTGACCCGCCGACTCCACGACCACTCGCGGATCGCCGAGATCGCCGCCGAACTGGGCGACGACCTCAACCTCCGGGTCGACTGCGGCTGACGCCCGGTCGGGACGCGCCGACCGACCACGAGCCCGAACGCGCCGAGCGCGGTCAGGGCGCGGGCCACGTCGAACATCTCCCACCGGTCGAGGATCGCCGCGTGGTTGGCCAATGAAGTCACGGTCGGCGCGCCCGCGGTGGTGGCGCGGCCGGCCGCGTGAGTTGGCGCCACGTTGCGGGCGGGCGGAAGTCCGGCTTGACAGGGTGATACCCCTAGGGGGTATGTTCGCGATCGCTCCACGGGATACCCCCGAGGGGTATCGAAAGGAAGGACCCGTCATGAACCCCGATCCCCGGCGCTGGTGGGCACTCGTCGTGCTCGCGGCGGCGCAGTTCATGGTCATCATGGACACCTCGATCATCGCCGTGGCGCTGCCGGACATGCAGCGCGAGTTGGGCTTCACCCCCGGCGGGCTCCAGTGGGTGTTCAACGCCTACGCGGTCGCGCTCGGCGGCCTGCTGCTGCTCGGCGGCAGGCTCTCGGACCTCTGGGGCGCACGCCGCGTGTTCGCCGTCGGCTGGGCCACCCTGATCGTCGGCTCGGTGATCGCCGCCGCCGCGACCGGGGCGGGTACGGAGGTCGTCGGCCGCGCGGTGCAGGGCGTCGGCGCGGCGCTGATCGCACCGGCCGCGATGACGCTGCTCATGGTCCTGTTCGCCGGTCAGCCCCGCGAACTGCCGAAGGCGATGGCGTTCTACGGCGCGGCGGCCCCGGCCGGCGGCACCGCGGGCGTGTTCCTCGGCGGCGTGATCACCGAGTGGCTGAGCTGGCCGTGGGTGTTCGTCGTCTACGTCCCGATCGGCCTGCTGACCCTCGCGCTCACGCCGAGGCTGCTGCCCGTCGTCCCCGGTCGCAGCGGTGGCCTGGACGTCGGGGGAGCGGTCGCGGTGACCGGCGGGCTCGCGCTGGCCGTCTACGCCATCGTGCAGGCGCCAGAACGCGGCTGGGCGTCGACGGCCACGCTGGTGCAGCTCGGCGCCGCGGCGGTCCTGCTGATCGCGTTCCTGCTGGTGCAGCGGACGGTCAAGAACCCGTTGATGCCGCTGAAGGTCTGGCGCACGCCCGACCTGGCTGCGGCGAACGTCGCGATGGCGTTGCTCGGCGCGGCGTGGATCCCGATGTGGTACTTCCTCAACCTCTACGTCCAGCAGGTGCTCGGGTTCGACGCGTTCGCCAGCGGCGCGGCGCTGCTGCCGATGACCGCGCTCATGACCGTGCTGATGACCACGGTCACCGGACGCCTGATCGGCCGCTTCGGCGCCAAGCCCCTGATCGTCGCCGGACTCGCCGTGCTCGCCGCCGGCCTCGGCCTGCTGGCCACCGCCGACCCGGGCGGCAGCTTCGTCGTCGACGTCCTGCCCGGCTCGCTGATCGCCGCGGTCGGCATGGCGCTGGTCTTCATCCCCGCGACCATGGCCGCCATCGGCGGGGTCGCCCCCGACCAGGGCGGGCTGGCCTCGGGCATCGTCAACACCACCTACCAGGTCGGCTCGGCGCTCGGCCTGGCCGCGATGACGGCGGTGGCGACGTCGCGGGGCGCGGACCGGCTCGGGGACGCGGTCGCGCTGACCGACGGCTACTCGGCCGCCTTCACCGGCGCCGCGCTGGTCGCCCTGGCCGCCGCGTTGTTGGCCGCCTTCACCCTGCGTGGCCGGGTCGTCGAGCCGGTGGCGGTCGACGCCTGACCCGCGGTGGATCAGTACCCCGGCTGGGTATGCTACGTTCTCGGGCATACCCAGTCGGGGTATAGCTGTCCACTGGTTCGCCGCAGCAGGGAGATCAGGTGCCCGAAACGAGCAAGGTGACCGTCTGCCGGGGCTGCTGCTGCGGCACCGTCGACAAGCACCCGGACGTCGACCACGCGACGCACCTGCGGAAGTTCCGGGAGGCCGTGGGGCCGGGGGCGGTCACCGTGGCCAACTGCCTGAGCTCCTGCGAGTTCTCCAACGTCGTCGTGGTCAGGCCGGCCCGGGGCACGGGCGTCCGGCCGGTGTGGCTGGGCGGCGTGCTCACCGACGAGGCGGTGGACCACGTCCTCGACTGGGTCGCCGCGGGCGGGCCGGGCCGGGCCGAGATGCCGGCCGGCCTGGCCGACCACCTGATCGACCGGCCGGCCGACGACAGCGCCGCGAGCTGACGCGCGCGGTCGCCGTCGCCGTCCGCCGGGCGTCAGCCGGGCGGCAACAGGCCCTGCATCTCGGTGATCTCGGCCTGCTGCGCGTCGACGATCCGCTGGGCGAGCGCCTTGGCCTCGGCGTTGGCGCCGTGCCGGAGTTCCACGTTCGCCATCTCGATCGCGCCCTGGTGGTGCCTGATCATCATCCCCAGGAACATCCGGTCGAACTCGGTGTCCCGGGCCTGTGCCAGCGCCTCCATTTCGGCGGCGCCCATGCCGGGCTGGTCCGAACCGTGGTCCATGCCCGGCATGCCGGTGGTGTGCACCTGCGCGCCCCAGCCGGTCAGCCAGCCGGTCATGGTCTTGATCTCCGGGTCCTGCGCCTTCTCGATGCGCGACGCGAGGTCGAGCACCTCGGGGGTGGTGGTCCGGCCGTGGACGAGCTTCGCCATCTCGATCGCGCCCTGGTGGTGGGGGATCATGCCCTGCGCGAACGTGACGTCCGCCTCGTTGTGCCCACCGGACGGTGCGCCGGCGGCGGCGCTCGGGTGGCCGGTCGTGCTGCCCGGGTCGTGGCCGGTGGAGTCGCTGCCGCACCCGGCGAGCACGAGCACGGGGGTCAGGAGGGCGAGCGCCGTCCCGACCAGGTTCTTCCTGGTCATGATGTCCTCTGCGGTGTGGATCCGAGTCGGTTGCGCGGCGTCGCGTCGACGTCCACAAGGGACGTCACGCGCCGCCTGTCACAGCCGCAGGACGCAGAGGGTGGCGAGCAGCGCCGGCGCGCCGCCCGGTCTCGGGGGAGGTGAGCGCGGCCGGGCCGACCGCGTGGTGGCCGACGTCAGCCGCACGAGGACGCCGCGGCGGAGGAGCACGAGGACGGCGAGCAGCAGGCCGAGCCCGGCGACGAGGATCGCCAGGCACAGGTGCAGCAGGTCGTGCTGCTGAACGGGACCGGGCGCGTGCTCTTCGGACGCGCCGTGCGCGCAGCAGTCGGCCACCGCGGTCACGGTCACCGCGGCCTGCTCGTGCGTGCCGAGGTGGTGCATCCCCACGACGGCGAACGCGACAGCCCACACGAGAGCCCACAGCGAGGCTCGGGTGCGGACGCGGTGGAGCACGGGCCCATCCTACAAGGACCTACGATGGCGGACAGCCGACCTCGAGGTCGGCGGGGAGCGCGGGGGAGACGGTGCGGCACGTGCGGGTGGTCGGGCCGGCCGTGGTGGTCGTGGCGCTCGCGTTCGCCGCCACGCTGCTCGACCTCCCGGACCCGGAACAGCTCCGGGCCTGGATCGAGGGCAACGGCGTGCTGGCGCCGCTGGTGTTCTTCGCGGTGTGCGCGGCGGGGACGGCGGCGTTCTTCCCGAAACCGGTGCTGGCCACGGCGTCCGGCCTGCTGTTCGGCGTCCTACCGGGACTGGTGGTCGCGGTCGCGGGCTTCACGGCGGGTGCGTTGATCGCGTTCTTCGTCGCACGCCTGCTGGGGCGGCGGTCCGTGGCGCGGTGGCTGGGCTCCGGCCGGCTGAAGGTGCTCGACACGGCCTTCGCGCGCAACGGCCTGTCCGCCACGGTGGTGCTCCGCCTGCTCCCCGTGATCCCGTTCGCGGTGTCCAACTACGGCGCGGGCGTCACGGCCGTCGCGCCGAGGTCCTTCGCCGCCGGGACCGCGCTCGGGCTGCTGCCGACCACCGCCCTGGCCGCGACCCTCGGCGACGCCGCGCTCGACCTCGACTCACCCCGCTCGATCGCGGCCGCGGCGGCGTGGCTGGTGCTGGCCGTGGTCGGCGTCGTGTGGGGCCGCCACCTGCTCCGCCGGTCGAAGGTCTAGTCAGCGGTCCAGGACGGCGCGGGCCAGGTCGTCGGCCACGGCGTGCCGGTATGGGTTGGTGGCCGGACCGGCCGCCGTCGGGTGCACGCGGTTGGTCAGCAGCAGCACGAAGGACCGGCTCGCCGGCTCGACGACCAGCGAGGTCCCGGTGTACCCGGTGTGACCCACGGTGTACGGCGTGGCCAGCATGCCCATGAACGCGGGCTTGTCGACGTCCAGGCCCAGCCCGCGGGCGGCACCTGGGATGGCCGCGTTCCAGTTGGTCGTCATCGCCCGGACGCTGTCCGCCCGCAGGATCCGCCGGTCGCCGTACCGGCCGCCGTTGAGCAGCACCTGGGCGAAGACGGCGAGGTCGCGCGCGGTGGAGAAGACGCCGGCGTGCCCCGCCGTGCCGCCGAGGTACCAGGACGTGGAGTCGTGCACCTGGCCCCAGATCAGCCCGCGCGGACCCGTGTGCTGGGTCGGCGCGATGCGCGGCCGCAGGCTCTCCGGCGGGTTGAACATGGTGTCGCGCAGCCCCAGCGGCTCGGTGACCTCCGCGGCCACGAGGTCCGGCAGCGACCGGCCGGTGACCCGTTCCAGCACCTTGCCGACCACGATGAGGCTCAGGTCCGAGTAGACGTACCGCGTGCCCGGCTCCGACCGGAGCGCCACCGCGTAGACCGCGGCCAGCCGTTGCTCGACCGTCGGGTACGAACCGAGCGCCAAGCCGGCCGGCAGCCCGGAGGTGTGGGTCAGCAACTGCTTGAGCGTGACGTCCTGCTTGCCGTTGCCGGCGAACTCGGGCAGGTAGCGCGCGGCGGGCGCGTCGAGGTCGAGCAGGCCGCGCTCGACCAGTCGCAGCGCGACCACGGTGGTGAAGAGCTTCGAGATCGACGCCACGTCGAAGATGGTGTCCTCGCGCATCGGGATCCGCTGGTCGGGCGGCAGTTCCGCGCCGTCGGACCCGTACCGCAGCGCGTCTCCCACGGCGGCGTGGCGGGCGATCACGCCGTTGCGCGCGGCCAGCACCACGCCACCGGGGAACGCCTGGGGCACCGCGCGCACGCCCGCCTCGACGTCGGGCACCAGCCGGTCGACGTGCTCGGCGGCCAGTCCGGCCTGCCGTGCCGTGCCGTAACGCAGTCGGTCGTCGGGGAGCGGTCCGTCCCAAGGGGAACCGTGCCGTCGGGCGATGGCCAACTCGGCCACCACGGGCAGGTGGTCCGACGCCCCGGTCGTGACGACGCGCGTCTCGCGCACGCGGGCCGGGTAGCCGGCGGCGACGTAGTCGATGCGCTTGGTCGGCGCCGCGGCCGGGTAGGTCATGCCGGGGGACGACGGGTCGGTCATCGCCCAGGCGTCGACCAGTTCCGTCCACAGTGGAGCGAGTTCCGGCGCGTCCGGCGTCGCGTTGAAGTCGCCGAGCAGCACCCGCGCGTCACCGCGGTCCTCGGCCATCACGCGCAGCATGTCGGCGACCTGCGCCCGCCGCACCGCCGGGTCGGCGCGGTAGTCCAGGTGGGTGTCGTAGACGTGCACGCGTTCGCCGCGCACGTTCAGCTCCACCTCGGGGAACCCCGGCGCCGGTTCGGGTCTCGGGTCGGGCACCTGGGTGGACAGCCGGGTGATCGGGTGGTTCTCCGCCGCGACGATCGGGTGCCGGCTGAGCACCGCCACGCCGTACTGCCGCCGCGGCTTGCCCGGTTCCGCCGGGTCGAGGTCGTAGATGGGCGCGAAGTAGACGTCCATGCCGACCGCGGCGGCCAGTTCCGTCGCCTGGTCGCGCCACTCGCTGCGGGCCATCCAGTGGACGTCGACCTCCTGCACGCCGACCACGTCGGCGCCGGAGGCCGTGATGTCCGCGGCTGCCCGCGCCAGGTCCAGCCTGCCGTCCACGCCGATGCCGGTGTGGATGTTGTAGGTCATCACGGTCAGCGGCACGGTCCCGGCGCTCGTGGGTTCGGCCACCGCGGACGGTGTCGCGACCAGCAGCGCGCACAGGACGGCGGTCGGCAGGCGACGCATCGGGTTCAGCCCTCCCAGGTCAGGCCGTGGCCGAACGGGTGCAGCGCGGTCGAGGGATCGCCCGCGACCGGGATCGTCACCGGCAGCTTCCCGACCGGGGCGTGCTCCCCGTAGAGCACCCGCACCGCCGACTCCACCGAGACCTCGGTGTAGGAGTAGGTCGCCAGGTAGGTCTGCGCGTCCGGGAAGTACGCGATGTCGTACGGGTCCCGGACCGCGATCACGACGACCGGTTTCCCGGTGGCCAGCAACGCCTTCACCAGCCCTTGCTGGCCGACGTCGGTCCACGCCTTGTTGGTCGCGACGATCGTCAGGTCGGCCGCGCCCGCGCCGGCGACCGCGCGGTCGATCATCGCCTGGTTCGGGTTCGTGCCGGTGACCAGGGCGTTCGTCGTCGCCGAACGTCGGGCGACGGCGGTGGCGAGCCGGTGCGGCACCGGGTCGGCGGTCGTGCCCCAGCCGGTGGTGAACACGGAGGACGGCGGCGTGCGCAGGGGCAGGAGCGCGTTGCGCACGAGCGTCGTGGTCCGGTCCGTGATCCGTTGCGCGGCCTGCTTGTTCGGCGCCGTCCCGACGACCTCCGGCAGCTTCGCCGGGTCGACGAACGGGTCGTCGAACAGGCCGCGCTTGGCCTTCATCCGCAGGATCCGGCGGACCGACTGGTCGATGCGGCGCTCGGTGAGCTCGCCGCCGCGCACCGCCGCCAGCACCGCGTGGTACGCGAGGTCGATGTCGGGCGGCATCAGCAACTGGTCGACGCCCGCCTTCAGGGCCAGCACGGGCACGCGGTCGTCGCCGTACTTCTGCCGGACGCCCGCCATCCCGAGCGAGTCGGTGATCACCACGCCGTCGTAGCCGAGCCGGTCGCGCAGGATGCCGGTGATGATCGGCCGGGAGAGCGTGGCCGGGTCGCCGGACGGGTCGAGCGAGGGCACCACGATGTGCGCGGTCATGATCGAGTCGATGCCGGCGGCGATCGCGCGGCGGAACGGCGGCGCGTCCAGCCGTTCCCAGTCCTCGCGGCTGTGCCCGATCACGGGGAGACCGGTGTGGCTGTCCACGGCGGTGTCGCCGTGGCCGGGGAAGTGCTTGGCGGTGGCCGAGACGCCGCCCCGCTCGTAACCCCGGACCTGCGCCTCGACCAACGCCGCCGTCAGCTCCGGGTCCTCGGCGAACGACCGGACGCCGATCACCGGGTTGAGCGCGTTGACGTTGACGTCGGCGACCGGCGCGAAGTCCTGGTTGACGCCCATCGCGCGCAGTTCCCGCCCGGCGATCACGGCCGCCTCGCCCGCCGCCCGCGGGTCACGGGCCGCGCCGAGCGCCATGTTGCCGGGGAACGGCGTGACCGGCTCCCCGATCCGCGACACCACGCCGTACTCCTGGTCGGTGCTCACCAGGGCGGGGATCGCCGACACCCGCTGGATGCCGTTGGACAGCGCGGCGACCTGCGCCGGGTTGGCCGTGTTGCCGGACCACGCGAAGTAGATGATGCCGCCGAGGTGGTACTTCCGGATCAGCTGCTCGGCGTTGTCCACGCCGTGCTGGCGCCGGTTGGCGGCCACCGAGGCAGGGTCGGAGGCGTCGACCGTGGCGCCGTAGGCGTAGGTGACGAACAGCTGGCCGACCTTCTCCTCCAGGCTCATCCGCCGCAACGCGTCCGCCACCACGTCACCCGTGCCGGCCGTGGCCACCGCCGGGGCGGAGCCGACCAGCAGGGCCGCCAGCCCGACGACCACCCGTCGTCGGTTGAAGATTTTCCTCATGCGCACTCCTACAGTGAGGAAATCACCGATCCGGTCGAATGTACGCAGCCGGCGCCGGCGCCGGCATCGCCCGTTCGGGGGGCGTTGGCGCGAAGGACCGGGTGGGGAGTTACTCGAAGAGGGCGTACTGACCGGAGGGGGCATCGGGCGGCTCGGCGTCCGCGGGCGAGCCCGTGCCCATCCGGGTGAGCGCGGTGACCTCGTCGATCATCGCCAGGACCGTCGGCAGGGAGACGTGGCGGAGATCGGTGGTGGCCGTGCTCCAGTGGGCGGTCCGCAGGGCGAGGGCGGCCAAGCGGCCCGCGTCCCTCGGAGCGGTGTCCCGGGCCAGGCGCGCCAGCCGCATCGTGGTCCGGGACCGCTGGTTCGGGTCGACCATGGCGTCGATCACCTCCAGTGCCGGGCCGTGGCGCCCGCAGGTGGCCAGCGTCTCGGCCACCGCCGCCAAGGCCGCGGCGCGCTGGTCGGGGTCGGTGATCGACTCGACGGTCTTGCCGGTCCGGTCGTCGTGCCCCGCGGCGGCGAGGGCGGTGGCCATCGCGGCCAGCACCGAGTTCCGGTCGTACCGGTCGTGGACGCCGCGCATCGCCACCCCGGACCGGTCCAGCAGGTCCGCGGCCCGGTCGTGGCGGCCGATCACGGCCATCGCCTTCGACGCCGCGGCCAGCAGCAGCGCCTGGTGGTCGGGTCCGGTGGTCTCGTCGGCGGCCTTGACGAGTTCCTCGACCAGGCCTTCGACGCGGTCTTCGCGGTCGGTCGCGACGAGGCGTTCGGCCAGGCCGGCGATCGCGAGCCCCCGCTGGTGCGGCCAGGGGATCGAACGGGCGAGCGCGATCGCCTGGTCGTGCCGCCCCGCCTCGACCAGTGCCTCGACCACCGACAGCAGCGACCAGCTCCGCCGCTGGGGATCGACGATCAGGGACGCGGTCTCGACCGCCCGGTCGTGCCGGCCGGCCTTGGCGAGTTCCCTGGCCACCGCGGCGAGGGCCGAAGCACGCTGGTGGCGGCGGGTGATCCGGGCGACGGCCTCGGCCGCGAGGTCGTGCAGACCACCTTCGGCCAGCGCTTCGACCGCCGCCACCAGTTCCGACCCGCGCAGGTCGGGGTCGATGGCCGACCGCGTGGGCCGGAGGACCTCGTCGACGAGGCGCTCCGCTTCGTCGTGCCGGCCGAGAGCACGCAGCACCCCGGCGGCCGACGCCAGCGCCGAGCTCCGCCGGTAGGGGTCCAGGATCGAGCGCGCCGCCAGGACGACCTCGTCGGCGAGCTCTTCGGCGCGGTCGAGCAGGCGTGCTTCGACCGCCCCCTTCGCCACGGACACCAGAGCCCAGGCGCGGCGGTCGGGATCGGTGATCAAGCCGACCACGGCGACGGCCCGAACGGGGTGCCCGGCCCTGGCGAGCACCTCGGCGAGCGTCATCAACGCCCGGCCGTCCTGGAACGGGTCCGTGGCCGTGTGCGCGACCTGGACGGCTTCGTCGACGAGGTCTTCGGCCCGGTCGCGGAAACCGCTCTCGTGCAGCGCCTCGGCCAGCGCCACCAGTTCCGCGGCCCGCCGTTCGGGGTCGGCGATCGACCGCGCGACCTCGATCGCCGGAGCGTGCAGGCCGACGTCGACGAGCGTGCCGGCCGCCGATTCCAGGGCCAGGCACCGCAGGTCGAGGTCGCCGATCGCGTCGGAGGCGTCGACGATCTCGTGCACGAGCACCTCGGCCCGGCGGCTCCGCCCGTTCACGGCCAGCACCCCGACCACCACCCGCAACGCCCAGCTCCGCCGGTAGGCGTCGGTGATCGAGCGTGCCGCGCCGACCGCCTGGTCTGCGACCTCGTCCACCCGATCACGGGCGCCGTCCTCGGCGAACGCCTTGACGATCGGGACCAGCGCCAACACCCTGCGGTAGGCGTCGGTGATCGACCGCGCGGCGGTGTCCAGGGCCAGGTGGGGCAGTCCCGCCTCGACCAGGGACTCGGCCACCGCCGTCAGGAGCAGGTCCCGCTGGTCGTCGTCGGTGATCAGCCGGGCGACCTCGACGGCCAACGCGCACCGGTCGGCTTCGACCAGGCTCCGGCCGACCGACGCCAGCACCGAGCTGTCGCCCGCGTCGACCGCGACCTCCACGGCCTGGTCGAACATGCCCGCCTCGACCAGCGACGCCACGACCGGGGCGGTCTCGGGCCGCCCGACGATCGAGCGGCCGGTCGCCAAGGCCCGCTCGGGCAGGCCGGCGTCCGCCAGCGCCTTCGCCGCGGACGCCAACGCCGCGTTGCGCCGGTAGCGGTCGGTGGCGGACACGACGGCGTACTCCGCCTCGTCGTGCTGCTCGGCCTCGACCAGGGCGTCCGCAACGGACACCAGGGCGGCTCGCCGCGCGGCCGGATCGGTGATCGAGCGCGCGGTCTCCGCCGCCCGGTCGTGGTGACCGGCGCGGGTCAGCGTGGTGACCACCGACGCCAGGGACGATCCCGACCAGGCGTGGTCGGTGGGCGCGAGGGCGGCGCGCTCGGGCCGGTCCTCCCGGTCGTCGTGGTGGGCGGTGGCGAGCGCCCTGGCCATCGACACGAACGCGGTGTTCCGCTGGTACGGGTTGGGCATGGCGCGGACGGCCCCGGTCACCTCCTCCAGGAGGTCTTGGACCCGCCCGTGCGAGCCTTCCGCCGCCAGCGACTCGATCACCGACACCAGCGCGGTGCCCTTCCAGCCGGGGTCGGCGACGGCACGCGCGGCCTCGACGGCCCGGTCGTGGAGGCGGGCCCTGATCAACGACCTGACCACGGAGGTCAGCACCTCACCCTGGCGGAAGGGGTTGGTGATCGTGGCGGCCGTCCGGATCGCCCGGTCGTGCAGTCCACTGTGGAACAGCGCGCCGACCGCGTCGGCCAGGAGCGGGTTCTGGCGTCGGGGGTCGTCGAGGGCGAGGGCGGTCGTGACGACCTGGTCGAGCAGGTCCGCGGCCTGGTCGCGTCGTCCGGTGGCGGTGAGCGCGCCGGCGACGTGGACCAGGGCGGTGCCGCGCCGGGCCGGCGTGGGAATGAGGGCGGCGGTCTCCGCGGCCCGGTCGGGCCGACCGGTGTCGACCAGCGCGTCGACCACGGCGACCAGGACCAGGCTCCGGTGGTCGGGGTCGTCGGTGGACAGGGCGGTGGTGACGGCTTGGTCGAGGAGGTCCGCGGCTTGGCCGTGCCGTCCGGTGGCGGTGAGGGTCCGGGCGAGGGAGACCAGGGTGGTGCCGCGGCGGGACGCGGTGGGGATGAGGGCGGCGGTCTCCGCGGCTTGGTCGTGCAGGCCCTCGTCGACCAGCGCGTCCACGACCGACACGAGCATGGAGCTCTGCCGGTGGTCGTCCGTGACCGCCAGGGCGAACGAGACCGCCCGGTTGGCCCGGCCCATGCGGACCCACAGCCTGGGCACGTCCGGCGGCACGCGCGTGGTGCGATCGGTCAGGTGGTCGCGGTGCACCGCCAGGCGGGCGACCGCGAGGAGGTCCGGCGCGTCGCCGGTGACGTGGCGGTCGAGGGTCGCCGCGAGCTGGGCGAGGGCGGCGCGGTCGTCACCGGTGTGCGCGAACAGCCGTTCGTGGCGGACGGGATCGGTGCACAGGGCGGTGGCCTGCCCGACGTCAGCCGTGGTGAGCAGCATGAAGAGGTAGCCGCGCAGCAGGTACTCCGGCGTTTCCGCGGGCCAACCCCGGTCCCGGTACCCCGCGGCCCACCGGTGGACTTGCTCCCGGTAGGCGGACACCGCTTCCGCGCCCAGCATCTCCGCGGCGGTGACCCGCAGGTCGCCGTGCGCCAGCAGGTACACCTCCGGGGCCGTGCCGGGGGCGAGGTCGTTGTCGCGCCGGGTGAAGCTCCGCCCCGCCGCCGTGCCGAGGTGTTCGCGCACCTCCCAGGCCAGGGTGTCGGTCAACGTGGCGAGGTCGTCCGCGGTCAGCCCGCCTCCGGAGGCGACGACCAGGCCGAGCAGGTCGCGTTCGGGGCGGCCGGCGAGCAGGCGCTTCAGGTCGCGCTTCATCTCCGCGCGCACCGCGCGTGCCTCCGGTGAGACCTCCAGCTCCCGCACGATCCCGCCGTCGCGCAGCGGGTGGCCCTCCGGCACGTCGTCGGGCACGGGCGGGTCGGGCCGTCCGGCCACCACGACCCGCAACCCCTTCAACGGGCGGGCCGGGAGCAGCGCGGCGATGCTGTGCGAGTCCGGCCCCGTGCCGACGCCCCGGTCCTCGTCCAGCCCGTCCACGACGAGCACCAGGCGTTCACCGCGTTCGGCGCAGAGTGAGGCCGCGTCCTCCAAGAGCCCCAACAGGTGCGCCTCACGCGTGGCCGGCGTCAGGAACGGTGGCATCTGCTCGCCCAGCAGGGTGAGCAACTGCTCCAGCACGTTCTCCACGAACGCCACGCGGTCGGCCTGGTCGGCGAGCTGCGCCGTCACGAAGAACGACACCACCCGCACGCCGGGCGGCGGGTTCACCGCGAACCAGGACAGCAACGCCGACTTGCCCGCCCACGCCGCCGCCTTCAACCACCGGAACCAGCCGTCGGCCGACTCCTCGGAGCAGAACGCCGCCAGGTCGGCCAACTCCGACCCGCGACCGATCAGCTCGCGTGGCGCGATCCTCAGCACCTGGTGCCGGTACCGGGTCCGGACCGGCTCACCAGTCCGGAGGTTGACGTCCCGTCCCGCTTGGACGACCACACCGCCCGACGTGGCCGCCGCGGCGTTCGCCACGGCGTTCGCCACGGCCCCGGAGCCGCCGGTCCCGTTCCCGGCCGCCGCCGCGGGCCCGTCGGACTCGTCACCAACTCGCACCCCCGCATCATCCAGACCGGACTTCCGCGCGGTCCCGCAATACTGCGGCGACGGACGGGTGGTCCTGTCGTGGTCGTGAGCGGGTCAGGTGCGGTAGCGGACCGCGCGTGAGGTGCCCGATCGCGCGTAAGCGCCCGGTGCGGTGCCGAGCATCCGGCGGAAGTGCCGGGTCAGGTGGGACTGGTCGTAGAAGCCGACGGCCGGCGCCACCTCGGCCGGTGGCAGGCCGTCGAGCAGCAGGCGGCGGGCCAGGTCGACGCGGCGGCCGGTGAGGTAGCGGTGGCAGGCCGAACTCGCGGGTGAACGCGCGGACCAGGCGTTCCGGGGCGGCGGCCAGCCGGGTCGCGGCGTCGGTCAGGGTGAGGCCGTCGGTCACGTGGGCGTCCAGCAGGTCCCGCAACGTGCGGGCGAGGCCGGGCTCGGCGGCAGGTGTCCTCGGCGCTTGCCGGGTGAGGTGGGTGCGCAGCCGGTCCCGGACCAGCGCCAACCTCGACTCTGCCTCCCACTCGTCGCCGCCGTGCAGCACGCCGTGCAACTGGTGCACGCGCAGGCGCAACGCCGGGTCGGCGAACGCGGGGTGGTCGACCGCCGCGCCGACCAGGTCCGTGCCGAGGACGGACGTGTCGAGGTAGAGGACTCGCTTGCGGAAGCCCTCGGAGGTGGCGTTGCGGCCGTCGTGCGGCACGTGCGGTGGGAGCAGGGTGACCGACGCGGGCGGTGCGCCGTGCTCGCGGTGGTCCAGGCCGTAGGTCACCGTGCCGGTGTCGACCAGCAGCAACGTCCACGCGTCGTGCGTGTGCGCTGGGTAGGCGTGGTCGGTGAAGCGCGCGTGCAGCACCTCGGCGATGCCCGGCACGGCGGGCCGCCACGCGGCGATGTCGGGGCCCACGTCAAGAACGTACAAGACGGGCGCCGCCCGGTTCGGCGACGGTGTGCGGGTGGAACGATTCGAGACGAAGTTCGCCGTCCTGCTCCGCGACGACCTGGCGCCGTGGCAGGCGTTGAACGTGACCGCCTTCCTGGCCGGCGCCCTCACCTCGGCCGTGCCGGAGGCCGTCGGGGAGCCGTACGAGGACGCGGACGGCACGCGGTACCTGCCGATGCT
Organism: Actinosynnema sp. NPDC049800; assembly: GCF_040656635.1. NCBI lineage: Bacteria > Bacillati > Actinomycetota > Actinomycetes > Pseudonocardiales > Pseudonocardiaceae > Actinosynnema > Actinosynnema sp. NPDC049800. Next base: position 40,200 of record NZ_JBFAMT010000032.1, on the reverse strand, counting down.
CGGCCAACCGGTGCTCGTGCTGACCGGTGGCAAGGAGGTGCTGACCACCGCGCACGCCAAGGTGGTCGCGCGGGGGCTGACGTCGGCGGTGTTCACCTCCGACCTGTTCGCCACCGGCAACGACGCGGACAACCGCGCCGCCGTGCGGGCCGTGCCGCGTGCCGAGCTGGACCTGGTGGGCATCGGCGTGCACGGCCCGCGCAACGCCGTCGACAAGGCCCTCAAGGGCGCCCGGATGCACCCCTGACCATCGCCCGACCGCCGCGGCGACGTCGACCAGTCCAGGTGGGACGGCTCCGGCATCCGCGGACCGCGGCGACTCGATGACCATCCCAACGACTGTCACCGGTAAGCCTGACCTGCACGGAGTCGTTCTCCGCAAGCACAGCGTCGTTTCACCGACCACCCCTCCCCCTTCCGCAGTATTGCGGGCGAGGATGCTCCGAGGCCCGGGATCATCGTGGTGAGGCTCCGGATGTCGCAGGGAATGAGGTTCGGTTGACCGGTAACCCGGAGCAACGTTCCGAGACCACGAACGACTTCAGCGGCTCCGCCGGGACGGTGATCCAAGGGGGCACCATCACCGGTGACGTCCATGTGCACGCCGCCGCTGATGTCGCGCACTTCGCCGTCACGCCGCAGAACCCGCTTCCGCCCTCCACGCCCTTGGCGGTGCCGCACCGCCGGGTCGCCTCGAACCGACTGCACGGGCGTGAAGCATTCGTGGCGACGCTGACCGAAGGCGTGCGGCGCAGGACGGACCCGATCGACGCACCGAGGGTGTGGGCGCTGTGCGGGCTCGGGGGCACGGGGAAGACCACGATCGCCCTCGAAGTCGCCCATCGACTCGACCACGATCACCGGCACACGTGGTGGGTGTCGGCCTCGGACGCGACCGGTCTGTCGGCGGCGCTGCGGGCGGTGGCAACGGACGCCGGCGCGGCTCCCGTCGACTTCGACCACCTGCACCCGGCAGACGTCCTGTGGCGGAAGCTGGACGTGCTACCCGATCCGTGGCTGCTGGTGCTCGACAACCTCGACGACCTCGACGCCGCCTCCGCCGCCGGGCGCGCGTTGGCGGACGGCACCGGCTGGCTGCGCGCACCGCGCACGCCTCTCGGGACGGTCCTCGTCACCAGTCGGGAGACCCGCCGCGAGCGCTGGGGGTCGTGGGTGACGTTCCACGAAGTGGATCCGCTTCCCCTGCCCGACGCCGCGCGCGTGCTCCTCGACCTGGCCCCCGACGCGGGTGACGTGCGGGAAGCCGAACTGCTGGCCGCGGACCTGGGCGGCTTGCCGCTGGCCCTGGATCTCGCCGGCTCCTACTTGGCGACGACGGCCAGGGCGGTCTGGCCTGACGACGACGAACCCGTCACGTTCGCCGCGTACCGCACCGCGTTCGCCCACCGGCTAGCCGACGTGGCCGTGAACACCGTTGGTCGGTCGAGTGGATCCGAGCAAGCCCGCCGGGACATCTTCGCCACCTGGGAACTGTCCTTGGAACTGCTCGTGACCCAAGGCCACGACATCGCCCGGCCGCTGTTGAGGCTGCTCTCCTGCTTCGCCGAGACCTCCTTGCCGTACCAGATGGTGCTCGACTCCGAGGTGCTGCGCGCGGATCGACGCTTCGCGAGCCTGACCCACCGCGGCCTCCGGGACGCGTTGCAGGGGCTCGCGGGCCTGCGCCTGATCTCGATCACCTCCGGCGAGGCGGGACGCACCCTCGACATACACCCGGTCGTGCGAGCCGGTATCCGCTCCGGCCATGGCGTCGACTACTTGTCCCTGGTCACCGCGCTGCTGGAACGCGCCACCGCGCGCCTGTCCCCGGACGATCCCGGCACGTGGTCGCACTGGAGCTTGTTGGCGTCGCACTGCACCGCGGTGGTGCGGCTCCTCGTCGACACCCCGGGCGCGAGCGACCACCAGGTCCTGACCACCACCGCACTGGGTGTCCTGGCCGCCCGTCACCACTACACGGCCGGGTACTTCGAGGAGAGCGTGGGAGTGCTCCGGTCGGTGGTGAGCCTGCGCGAGCAGCGCTTCGGCCCGTCGCACCCCGAGACCCTGCACGGCAGGCGCCACCACGCACGCGCGCTCCTGGAGAACGGTGAGTTCCGAGCCGCGCTCGGCGAGTACGAACGCGTCCTGGAGCTGAGCCTGCCGCTGTTCGACCGGAACGACCCGCACCTGCTGTCCGCGCGTCGCGGACTGGGCCGCGCGCTGATGGCCGTCGGCCGCTTCACCGACGCGGAAGCGGTGCTCGACGAGCTCTTCCGCACCCTGGTCGAGGCGGGCCACGCCGAGGACGACCCGGAGACCCTCGCGAGCCGGTACCTTCGCGCCCTCGCGCTGGTCAACCTGGGCAAGCACGCGGAGGCGGAGCGGGAGTTGCGGTACCTGTTCGTGCTGCCCCAAGGAGTACCCAGTCGGTACGTGCTCGACGTCCGGCACCACATCGCCAGGTCGCTGCGGGGTCAGGGACGGATCGAGGAAGCCGAGGCGGAACTGCGGGACGCCATAGAGACCGCGTCGGCCACCTTCGCCCCGGAGCACCTGGCGCTCCTCGCGGCGCGGTACGAGTGGGCGCGGGACCTCCGGGACCTGGGACACCTCGACCAGGCCGAGCGCGCGCTTGACGCCATCCTCCACGTCACCGGTGAGCGGCTGCGGGAGGACCACCCGATCACCTTGGCCACACGACACGAACGCGCTACCGTGCTCCATCGGCGGGGTCACTACTCGGAAGCCCTGGCGGAGTTCACCGACGTCTGGCGGGTCAACTCGGACACCCTGGGCGAGGCGCATCCCGACACGTTGACGGTGCGCTACAACATGGCGTGCGTGCTGCTGGACCTGGAGGCGTTGAACGAGGCCTTCGTGCTGTTCGACGCCGTGGCCAACTCTCGATCAGCGGTGCTGGGCGAGGACCACCCGCAGACGGAGGAGAGCCGGTGGTACCGCGCACGCGTGCTCGACCTCCTGTCCACGTCGTCCTCGTCAACCGGGGAGAACGGGTCTGATTCGTGAACGGTCCGGACCCGCGGGAGCTCGACGGTCTGTCCATCATGGACATCCGGTCACTCGATCCGGAGAGCACCGACCGGATCACCCGGCGGTTGATCAGGCGTGCTCAGGCCACCACGTCCAGCATGGGCGGTCACGACGGCGGCGGCGGGTTCGACTACTCCAGCACGGAGGCCCAGTCCAACCCGATGCCCGATTCCAGGCCGGCGACGGAACTGCGGTCCCCGTCCGAGCGCGTGGAGCGGGAACCGAAGGCCCAGGACGGTGAAGCCGTTTCCGACGGTGCGCCGCCGAAGGAAGGATCGCCGGGGTGAACGGGCTGTCGTCGGCGGACTTGCGGGCATTCGGATCGGGTGACGACCGGGTGCTCACCCTGCTCGGCGCCAGCCGGTGGGGACCTCGGGTGCTGCTGATCGACGAGGTCGTCCGCCTGCTGCGTGACCGGCAGGACGCCGCCGGGCCCCTGCCTCCGGTGGAGCTGGCGTGGGACGAACTCACCCAACTGCACGACGACGAGCCCGAAGCGGTCCGTTCGGTCCTGCTCTACCCACAGGTGGGTCGGTGGTTGGGTTGGCTGGTACGCCGACTGCACGGGACCGGGGACGGGTCGCCGCCGTTGTGGCAGGACGCGGGGTACCTGTGGAGCCTGCTCGCCGCGGCGAAGGTCGTCGCGGGCGTGGACGTCGAAGTGCCCGTGCCGGTTCACGACGGCACAGCGGTCATACCGGGCATCGGGTTCGCCGCGTTCCCGGCACCCGAATCCGGTCATGCCCTGTTCCGGCCGGGTTCCGACATGTCGTTCCGCGGCGCGGCGGTGCGGCTGCCGCGCGACCTCACCACGACGACACCCGGCTGGCACCCGATCCCGGTGCTCACCGCCCCCCGAGCGGTGGCCCGGTTGGACTCCCACGATCCGTTCCGCGGGCTCGAGCGAACGCGGCCCCACCGCTCGCCGACGCAGCCCGGGCCCGAGGAGGTCGGGCTGTGGAACGAGATGTGGCGAGAGGCTTGGGGTGTGCTGTTCCGCAACGACGCCGCGCAGGCGAGGGCGATGGCAACCACGATGACAGTGGTGGTGCCGTGGTCGACGCGCGAGGAGACCGGCTTCACGAGCGCCACCGCCGAGGAGGCTTTCGGCGCGGTCATGCTCACCCGCCCTGCTCGACCCGTGCGGTTGGCGGAGACGCTCGTGCACGAGTTCCACCACACCAAGCTGTCCGGGCTGCTGGATCTGGTCGACCTGCTCGACGGGGACCGCGGCGCGCTGCTCTACACGGCTTGGCGTGACGATCCCCGTCCGCTGCAGGGCGTTCTGCACGGGGTGTACGCGTTCTCCGCGGTGACCGGGTTCTGGCAGCGACGATGTCGGATCGACGCTTCTCCCGAGGCGTGGTTCGAGTACGCGTACTGGCGACGCCAGGCCTACGACGTCGCGGTGGCGGTCGTCGACCGACCTGAGCTCACACCGGCCGGTCGTGCTTTCGTGCGCGGCATCGTCGATCGCCTGGCGGCTTGCACGGACGAGCCGCCTGCCGACGTGCTGTCGGCCGCCCTCGAGGCCGTCATCGACCACCGGGCGGAGTGGAGGCTGGCGCACGTCGTGCCGAACGGCGGCCGCGTGAGCGCTCTGGCGGAGATGTGGCTCGCCGGGACAAGGCCTTCGAGTGCCGCGTGGGTGGACGGGATCGGGACGCAGGTGCTCGACACCAAGCTGGGTTTCCTCCGCTCGGCGTCGCTCGACGACGACACCGCACTGTCCCCGGCCCGGCGCGCCTACCTGACCGGTGACCTCGTCCAGGCGCGCCAACTGTGCCTGGACGCGCTCGAACAGAGGCAATCCTGGGTCGTGCTGGGTCTCGTGGCGCGCCGGCGGGGCGATCACCACGTGGCAAGAGGCCTGTTGCGGTGTCCGGAACTGGTGCGGGCCGTCAGCACGCAGGTGCGCGACCGGACCGGCCGGACCGTCGAGGTGGAGACGGTGGCGGCATGGCTCGCGCCACCCGCCGGATCCGACGTCCCGCCGGTCCACGTCCACGGTTGACCACGTGGTCGGTTCCAGCGCCTGAGCCGCTGAGAAACCGGTCGCCCCGCGCGCTACGTCGATGTCCGGCCCTCAGCACTTCGACGGGGCCTCATGGTGCCAATCGAAGCTGACGTATTTCGCCGAGGAGAACCCCCGGACGTTGGTGGTCCGGTCGGTCAGCTTCAGCCAGTCTTTGATCCCGTCGACGTCATCCCCCACGGTGTAGCAGTGCAAGGTGACTTTGTGATCCCGATAGCCTCGTCCGTGAATGCGGGCGGAGAGGCGGGGTTCCGCGCGGATGGCGACGTCATCGTCGGTGAACCAGCCCTCCAGGTCGGCACTCGGCGCGGCCGCGGCAGGGGCCGGCCACAGGACGGACGCGAGGCAGAGGCCTACCAGGCCTGCGGATACCGGTCGCCGCGGCATGTGAGTTCCTTCCTCCGGCTGGTGTGCACCCTTGAGCCAAGAGCAGCAGTCCGGCCTGAGGCTGCGCAAGGTCCGTGCCGCGGCGTCACCCGGCAAATGGGCGAAACAAGCCGATCGAACGACTCGCCTGGCCACGGCAGCTCCGCCGGTGTCGGGCTTCAGGGGCGGAAGGCGCGGAGGGCGGCGGCGACCAGGGCGTCGGCGAAGGCGTCGTCCAGTGGGCCGGAGCGCAGCAGCCAGCGCTGGGCCAGTGGCGCGTACAGCAGGTCGATGACGAGGTCCAGGTCGGCGTCGGGGGACAGTTGGCCGGCCTCCTGGGCGCTGCGCAGCCGTCGTCGCTTCGCCTCGCGCATCGGCCGTTCCATTTTCTCCCGGTAGGCGGCGGCTAGCTCGGGGTCGTTGATGATCTCCGTGTTCAGCGCCCGGATCGGTGCCTCGAACCCGGGATCGGCGAACTCGGCCGCCGTCGCGCGCAGGACTGCTTTGAGGTCGGCCTCGACGTCGCCGGTGTCCGGCAGTTCGATGCCGCCGCCGTCGGGGCGTTCGCTCAGCGCCAGCAGGGAGTCGAAGACGACCGCGCCCTTCGACGGCCACCAGCGGTAGATCGTCTGCTTGCCCACGCCCGCGCGGGCGGCGATGGCCTCGATCGTCAGCTTGGCGTACCCGAGGTCGCCGATGAGCTCGCGCGTCGCGGTGAGGATCGCCACCCGGGACCGCTCGCTGCGACGGGTGCTGTTCGGCGTGGTGCTGGTGGCCATGGCGGCACTGTACTCGGAACGAGACGGTCCGTCTTGACTTGTGCCGTGGCGTCTGCCAGAGTTCCGGGCATCGAGACGGAACGTATCGTCTCACAAACTGGGGAGACGTCATGACGCGCGACCACTCTCGTACCTGGTTCATCACGGGCGCCTCGCGTGGTCTGGGGCGCGCGTTCACCGAGGCCGCGCTCGCGGCGGGCGATCGGGTCGTCGGCGTGGCCCGCGACGTCACGCCGTTGGCCGACCTCGTCGCCGAGTCCGGCGGCAGGCTGGTCGCCTTCCCGCTGGACGTGTCCGACCGGCAGGCCGTCGTGGTCGGCGTGGAGCGGGCGTTCGCGGCGTTCGGCCGGCTCGACGTCGTCGTCAACAACGCCGGTGGCGCGCTGCTCGGCATGGTCGAGGAGGTCACGGAGGAGCAGGCTCGCGCCCACCTCGACGTCAACTTCTTCGGCGCGCTCTGGGTGAACCAGGCGGTCGTCCCGCTCCTTCGGACACAGGGCTCGGGTCACATCGTGCAGGTCTCGTCGATGGGCTCGGCCGGGGGCTTCGCGGCGACCGGCCTGTACAGCGCGGGCAAGGCCGCGCTCGACGCCATGAGCGAGGCCCTGGCGATGGAGGTCGAGCGCTTCGGGATCAAGGTGACGATCCTGCAGCCCGGCGGCTACCGGACCGACCTGTTCACCCTCGGGCTGACGACGACCGGGGAGAACCCGGCCTACGCGCCGCTGCGCGCCTGGCTGAACGGGCTGTGGGCCGAGTCCGAGGACTTCGACCCGCGACTGGCCGCCGCGGTCCTGACGCAGGTGGTGGACCTGCCCGAACCGCCGAAGCGGCTGATCCTGGGCGCCGCGGCCTACGACATGGTCCAGGAGTTGGACGGCGCCCGCAGGGCCGAACTCGCCAAGTGGGAGCACCTCAGCCGGCAGGCGGGCTGACGTGCGCGGGTCCGCCCGCCGCCGTCGAGGCAGCGGGCGGACCCACGCCGATCAGGACGCGGTGCAGGTGAGGGTCGGCGTCCCGGCGGTGCCGGAGGCGACGAACCCGAACGTGGTGCTCGCGCCCGCGCCCACCGAGCCGTTGTAGGCGGCGTTGCGGGCGGTGACGGTGGACCCGCTGGTGGTCAGGGTGGCGCTCCACGAGGAGTTGATCCGCTCACCGTTGGTGAACGTCCAGCTCACCGCCCAGCCGGAGATCGCCGTCGCGCCGGCGGTCACGCGCGCCTCGACCTGGAAGCCGCCGTTCCACTGCGAGGTCACCCGGAAGGTGGCCGAGCAGCCCGCCGAGGGGTTCCCGGTCGTGGTCGTGGTGGTCGTCGTGGTCGTGGTCGTCGTGCTGGTCGGGGTGGTGGTGGTCGTGGTGCCACCGTCGGTGAAGTTCACGTCGCTGCACGCGTAGTAGCTCTGGTCGAGGTGGCTGGCCTGCCACACCGTGAACAGGACGTGGTGGCCGGTGCGGCCGGGCGCGTTGACCTCGACGGGCGTGCGCGTGCCGGTGGGGATCCTGCCGGTCTGGCCGACCAGTTCCAGGTCGCTCCACTTCACGGCCTGGGTCTTGGGGTCGAAGCCCTGCCTGGTGGCGTAGACGCGGATGTAGTCGGCGCCGTGCGAGGACGTGTCGTTCAGGTTGAGGGTGAACCGGCTGGGCTTGCTCGGGGCGACCCACGCGCCGACCTTGTCCATCGCGGCGTAACGGCCGTTGAAGGTCAGGCCGCCGCTGCACAGCTGCCCGTCGGGGATGGCGCCCTGGTGGTTGCCGGCGACGCCCTCGCGGAACAGGCCGTTCCAGTTGTACATCGCGGCCGGCTCGGCCTGCCACGCCTGGTAGCACATGGGGTCTTCGGTGGCCATCTGCTGCGACGGGCCGTTGGGCCAGCGGTTGTAGCAGCCGTAGTGGCGCGAGGGTGGGTCGCTGACCGCGCCGTGCGCGGAGGCGTTGCCCGCGCCGAAGGTGACCAGCACGGTCGTCAGCAGGGTCAGGCAGGCGCCGAGGATCGCGGACGCCCGCCAGACGGCGGCCTTGCCGCGGGCCGGCACGACCTTCGTCGGGGTTCCCGGTGCCCGGCGGCGCCGGTCGGGGACGTCTTCGGAGAAGCGAAGCATGTGTGTGACCGCCAAATCTTCGTTGATCGACGACGTGGACGCGCGGGTGCCTCCGCCCGCTTCTGGGAGCGCTCCCAGAACGGTGTTAGTGTCAGGCTGTGCCACCTGGTCGGCATCCGCCATTCGGGTTACGGGCTCGCAAAGCGGCCGTGCGGACCCGGGTGCGGGGGACGGATCGGACGCCGTGCTTGCGCCCTTCCGGGCCTTGCGCAACGTTGCGCAACGTGCGATGGGCCGCCCCGCGACGGTGTCCGCCGGTGGTCCTCGCCGGGAGAATTCGAGGCGTCGAAGGGGGATTCGGGGTGCCGCGCACGGAACGTCCGCTGGTCGAAGAGGACACGCCGGTGCTGAAGTTCGCGGGCGACCTGCGGCGGCTGCGCCGCGTCGCCGGGCTGCCGTCCTACCGCGAGCTGGGCCGCCTGGCGAACTACTCGCCCGCCGCGCTGTCCGAGGCGGTGGCCGGACGGAGGTTGCCCAGCCTCGCGGTGACCAGGGCGTTCGTCCGCGCGTGCGGGGGAGACGTCGAGGAGTGGACGGCCCGCTGGCGCGAGCTGGCCGCCGAGGGCCCGGACGACGGCGACGCGCCCTACGTGGGGCTGGCCGCCTACCAGGTCGGCGACGCCGACCGGTTCTTCGGCCGCGAGGCCGAGGTGGGCCGACTGCTGGCGCTGGTGCGCGAACGGCCCTTCGTCGGGGTGTTCGGCGCGTCCGGCGCGGGCAAGTCGTCGTTGCTGCGCGCGGGACTGGCCGCCCAGTGGGGCGCGCACCTGGTCGTCACGCCCGGCTCGGACCCGATCACCGAGTTGGCCGCGGCGCTCGCCGACGACCGGTCCGCGGTCGAGGTGCGCGCCGAGCTCGCCGCCGACCCCGAGCACCTGCGCGTCCTGCTGCGCCGGGCCGCCGACGACCTGCTGCTCGTGGTCGACCAGTTCGAAGAGGTCTTCACCCACTGCCGGGAAGCCGACCGCCGCTGGTTGGTGCACGCGCTCACGCACGCCGCGGGCGCCGCCCACGTCGTCATCGGCGTGCGCGCCGACTTCTACGGCCACTGCGCCCGCCACCCCGAGCTGCTCGACGCGCTGCACCGCTCGCAGTCGCTCGTCGGCCCGATGAACGCCGAGCAGTTCCGCCGCGCGGTCGTCGAACCCGCCGCCCGCCGGGGAGCCTCGCTGGAGAACGCCTTGGTGGCACGGCTGATCGCGGACGTCACCGCCCAGTCGGGCGCGCTGCCGCTGGCCTCGCACGTGCTCGTCGAGACGTGGCGACGGCGCCGTGGCGCGGTGCTCACGTTGGCGGGGTACGAGGACGCGGGCGGCGTCGAGCACGCCCTGGCGCGCACCGCCGAACAGGTCTACGACGCGTTACCCGAGCCGGACCGGGAGGCGGCGCGGCAGGTGTTCCAACGCCTGGTCGCACCCGGTGACGGCACCGAGGACACCCGCCGCCGCGTCGCCCGCGCCGAACTCGACGCGGGCGACGCGCTGCTCGACCGGCTCGCCGCGGCCAGGCTGATCACCCTCGACCGGCACACCGTGGAGCTGACCCACGAGGCGCTGCTGCGCGCGTGGCCGAGGCTGGTCGGCTGGCTGGACGAGGACCGCGAGGCGCTGCGCGCGCACCGCAGGCTCACCAGCGCCGCCGACGCCTGGCGCGCGCACGACCGCGACCCCGACGCGCTCTACCGCGGCGTCCACCTCGACCAGGCACGCCGCCTGGCGTCCCGCCTCAACCCCGCCGAACGCGAGTTCGTCGACGCGGGCCTGGCCGCCGAACGCGACCGCGAGGCGGTGCGCAGGCGGGGCGTGCGCAGGCTGCGGCGACTCGTCGCCTGCCTCGCCGCGCTCGTCCTGCTGCTCACCGCCACCGCGGCCTACGCGGTCACCGCCCAGCGCGCCGCCACCCGCGAGCGCAACCAGACGCTGTCGATGCGCGCCGCCGACTCCGCCCTGGACCTGCTGACCCGCCCGCGCGAAGCGGCGACGCTCGCCTTGGCGGCCTACCGCGTCGCACCCACCACCCAGTCCCGCGACGCGCTGCTGCTCGCCCGCGCGGCCGGCGCCGCCACCACCCTGGGCAGTGGTCACGTGCGCGTGCCCGGCCGCCTCTCGGTGACCCAGGAGTTCGGCGCCGAACCCGGGTTGCCGGGGACCATCCGGCTCTGGGCCGGCGCGGAACAGCAGCAGGCCGGCCGGATCCCGCTGCCGCCCACCGGTTTCCTGAACCTGATCAGCGCCGACGAGCGCACCGCGCTCGTGGTGGTCGACCGCGACGAGTTCCAGCTGTGGGACATCAGCGACCCCGCCGCGCCGCGCGTCACGAGCACCATGACCGACTGGCCGTTCCCCCTCGGCGTCGACGCGGCGGGCACCCTCATGACCGCCGTCGAGGACGGCGCCGCGGTCCACTGGCGACCCGGCGACACCACCCGCACCCGCCTGCCCGCCGACGGCGTCGAGTACGCCATGCCGCTGGACGACGGCTCCGGCGTGGTCCTGGCCCGCCACGACGGCGACCGGCGGCAGGTGGAGGTGTGGTCCTCGGACGGCCGGGTCACGCCGGTGTTCGGCCGCGACTCGCGGCTGATGCTCGTGCCGGGCCCGGGGCGCATGCTCGCCGTCCACGGCCGGGACGACGCGCACCTCGCCGTGCTCGACGGCGCCACGACGCTGCTGGAGGCGGACGGGATCCCGGAGTCGGCCGTGGTCGAGTTCGCCCGCGACGGCGGGGCCGTCACGGCGGTGCACCGCGACTCGGTGTGGTTGTGGGACCTGCGCGGTGGGGAACCGCTGGCGCTGCGCGCGCCCGGGGTGGAGTTCAGCTTCGTGCGCTACGAGCACGGCGAGCTGCTGATGGTGGACACCCGCGGCGCGCTGTGGCGGCTCGCGGTGGACGTCGACCGGGTGATCCGCGAGGTGTGCCCCGAACTGGTGGACGTCGACTGGGCGGCGCACTTCCCCGGGGTGGCGGAACGGCCGCTGTGCCCGTGACGGCGCCGGGCGGGAGGGCGGACACCCGCCCGGCGCCTGCCGGGACCGTCAGCCGAGCCGGTAGGCCCGGATCACGGTCTGGCTCAACTCGCCGCCCCGGCCGTCGGTGGCGTGCACGCGCAGCGAGGCGAACGTCCCCGGCTTCGCCCGGTTGCCCACGAGCGCCGCGCGGCCCAGCACCGGGAGGCTCACCCAGCTCGCACCGTCGTCATAGGACACCTCCACGCGGAAGTGGCGCAGCGGCGCGTTGTCCACGCCACGCTGCTGGTCCACCACCAAGGGCACGGTCAGCGGTCGGTACGCGGGCGCGCTGCCCGTGCCGTCCAGCTCCGGGGTGAACCGCACCACCGACATCGGCAGCCGTCGTTCGCGGTTCGTCGTGTCCGAGCGGAACGTCCAGTCGACCTCGATGCGCGTGCTGAAGTCCGAGACCTCCGGCGCGCGCGTCACCTCGGTCCGCGCCCGGAACACCGCGGGCCCCGGCGGCACCGCGAACACCCCGTGCCCGCTGCTGTCGTTCTCGCCGACCAGCTCACCGTCGCGGTACAGCGCGGTCCGCGCGGACGTGACCCTGGAGTAGCCCTCGTTGCCCTCCCGGTCGCCGAACAGCGACAGCGAGACCGCCACCTCGTTCCCGGTGCGGGCCAGGTTCGGGTAGTCGCCGGAGTACATCACCGGACCGATGACGGGCGCGCCGAACGACCGGTCGTAGGTCCGGCCCGCGCCGTACCGCTCCTGCTTCGCGGTCATCAGAGCTCCCTCGTCGGTGTACAGCGTTTCCCAGGCGACATCCGGTGTCGTGTACCGCGTGAAAACGGGCCCGGGGGCCAAGTCCGTGAACAAGCCCGGACCGGCCGCACCCGACGGCGCGACCACCCAGCCGCCCAACGCCCGGTACCCACCGGTGTCCTTCAGGGCGATCGTGGTGCGCACCTTCGCCAGGTCCGACTCACGCGGCCGGCGCACGAACCCGTCGGGCACCCGGCCCTGCTCGACCCACCCCAGCCAGTAGGACGCCGACGGGCTCTCGGACTGCGCGGAGATGAAGACGTCCAACTCGCCCGCGGGCAGCGCCGGCCCGGCGTGACCGACCCGCGTCCCGGCCCGGAAACCGCCGGGCTGGTACAGCCCCACGCTCACGGTCTGCTCGCCGAGCCGGCGCTCGACCAGCAGGCGGTGCTCGCCCGCGGTCGCGGCCGGATCGGGCGCCACGACCTCCAGCGGTCCCGCCGGCCGGGCGTCGAGGACGACGTGCGCCGCTCCCTCCACCCGGAGGTCCGGCCGCGTGACGATCGTGTGCGGGCCCTCCTCCGGGCCCAGCAGCGCCTGCACCACGTAGTCGCCCTTGGGCAGCCGCACGGCGCCGTCCCGCACGTAGGTGTGCGCGCCGGTGGCCAGGTGCACCAGGAGCGTGAACGCCCGGCCCTCGGGCGCGCCGGGGTAGTCGAAGGTGACCGGGTAGCTCTCCACCTCGCGGTTGAGGCCGACCGGCGTCCGCAGCACCTCCGCGCCGCCTGCGGTCGCCACCACCGTGCCCGAGTGCGCGCCGTCTGCGGCCGCCTGCCGCGCGTCGCCCGTGACGGCGACCTCGGCCGCGCCGCCCGCCGGGACGGTGATGCTCGTCGGGGACACCGAGAACACGCCGGGCCCGTTCGCCCGCACCGCCAGGTCCAGCGTGACCGGCTGCGCGCCGTCGTTGCGGTAGACCACGGGTTTCGTGGTGGGTTTGTCGTCGTCGTGCGGCCACTCGTGCCTGCCGAGGACGACCGACGTGGGTTCGCTGGTGATCGTCGTGGACAACGCGGCGGCGATGTCCAGGCGGCCCGAGCCCTGGTCGTGCAGGCCCAGCGCCGGGTTCGGCCGCGCCGAGGCGGTCAGCGCCGCCTTGAGCCGCGCGCCGGTCCAGTCCGGGTGCCGCTGCGCCAGCAGCGCCGCGGCGCCGGCGACGTGCGGCGAGGCCATCGACGTGCCGGACAGCGCCATGTGGTGCTCGCCGACGGGCGCGCCGAGAAGTCCGCCGGTGCTCGCCTTCGCCGCGACGATGTCCACGCCCGGCGCGGTGATGTCGGGCTTGACCGCGCCGTCGGCGACCCTCGGTCCCCGGCTGGAGAAATCGGCCACCGAGTCGTCGCGCGCCACCGCGCCGACGGTCAGCGCGGCGTCGGCGGTGCCGGGCGAGAGCAGGGTGCCCGGCGCGTCGCCGGAGTTGCCCGCCGAGACCACGAACAGCGTGCCGTGGCTCGCCGACAGGGCGTCCACGGCGGCCTCGACCGGGTCGACGTCGTCGCTGGGCGGCAGGCCGAGGCTGACGTTCACCACGTCCGCGCCCTGTTCCGCGGCCCAGCGCATCCCCTCGATGATCGCGGACTCCGGGCAGAAGCCCTCGCGGTCGCACACCTTCGCGTCGAGCAGCCGCGCGTCCGGCGCGACGCCCCGGTAGGGCGCGCGGTGGCCGACGATCGTGGCCGCGACGTGCGTGCCGTGGCCGTAGCGGTCGACGCCGTCCTGCTCGCGGGTGAAGTCGCGCCCGGCGACCTCCCTCCCGACCAGGTCGGGGTGATCACCCTCCACGCCCGTGTCGACGACCGCGACGGTCACGCCCGCGCCGGTCAGCCCGGCCGCCCACGCCGCCGGCGCGCCGACCTGCGTGGTGCTGCGGTCCAGCAGCGGGCGGGCCATCCCGTCCAACCACACCTTGCCGGGGCCCTCGGGCAGTTCGAGCCACCCGGTCGACTTCGGGACCTCGGCCGCCACCGCGTCCACGGCGGGCAGCGCGTCGGCCACCCGTGCGCCCGACGGCGGCCGGCCCCCGGAGACGATCACCGGCACGGTGTCGCGCCGCGCGTCGTCGTACCCCGCCTCGACCAGCCCGGTGACGTCGAACAGCCGCTGGTCCACCCGGCCCTCGGCCAGCGGCCGGGCCACGTCGGCCGGGACCACGCGCAGGCGGCCCGCGTGCCGGGTGACCTGGAACGAGACGTCCTGCCGGTGCGCGCCGGGGGTGACGGAGACCAACCGGTCGCCGTCGAGGACGACCCGGTCGCCGGTGACGAGGGTGACGGTCTTGCGGTCGTCCGGCGACGACGTCGTGCCCCGCGCGCCGCCGGGCGCGGTCGTGTCCGGTGGTGTGCCGTCGGGTGCGGCGTGGGCGGGCGCCGCCGTTCCCGCCAGTGCGGCGGCCAGCGCCAGCGCCACTGCTCTTCGCGCCACGGGACCTCCCTGTCCGTAGGGGAGAGCCCGTGCCTCGAACGCCGCGGCACGGGCTCCGTCATCGGACCCGAGTCAAGCGGCGCGGAGGATGTTCAGCTTCGCCCTGGGCAGGCTGAACAACGAATTGTGAACACCGGCGGCGGCGATCTAGGCCGGGTCGTCGGAGTCGGCGAAGTCGCGCAGGACCATCGCGGTCAGCGCCTCGACGTCGGCGTCGACCATCGGCACGCCGGTCATGCCCATCCGGTGCAGCAGGGTCCCGACGACGACGTCGATGAAGAGCAGGACCCGGTCCTCCGGCAGCCCCAGCGCGTCCACGAGCACGGCGAGGTACGGGGCCTGCAACCGCGTCGACAGGACCTCGCGCAGGGTCGGATCGCTGATGGCGTCCACGAACACGCCCGCGAACGCCGCGGCGACCCCCGGCTCGCCGATCTTCGCCGCGGCCAACCGGATGGCCGAGGACAGGATCTCGGCCCGGTCCTCGCTCTCCGGCCGCAGCGGGCCGAACGTGTCGAGGATGCAGTCCACGATCAGGGCGCCCTTCGACTCCCACCGGCGGTAGAGCGTCGTCTTCGCGACCCCCGCCGCCGCCGCGATGCGGTCCATCGTCGCGCCCGCGTAGCCGAGCTCGTGGATCGTGCCCAGCGTCGCGGCGAAGACCACCGCGTCGATGCCGGCGCGCGGACGACCGGGCGGCCTGCCGGACGGGGTCGCTGGGGTCATGACCCCACGATAGCCAATTGCGCTACGATCGGTATCGATACCATCGGTAGCGAAACTACGGTGGTCGAGGAGGAGACATGGACGACGTCACCGGCGTCGAACGCCCCTCGCCGGGGGTCCGACTGCTGCACGCCCTGCGGAAGGAGCAGGACTGGTCCGCGATGACGACGGAGGAGCTGATCGCCTTCCGCGAGGTGGAGAACCGCAAGCGGGCGTCCCGCCTGCTCCGGGTGGTCACCGGGTGGCCCGCGCGCGGCGCCGGGATCCGGTGGCGGGAGGTGGCGTTGCCCGACCGGGAGGTCCGGGTCCGGGTGTACCGGCCGTCACCGGACCGCGGCGGGGACGACGACCTGCCACTCGTGCTGCACGTGCACGGCGGCGGGTTCGTCGGCACGGCGGCGCAGAGCGACTGGGTGAACAGCCACCTCGCCGCGCGGCTGCCCGCGGTGGTCGTCTCGGTCGAGCACCGGCTCCTCGATCCGGGGACCCCGCTGCCGGCGGCCGTCGACGACGGTTGGGACGTGCTGCGGCACGTGGTGCGGCACGCCGGGGAGTGGGGGATCGACCCGGCGCGCACCGCGGTCTTCGGGGAGAGCAACGGCGGGCTGATCGCCGCGCTGGTCGCGATCCGGGCCAGGGAAGCCGGGCTGCCCCTCCAGGCGCAGGTGTTGGTCAACCCCGCGCTCGACCTGACCGAGGCGGGGTTCGACCACCCGTCGATGACCCGGCACGCGCACAGCCCGACGCTGACCCTGCCGCACCTGCGGCTGTACCGGCGACTGGCCGTTCCGCCGGGAACGGATGCCCGTCCGCTGTCGCCGCTGCGCGCGGACGACCTGAGCGGGCTGGCCCCCGCGCTCGTCGTGGTGCCGACCGTCGACCCGCTGGCCGACCACGGCCGCCGTTACGCCGAACGGCTGCGGGAGGCGGGGACGCCCGCACGGCTCACCGAGCACGCCGGGGCGACGCACGGGTTCCTCAGCATGCCTGGCGTGGTGCGGCAGGCGAAGGCCGCGCGGGCGGAGGTCGCCGGGTTCCTCCGGGACCGCCTCCTGGCCGGGTCGACGAAGGTGGGGGACCGATGACCGCCGCCGAGGTGTCCGCGGCACCGGGCGTCGACCCGGCCAGACCGAGCCTGGCAGGGCTGCTGCGCCCTCACCGGTGGGCCTTCGCCGCCGTCGTCGTGCTCCAGGTGGTCGGCGCGGTCGCGGGGCTGGCGCCGTTGCTGGCGGTGGTCGAACTGGGCCGTGCGCTGCTGTCGCCCGCCCCGGTCGACCACGGCCACGTGTGGTTCGTCGTGGTCGCGGGCGCGGTCGGGCTGTTCGTGCGGCTGCTGTTCACCTCCGCGTCGGCCGCCGTCGGGCACCTCCTCGACGGCCGGGTGCAGCTGTCGTTCCGGCGGGCGCTGGCCGATCGGCTGGGGCACGCGCCGATCGGCTGGTTCGCCCACCGCCGGACCGGCGAGCTGGCGAAGGTCGTGGGGGAGGACGTGAGCGCGGTGCACCCGGTCATCGCCCACGCACCCGGTGAGCTCGTGTCCGCGTTCGTGGTGCCGCTGGTGTCGTTGGTCTACCTGGTCACCGTCGACTGGCGGCTCACGCTGATCACGTTGGCGCCGGTGGTGCTCGCGGTGGCGCTGGTCCCGCTGATGATGACGCCGGCCCGGCTGCGCGAGCAGGAGGAGTTCGACGGCGCCATGGGGCGGATCGCGAGCTCGGTGGTCGAGTTCGTGCGGGGCATCGCCGTGGTGAAGGCGTTCGGCGGTGGCGAGCGCGCGCACCGCCGGTTCCGCACGGCGGTGGACGACTTCGTCGGCGCCTTCAACCGGTGGGTGCACGGCATGGCCGGGCCCGCCGCCGGGATGCAGCTGGCGCTGTCGCCGCCGTTCGTGCTGCTGGTCGTGCTGGTCGGCGGGGCGGTCCTGATCACGTCCGGCGGCCTGGCGCCGGCCGACCTGCTGCCGTTCGTGCTGCTCGGGCTCGGCCTGACGGCTCCGGTGGCGGCCCTCGGCCACGGTTTCGACGACCTCCAGGCCGCACGGCGCGCGCTCGACCGGATCCGGGACGTGCTGGCGGTGCGACCGCTGCCGGAGCCCGCGCACCCGGTCGCGCCGCGCGGGCACCGGGTGGAGCTGCGCGACGTCCGCTTCGGCTACGAGCCGGGGCACGAGGTGCTGCGCGGGATCGACCTGGTGCTCGAACCGGGCACGACCACCGCGGTCGTCGGCCCCTCGGGCAGCGGCAAGTCCACGCTGGTCCAGCTGTTGCCGCGGTTCTTCGACCCGACCGGGGGCGCGGTCGTGCTCGGCGGCGTCGACCTGCGCGACCTCGACGGCCGCGAGCTCTACCGGACGGTGTCGTTCGTCTTCCAGTCCACGTCCCTGCTGCGCGCGTCGGTCGCGGACAACATCGCGCTGGCCGTGCCGCACGCCGATCGCGACGACGTGGTCCGCGCCGCCCGGCTGGCCGACATCCACGAGCGGATCCTCGAACTGCCGCGCGGGTACGAGTCGGTGATCGGCGAGGACGCCGGGCTGTCGGGCGGCGAGGCGCAGCGGATCTCGCTGGCCCGCGCGCTGCTCGCCGACGCGCCCGTGCTGGTGCTGGACGAGGCGACCGCCTTCGCCGACCCGCGGACCGAACAGGCGGTGCGCCGGGCCCTGGCGGCGTCGGCGGGCGATCGGACGACCCTCGTGATCGCCCACCGCCTGGAGACGATCGCCGACGCCGACACCGTCGTGGTGCTGGAGGACGGTGCGATCGTGGAGCGCGGCGCACCCGCCGAACTGCTGGCGCGCAACGGGAAGTTCGCCGCGTTCTGGCACTCGCACCGAGCGGCGACGGCCGACGGAACCCCCGCCCGGGAAGGAAGCGAACCCCGATGATCCGGATGTTGCTGCGGGTGCTCGGGAACGAGTACGCCCGGCCGGTGCGCCGCACCGTCACCCTGATGACGGTCACCGCGATGGCCGAAGGCCTGTCCTACGCCCTGCTGGTCCCCGTGCTGCGGGCGCTGCTCGGGCCCGCACCGGGGGACGTCCGGCCGTCGTTGGTCGCGTTCGGCGCCGCCGTCGCGGTCTACGCGGTGCTGCGCTACCGCAGCGACCTGTCCGGGTTCCGCGCCGGGACCACGTTGCTGCGCGGCATGTACCACCGGCTCGGCGACCACCTCGCCCGGCTGCCCGTCGGCTGGTACGACGGCCGCCGGGTCGGGGAGCTGTCCGTCCTGGCCGGCACCGGGGTGTTGCAGGCCATGGGTGTGATCGCGCACCTGCTGGCGCCGTTCGTCTCCGCCGCCGTGACGCCGCTGACGATCGTGTTGGTGATGCTCGGCTTCGACTGGCGGTTGGGGTTGGCCGCGTTGGCCGCCGCACCGGTCGTGGCGGCGGTCCAGTCCTGGACGGGGCGCTCGGCGGCCGCCACCGACGCCGAGCGCGCCGAACGCGACCACGAGGCCGCCGGGCGGGTCATCGAGTACCTCCAGGCGCAGCCGGTGCTGCGGGCCGGCGGCCGGACCGCCGAGCGCTTCCGGTCGCTGGACGACTCGCTGCGGGACGTCCGGCGCGCGTCACGCCGCTCCGTGCGGTCCGCGCTGCCCGGCGCGGTGGGCCTGGCGCTGGCGGTGCAGGCGATGTTCACCGTGGTGCTCGTCCTGGGCGCGTACCTCGCGCTCGGCGGGCACATCGGCGCGGCCGAGGTCGTCGCGATCCTGGTGCTGGCCGCCCGGTGCGCGGATCCGCTGCTGTCGCTGTCGGACATCGGCGGCAAGCTGCGCGGCGCGCGTTTCGAGCTGGCGCGGCTCGACGAGGTGCTGCGCACCGAGCCGCTGCCACGACCGCGTGAGCCGGTCCGGCCGCGGCACCACGGGCTGGAACTCGACTCCGCCACCTTCCGGCACGGCGACCGCACGGTGGTCGACGACGTGTCGTTGACCGTGCCGGAGGGGCAGCGGCTCGCCGTGGTCGGACCGTCGGGCGCGGGCAAGAGCACGCTGCTCCAGCTGCTCGCGCGGTTCTACGACGTGGACGCGGGCGCGGTGCGCGTGGGCGGCGTGGACGTGCGTGCCGTCGACACCGAGGAGCTGATGGCCCGGATCGCGTTCGTGTTCCAGGACGTCTACCTCTTCGACGGCACGATCGAGGAGAACGTGCGCCTCGGCCGTCCCGACGCGAGTGCCGCCGAGGTGCGGCAGGCAGCGGCGGCGGCGCGGTTGGACGAGGTGGTCGAGCGGCTGCCCGGCGGGTGGGCGACGAACGTCGGCGAGGGCGGCACGCGGCTCTCGGGCGGTGAGCGCCAGCGCGTCTCGATCGCGCGGGCGCTGCTGAAGGACGCGCCGATCGTGCTGCTGGACGAGGTGACCTCCGCCCTCGACCCGGTGAACGAGGCGGCCGTCCACGACGGCGTCGAGCGCCTGATGGCCGGCCGCACGGTGGTGATGGTGGCGCACCGGATGCGGACCGTCCGACGGGCCGACCGGGTCGTCTTCCTCGACGGCGGCCGGATCGTGGAGGAGGGCTCCCACGAAGAGCTGCTGCGCCTCGGTGGCCGCTACGCCGACTTCTGGCACCTGTCGGAGGCGACGCCGGTCTCGTGAGACGTCCGGTCAGGCCGGGGGCGGCGCGGTGCTGGAGCGGACCACCAGGCGGGTCGGGACCAGGGTGGTGCCGGGCTTGGTGCGGTGGTGGTGCACCTGGCGCAGGACGCGTTCGACGCAGCGGCGGCCCACCTCGGTGAAGTCCTGGTGCACCGTGGTCAGGGGCGGGATGAAGGAGGTGGTGTCGGTGATGTCGTCGAAACCGACGACGCTGATGTCGCGCGGCACCACCTTCCCCTTCTCGTGGAACGCGCGCAGCAGGCCGAGGGCCATCTGGTCGTTCGCCGCGAACACCGCCGTGCAGCCGGGCTCGTCGGCCAGCGCCAGCCCCGCCCGGTAGCCGGAGTCGGCCGACCAGTCGCCCCGCGACATCGCGGGCACGGGCAGGCCCGCTTCGGTCAGGGTGGCGCGCCACGCCTCGGCGCGGCGTTCGGCGGCGTAGGAGTCCTCGGGGCCGGCGACGTGCCAGACCGTGCGGTGGCCGAGGTCGAGCAGGTGGCGCACGGCCTGGCGGGTGCCGTCGGCCTGGTCGGTGTCCACCACGGTGTAGCGGTCGCCGCCGTTGGAGTCGACGATCACGGCCGGGATGCCGAGCGGGAGCGTCATCGTGGCCGCGTCGAGGAGGTGGACCTCCATGATCACGATGACCGCGTCGACGGCCAGCTCGCCGAGCCGGGTGAACGCGCCGAGCACGCCGTCCTGGGTCGGCACCGCCACGGGGATCAACGTGATGGCGTAACCCTCGTGCGCGGCGTGGTCCACTATGGCCTCCAGGGTGCGGCTGTTGCCGACCGTGGAGAGGGTGAACAGGATGACGCCGATGGTGCGGAACTCGCCGTACTTCAGCGCGCGGGCCGCGCTGTTGGGCCGGTAGCCCAGGCGCCGCATGGCGTCCAGCACCTGCTCGCGCGTGGAGCCGACGACGCTGGGGTGCCCGTTGGACACCCGCGACACCGTCTGCGCCGACACACCGGCCAGCCGGGCGACGTCGGCCATGGACACCCGGCGGGCGGGCGCGCGCCGCACGGGGGGCTGCCCGGACGACCCGGACGCGGATTCCGCGGTCACGTCGGGGCTCCTTTCCACCGGCAGCGTCGACGCCGTGTGGCGCGTCGCCACTATAGCCGGTGCGGAACGCTACTTGTTTGCGTAAACATCGATCACGCCTCGGTGTGGCCGAGCAGCGGTCCCGGCACGAAGCGGGCCGTGGGGGTGGTCAGGGCGGCGAGTTCGAGGACGACCAGCTCGTTGTCCCCGGCGCGCAGCACCGGGCCGGGCACGTACAGGGTGCGCTGGGGCCCGCGTGACCAGTACCGGCCCAGGCAGAAGCCGTTGACCCACACCAGGCCACGACCCCAGCCGTCGGTGTCCAGGTGGAGGTCGGCGGGCCGGTCGAGGTCGAACCGGGCGCGCAGGAACACCGGACCCGGCACCGCCGCCGGCACGGGTGTGGCGCCCTCCCGACCGGTCCACGCCGCCGGCGGCGCGTCGAGGGCGAGCGGGAGCACGTCCCACCCGGTCAGGGGACGGCCGTCGAGGGTCGCGCCGCCGATGAGGCCCTTGGGCTCGCCGAGGCGCGGCCCGTAGTTGACCCGGCCGTGGTCCTCGACCAGGACGGCCAGCTCACCGGCCGCGCGGGGCAGGCCGAGGGCGCGTTGGTGGTGCTCGCGCAGCAGGGTCCCGACCGGTCGGCCGGCCAGGAACACCGAGGCGTGGTCGCGCACCTCGCCGAAGCACAGCACGGCGGGGTCCGAGGCGTCGACCCGCGTGGTCGCCAGCGCCAGCCGCGGCGCGCCGTCCAGGTCGTCGAGCGCGGGCACGGTGTCGTGGCGCTGCCAGGCGGTCGACCGCTTCGCCAGGTCCAGCAGGGGCACGGGATCGGTCAACGCCACCGTGAACCGCGGCGTCGGCCGTGCGGCGGGCGGCGGTTCGCCGGGCACGTCGTGGTGGCGCGCGATGACCTCGCGGAACGCGTGGTACTTGGCGGTGGGGTTGCCTGCCTCGTCCAGCGGGGCGTCGTAGTCGTAGGAGGTGATGGTCGGCTGGTAGGTGCCCTTGTCGTTGGCGCCGCTGGTGAAGCCGAAGTTGGTGCCGCCGTGGAACATGTAGACGTTGACCGAGGCGCCGGCGGAGAGCAGCGCGTCGAGCTCGGCGGCGCTGTCCGCGGCCGAGGTGGTGTGGTGATGGCTGCCCCAGTGGTCGAACCAGCCGTTCCAGAACTCCGCGCACATCAGCGGCCCGGTCGGCTGGTGACGGCGCAGCGCGGCCAGCCGCTCGACCGCGCGCGAGCCGAAGGACGCGGTCCGGTGCAGGCCCTCCAGGCTGCCCGCCGCCAGCATCTCGTCGGTCGGCTGGTCGATCGTGGTCAGCGGCACGGTGATGCCCGCGTCGCGGGTGTGCTCCGCCAGGGTCTTGAGGTAGGTCTTGTCGTCGCCGAACGCGCCGTACTCGTTCTCGATCTGCACGAGGATGACGGGGCCGCCGTGCTGGACCTGGAGCGGGGCGACGACCTCGTAGACGCGGTCGAGGTAGGCCTTGACGGCGGCCAGGTAACGGGGTTCGGCGCGGCGGACGCCCACCTCGGGGTCGCGGAACAGCCAGGCGGGCAGGCCGCCGTTGTCCCACTCGGCGCAGATGTAGGGGCCGGGGCGGACGATCGCGTGCATGCCGGCGTCGGCGACCAGGCGCAGGAACCGGCCGAGGTCGAGCCCGCCGGTGAGGTCGAAGGCGTCCGGCGCGGGCGCGTGCGCGTTCCAGGCGACGTAGGTCTCGATGGTGTTCAAACCCATGCGCCGGGCCTTGTCGATGCGGTCGGCCCACTGGTCGGGGTGCACGCGGAAGTAGTGCAGGGCCCCGGACAGGATGCGGAAAGGCCTGCCGTCGAGCAGGAAGTCGCGCTCGCCGATGCTGAAGTCGGGCACGGGGATCGGGTGTTCCTTCCGGGTGTGGCGCCGGGTGTGGCGCCGGGTGCGGCGCGGGTGCGCGGTGGCGGGACGGCCGGTCGGGGGCCGTCCCGCCGTCGGGTCAGCCGTTGACGGTGAAGCCCTGTTGGTTGCCGTACTCGACGAGCGCCTTCTGCCAGTCCACCAGACCGGGGTCGAGGCCGGTGGCGTCGGTGTAGGACTTGCCGACGGTGTCGTTGAAGACGGTGTTGGCGTAGAGCTGGTAGGGCAGGTAGCTCCAGCCCGGCAGGACCTGGCCGGCGGCGGCGGTCAGGACCTGGTTGATCTGCTGCCCGCCGAAGTAGGGCGAGGCCTTGTCCTTGAAGGCGGCGGAGTCGAGGTCGGCCTTCGTGGCGGGGAAGCCGCCGCTCTCCAGGAACGGCTTGACGCCGTTGCCGTTGTTGAGCCAGCGCACGAAGGCCGCCGCGAGCGCGGGCTTGGCGCTCTGCTTGAGCACCGACTGCGTGCTGCCGCCGTTCTCCGCGGTCACCGGCGTGCCGCCGTCGTAGGTCGGCAGCGGGGCGACGGCCCACTTGCCCGCGCCGCCCGGCACCGAGGACTCCAGCACACCGGGCATCCACGCGCCGGTCGCCAGCGTGGCGATCGTGCCGTCACCCAGCGCCTTGTACCAGGCGTCGGTCCAGCCGGGGATCGTGGAGACCAGCTTCTCCTCGACGAGCTGGTCCCACGCGGCGGTCCACTTCTTCGCGCCCTCGTCCTGGAGGTCGATCTTCACGGACTTGCCGTCGGTGCGGAACGGCTTGCCGCCCGCCTGCCAGATCATGCTGGTCGCGAAGCCCGCGTCACCGGTGTCGTTGGTGATGTACTTGGTCGGGTCGGCGGCGTGCAGCTTCCTGGCCGCGTCGACGTACTCGTCCCACGTCTTGGGCACGGCGATGCCGTGCTGGTCGAAGAGCGCCTTGTTGTAGAACAGGGCCATGGGGCCGGAGTCCTGGGGCAGGCCGAACAGGCCGCCGCCGACCTTGACCGAGTTCCACGTCGAGGGGGTGTAGTCGCCCTCGAAGGCCTGGAAGCCGTACTGGCCGAGGTCGACCAGCGAGCCCGTCAGCGCGAACTGGGGGAGCGCCTGGTACTCGACCTGGGCGACGTCGGGTGCGCCGGAGCCTGCCTTGATGGCGTTCTGGAGCTTGGTGTAGTGGTCGTTGCCGGTGCCGGCGTTGACGTAGTTGACCTTGACGTTGGGGTGCTCCTGCTGGAAGGCCTCGACCTGCGCCTTGGCGGACGGGGTCCAGCTCCAGTAGGTGATCTCGCCGCCGTCGCGCAGGGCGGCGTCGACCGCGTCCTGGGTGCCGGTCGCGCCGCCCGGCGTCGTGCCGCCGCCGTCGCCGGAGGAGCAGGCGGAGAGCGCGGTGGCGAGGGCGGTGGCCAGGACTATGGCCACCCGGCTGCGCCTGGTGGGTGACATCGTGGGGGTCCTTTCGCGGCGGTGGGAGAGGGTTACTGCTTGACGCTGCCCGCGGTCAAACCTGACTGCCAGAAGCGTTGGAGCAGCAGGAACGCGATGACGAGCGGGACGATGGTGATGACCGAGCCGGTGATCACGAGGTGGTAGATCGGCTGCGCGCCGACACCGGAGGCCTGGGCGCTCCACTGGTTCAGCCCCACCGTGAGCGGGTACCAGTCGGGTTCGCTGAGCATGATCAACGGCAGGAAGTAGTTGTTCCACGTCGACACCACCGCGAACAGCGCGACCGTCACCACGCCCGGCGCGAGCAGGCGCAGGGTGACGGTGAAGAAGATCCGCAGCTCGCCCGCGCCGTCGATGCGGGCGGCCTCCAGCAGCTCGTCGGGCACGGCCTCGGTGGTGTAGGTCCACACCAGGTACAGGCCGAACGGGCTGACCAGCGACGGGATGATGATCGCCCACGGCGTGTTGGTCAGGCCCAGGTTGCTGAACATCAGGAACGTCGGCACGGCCAGCGCGGTGCCGGGGATCGCGATCGCGCCGAGCAGCACGGCGAACACGGCGCGCCGGCCGCGGAATCGGTACTTGGCCAGGCCGTAGCCGGCCGCGGTGGCCAACGCGGTCGCGCCGCCCGCGCCCACGACGACGTAGAGCAGCGTGTTGCCCAGCCAGCGCAGGAAGATCCCGTTGTCGTGGGTGAACGTCTGCCCGATGTTGTCGAACAGCGCGAACGTGCCGCCGAACGCCAGCCCGGACGTGGAGAGCAGGTCCTGCTGGGTCTTGGTGGCGCTGATCAGCAGCCACGCCAGCGGCACCAGCGTGTAGACCAGGTACACCGCCATGACCGTGGTCAGCAGGCGGGACTTGCGGGGTCGGAGCGGGGACAGGGCCACGGTCCTCACGCACCCTTCCGCGTGCCGCGCAGCTGCACGACGTAGGCGATGATCGCGGTGATGACGCCCATGACGATCGCCACCGTGGCCGAGTAGTTGTACTGCTGGCCGCCGAAGGACAACGTGTAGGCGTACATGTTCGGCGTGTAGTACGTGCTGATCGCGTTGGGCGCCAACGCCCGCAGGATGTTCGGCTCGTTGAACAGCTGGAAGCTGCCGATGATCGAGAAGATCGTCGCGATCATCACCGCGCCCCGGATCGCGGGCAGCTTCACGCTCGCGATCGTGCGGAACGCGCCCGCGCCGTCGATGGCGGCGGCCTCGTACAGGTCGTGCGGCACGACTTTGAGCGCCGAGTAGAGGATCAGCATGTTGTAGCCGACGAACTCCCACGTCACGATGTTGCCGATCGACAACAGGATCCAGTCGCCCGACAGCGGCAGGACGACCTTGTCGCCCAGCAACCCGTTGAGGTCCGCGGCGAGGCCGAAGCTGTCGCCGTAGATGAAGCCCCACATCAGCGTCGCCACGACGGCCGGCACCGCGTAGGGCAGGAACACCACGATCCGGAAGAACCCCGCCGCGTGCAGCCGGGCGCTGTCGATCGCCAACGCCGCCACCAGCGCCAGGCCGAGCATGATCGGCACCTGGACGACCAGGAACAGCAGCACCCGCAGGAACGACTCCCAGAACTTCCCGTCCCGGAGCACCGCCGCGTAGTTGTCCAGCCCCACGAACTCCGTGCCGCCGAAGAACACCTGCTCGCGGAACAGGCTCAACCACACCGCGTAGACGATCGGCGCCAGGAACACCAACGCGAACACGGCCAGGAACGGCGCGACGAACAGCCAACCCTTCCGGTCGACGCGCAGGCGGCCGGCGTTCCGCGCCGGGCGTGCCGGTGGCGCCTCGACCGGCGCCGAGATGGACGTCATCGTCTCTCCTGTTGACCGCGGCGAAGATGTTTACGCAAACATTTGGCGGCCGACGCTAGCTCGTCGACTCGGGCCTGTCCAGGGGGCCGTGCGGCTCCGCGGTGGGTGCGGGGTCCCGGCCGATCCTCTTGACAGCCTGTCGCCGGGGTCACAGACTGGCGCGGCCGCCGCTCATGTTTGCGCAAACATGACGTGTTCCGCAAGGTCCCCTCCACCCGGCACCACTCAAGAGGAGATCAACGATGAACTCTTCGCCCACCCGACGCCTCTCGCGCGTCGCGGCGGCGGTCGGCTGCGCCTTGGGCGTGGCCGGGCTGCTGACCGCGACGGCCTCGCCCGCCAGTGCGGACACCAGCCAGTTCAAGGGGGTCAACTGGGCCGACCCGCGCGACAACTACGCCGCCGACGAGGTAGTGCCCTCGGGGTTGTCCAAATCGGACGACTACGCCACCACCCACGCCAAGGCGACGGCGGTCATCGGGCAGTTCCAGGCCAAGCTCGGCGCCAACACCGTGCGGCTGCCGGTGAACCCGGCCACGGTCAACGGCCCCTTCTGGAACTCCTACACCGGCGCGATCGACGCCGCCGCGGCCAAGGGGTTCAAGGTCGTCCTGGGCTACTGGGAGTCCCCGACGGCCAAGGACGGCCGCATCGACGACACCGCCGCGTTCAACACCATGTGGAACCGGATCACCGCGAAGTACGCGGCCGACGCCGCGGTGTACTTCGAGCCGATGAACGAGCCGTTCGGCTACAGCAGCCAGGAGTGGCGCGACGTCGCCGCGAACTGGTTGACCGCCCGGCCGTCCGTGCCGCGCGGCCGGGTGTTCATCGGCGGCACGGGCTACAGCGAGGACGTCAAGCCGGTGTGCGCGGACAGCCGGCTCGACGGCACGTACCTCGCGCTGCACCAGTACGGTTTCTGGCACAAGGACTGGACCAGCCCGCAGCAGTGGGCCGACGACCTCCGGGCGCGCATCGGCACCTGCGCCTCGCGCACCGTGCTGGACGAGTTCGGCGCCGAGATGACCTCGGGCCTGGACTACAACGGTCCGGTCAACGGCTCCTACGAGGTCGCCTACCTCCAGGCCGCGACCGACACCCTGCGCTCGCTGCGCATGGGCTCGGTGTACTGGCCGGGCCTGCGCACCGGTGACAGCTACTCCCTGACCACCCTGAGCGGCAGCGGCGCCAACCTCACCCTGAACGTCACCAACCCCAGCGGCGCCGACCGGCTGCGGTGGGCGTGGGGCGGCGGTACCACCACGCCGACCGACGGCGTGCTGCGCGGGGCCGGGTCCAACCGGTGCCTCGACGTTCCGGGCGCGAGCCGGACCAACGGCACGGCGCCGACGCTCTGGGACTGCAACGGGGGCGCCAACCAGCAGTGGGCCCACACCGCCGCCCAGGAGCTGCGCGTCTACGGCGCCAAGTGCCTCGACGCCGAGGGCGGTGGCGGCACCGAGGCCCGGTTGATCATCTGGGACTGCCACGGCGGCGCGAACCAGAAGTGGACCCTGCACTCGAACGGCACGGTGACCAACAACCAGTCCGGCCTGTGCCTCGACGTGACCGGTGAGGCCACCGCGAACGGCAGCGCGGTCGGGTTCTGGCACTGCAACGGCAAGCCGAACCAGGTCTGGCGGCGTAGTTGAGGGCACGACCGGGTTCCCGCCGACGCGGGAACCCGGTCGCCCGTCAGGCCAGTCGGAAGTCCGCGACCCGGATCGGCGACGGCGTGGTGCCCGACGAGGCCTGCTGGTACTGCACGGACAGGACGCCGTCGACCGCGACCCGCGACGCGTCGACGTTGACCTCGCCGAACGCGTTCATCGCCGGCCGGTCGAAGAGCAGGGTCCAGTCGGTCCACCCACTCGCCTCGCTCGCCGCCACGATCCGGCCGCGCGGCATCACCAGGTAGGCGTTGTCGGCGTGGTCGAAGACCAGTTTCGTGCGCTGGGTGCTGCGGGGCGGCACGGGCACCTCGCGCTTGGTCCACGTGTCTCCCGAGCGGGTGAGGTGGAAGGTGCGCGCGTACCGCGCCCGCTGCGCGGCGTAGTCCGACACGCACCGGGTGAACCGCTCCGGCACGTAGCTGATCACCACGTGCGGCGTGCCGGTCGAGTCGACGGCCTGGCTCTCCTGGTTCATGAGCGCGTGGTCCGGGCCGAGGTGGTCGACGAGGACGCCGGGGGAGGAGACGGCCACGCGCTCCCCGCCGGTCGTGCCCACGACGGCGCCCGCGCCGGTGCGCCAGGTGCGGCCCCGGTCGTCGCTGCGGACGTAACCGGTGTCGTGGTTGGTCAGGCCGCCGGGCGCGCACAGCACGCCGGGATCGTCCTCGCGCCACGTGAAGGCGGCGTGCAGGCGTCCGTGCCGGTCGTAGTCCAGCCCGTGCAGGTACATGTTGCGCCTCGTGGACACGACACCGCTCGGCCCGGTGTACTCGCCGGTCGCCGAACTCCAGGCGCCCAGCCGTCGCCAGGTCCCGCGGTCGTACTCGGCCAGCTCGTTGACGCCGTTCCCGGACCTGCCGGTGCGGTAGCTCAGCTGGAGGCCCCCTTCCGGGGTCACCACGAACTGGGGGTAGCTCAGGTCGCCCGGGTCGACGCCGTCCAAAGTCCGTTGCACCGCGCCGAACACCGTCGCGTCCCAGGAGGTCGTGAGCGGTCGCGTGACGAGGCCCGGGATCGACTTCACGTAGAAGACGGGGTTGTCGTGCGTGTCCATCGCGACGTGCAGCGTCCCGTCCTGCGGGGAGATGCCGAGCGAGATCACGTTGTGCGAGTCGTCCACGCTCAGCCGGTGCGGCAGCACGACCTTCTCCCACGCGCCGCCGAGCGGCCTGCGCGCCACGACGGCGTGGCGGCTGCCGGTGTACCAGGTCGCGTACTGGTGACCGGCGAAGGTGACGATCGCGTCCCGCTGGAAGGAGTTGTTGTTGACCACGCCGTCGTAGGACACGAAGAACAGCGCGGCCGGGTCCAGCAAGGTGTCGGACACCAAGGTCGCTCTCGGTGCGATCGCTCGCCCGGTGTCCGACACCATCGCCGTTCCTCTCGTCGGTTCGCCGTACCGGTCAGCTCGTGCGCGGGGTCCGGTCCACGACCGTCCACCGCTGGTTCGACCCCGAGTTGGGCACGTACACGCCCACCCTGGTGCCGACGCCCGTGCCCTGGCCGACCACGTCGAAGAGCCGGCCGGTGGCGGCGTTGACGAACGTGTAGCTGCCGTCGCCCGTGGTCGACATGATCCACTGGGCGGCCGGGTCGGTCTGCGCGCCCGGTTCGAGCACGAGGTTGCCGCCCCGGTCGGCCAGGCGCTTGCCGCTGTCGTGCCGCACCGCGTAGCGCTCGCGGTTGCCGGTGCCCGCGGTCACCGGCTCGATGCGCCACCGCGCGGTCGCGTCGGCCTGGTCGGCGGCGCCGAGCACGACCGAGTTCCCGTCGGCGGAGGGCACCAGCGCCTTGCCGCTCTGCACGCCGTTCAGCGTGTAGCTGTGACCGGGCTGCACCAGCGCCGCGTCGGACGCCACGCCGCGCACGCCGTCGACCACGAAGGT
This sequence comes from Actinosynnema sp. NPDC049800, assembly GCF_040656635.1. NCBI lineage: Bacteria > Bacillati > Actinomycetota > Actinomycetes > Pseudonocardiales > Pseudonocardiaceae > Actinosynnema > Actinosynnema sp. NPDC049800. Next base: position 10,593 of record NZ_JBFAMT010000032.1, on the reverse strand, counting down.
GGTCACCGACTTGGCGGGCACGGTGAGCGTCGCCGAGCGGTCCGCGACCCGCACCGCCTTGCCCCGCACCAGACCGCCGGCGACGTCGCTGACGACCGGCGTCACCGAGGCGTTCGCGTGGACCGCGCCGAAGCGCGACAGGTCGAGCGTGACGGCGCGCGGCTCGGTGGTGTTGTTGATGTGGACGACGGTGGCGGACGAGCCGTCGGCGGACACCGCGGCCAGGCTGGACGTGTTGTCCACCTTGATGACGTGGTCACCCGGTCGCACGAAGTGGGTGAAGTTGCGGATGGTGTGGAACTTGGTGTTCGTGCGGATCGGGCACGTCACGGGCGTGGCGTCGGCCGGGCAGTCGAACGGGACCTGGATCGCGCCCCAGTTCTTGCCGGCCGCGGCCTGCGGGTTGTAGTCCTCGATCGCCTGCCACAGCAACCACGCGGACGGTTCCAGCTCGCGCATGTCGTTGACGATCCGCTCGGCGATGCCCAGTCCCGGCTCCATGCTGGTGAAGCTCTGGCCGGTGCCCCAGGTGCCGTCCACCTCGCTCATCCACAGCGGCTTGTCGGCGCCCTTGGCGATGTCGCGCGCGGACGTGCGGTGGCCGGTGCCGTAGGTGTGCACGTTGAGCTGGTCGACGGCGGCCTTGCCCTCGGCGCCGTAGGCGTTCCAGTTGGTGCGGAAGATGGTGGGGCTGGTCTCGTCCATGGCGGACAGTCGGGCGTCGAGCGCCGAGTCGTCCAGTGCCCGGCGGAGGGCGAGGACCACGCTCTGCTGGAGGGCCGGGCCCGCGTGGGCGCCCTCCTGCCTGCCCCCGGTCGGCTGACCGTCCGGACCGAGCTGGGTGCCCCAGTACGGGGTGTTCGGCTCGTTGAGGGGATCGATGGTGTCGAACCGGATGCCGTGGGTCCGCTCGATGTGCTCGGAGACCCGGACCAGGTAGGTGGCGAAGTCGTCCACCCGGTCGGCGCGGATCTGGTCGGCGGAGGGGTCGAACCCGCCGGAGACGTACCCGCTGACGGTCTGGAACCACGGCGGCGAGTTGCTGAACGCCTCCCAGTGGCTGACCTCGTCCTTGATCCGGTCGATCCACCAGCGCTGGTTGGCGTCGGCCGAGAGGTCCCAGTGGGCCGGGTCGTCGGGGTTCCACCAGTCCACGTCCTCGCGGGTGGTGCCCTCCGGCGCCCGCCAGAAGCCCTCCATCGTCGCGCCGGCCTTCATGTAGTCGTCGCGCACGTCGGGCGCGTTGCCGCCGCCGATGTTGTAGCGGGCGATGTTGAGCCGCAGGCCGTCGTCGCCGTAGAGCAGGTTGGCGAGGCGGTTGCGGATCGCGTCGGGGTAGCCGCCGGTGGCGTTGGCGAACCAGACGAGGCTCGTGCCCCAGCCCTCGAACGCGGGCTGCTGGTAGGACGGGTCCGGCCGCACGGTGACCGCGGCGGTCGCGTCCTGCGCGCCGGCGGTCGACGGGTACGTCACCGCCAGGGTCGCGACCACCGCGGTGGCCAGGCCGGCGGCGGCCAGCCTCGACCGGGAACGGCGGGGTGTTCGGCGAGGGTTCATCGTCGTTGATCTCCTCTGCGGTGTCCGGGCCTGGCCGGTGGTGGAGCGGGAGAGCAAGAGCAAGTCGGTGCCGGGACGAGCATGTGCGATCGTTTAAGTCGAGTCAAGCACTATTTGATCGTTTACGATCGTTTTGTTCGGGTCTGAGACCGAAGGAGTCGAAGTGGTCGCGGTGCTGTGCGTTGGCGAGACCATGGCCGTGTTCACCCCCGCCGAAGCGGGGCCTCCCGAGGACGTGCGCGCCTGGACGCGGGGCACCGGCGGCGCGGAGTCCAACGTGGCCTGCGCGCTGGCCGCGCTCGGCGTCCCCGTCGGCTGGGTGAGCGCGGTGGGCGACGACCCGTTCGGTCGGGCGGTCGTCGCGTCCGTGGCGGGTGCGGGCGTGGACGTCTCGCGCGTGGTGGTCGACCCGACCCGGCCCACCGGCCTGTACATCAAGGAAGCGGGCCGGACCGGCAGCGCCGTGCGCTACTACCGCGCGGGCTCGGCGGCGTCCGCGCTCGGGCCGGAGCTGGTCGACCGGCTGGACCTGGGCGCGGTGTCGTTCGTGCACCTGACCGGCATCACGGCCGCGCTGTCGCCGTCGTGCCTGGCGCTGGTGCATGCCCTGCTGGACCACCCCGGCGTCACGACGTCGTTCGACGTGAACTGGCGACCGGCGCTGTGGGGTCCGTCGGGGCCGGACGTGCTGCGCTCCCTGGCCGCGAAGGCGGACCTCGTCCTGGTCGGGGACGACGAGGCCGAGGCGCTGTGGGGCGTGTCCGAGCCGGCCGCGGTCCGGGAGGTGCTGCCCGAACCCGGCGCCGTGGTGGTCAAGCAGGGCGCGACCGGCGCGTCCGTGCTGGCGGCGGGCGCGGAGCCGGTGTTCGAGCCCGCGCTGGAGGTGGACGTCGTGGAACCGGTCGGCGCGGGCGACGCCTTCGCCGCGGGTTTCCTGGCGGGCCGCCTGGCAGGCGCTCCACCCGGGCGCTGCCTGCGCTCCGGTCACCTCGCCGCGGCCGGGGCGCTGTGCACGATGTCCGACGTCGCCGTGCCGCTGCCACCGGCCGACGTGGCACGGCTGCTCGTCGCCGATCCGGCCACGTGGGCCGCCGCACGCGTCAGCGCGGCGGGTGTGCGGTAGGCCGGGTGCGGTAGGTCGCGTTGGTGCGGTTGGCGTGCGGTGATCCCTCGCCGGGGTGGTCACCGCACGCCTCAGCACGGCCTGCGTGCCGTGAACCGGGCGGGTCGATGCAGTTGGCGTGCGGCCGGCGTGCGGTGATCAGCGCAGTGCGTCCGCGCGTGCGCCGGTCGAGGCGCGTTCACGCAGTTCGGAGCTGAGGACGACCCGGCGCACCGGCCGGTCGGGGCCTTGGGCCAGGCGTTCGAGCGCCAAGTGCACGGCGGTGCTGCCCACGGCGTACTTGGGCGGGCGCATGGCGGTCAGCGGCGGGTGGGCGAACCTGGCCACCTCGTCGTCGTAGGCGACCACCGACAGGTCGGCCGGCACCCGGATGCCGCGTTCCTCGGCGCGCTGCACCAACGACACCGCCTCGCGGTCGGAGTGCACGACCAGCGCGGTGGCCCCGTGCTCGGCGCACAGGTCCAGCACCCGGTCGACGTCGACCGCCCAGCCCGGCTCGTAGTAGGCGGCGACGCTGACCTCCGGCGCGGGCCGCAGCCCGAGGTCGGTCATCGCGTCGTGCCAGCCGTCGCGGACCTGGCCGGACGTGGGGCTGGTCGCGCTGATCGCCAGCCCGATGCCGCGGTGCCCCTGGCCGTGCAGGTGGCGGACGGCGAGCTCCGCGCCCGCCGCGTGATCGGTGCGCACGGACTCGACGTGCTGCCGGTACGGGCCGGACACCGCCGAGCGCTCCACCAGGACCACCGGCACGGGCAGCGCCGTCAGCCAGGCGAGGAGCTCCTCGGCCCCCGCGCCCCGGGTCGGCGGCGCGACGAGCAGCGCGTCGACCGCGCCGCTGCCCATCATCCACTCGACCTGGTGCCGCACGTCGTCGACCTGGTAGGACGCCCCGCGCAGCACGAGCCGGGCGCACTTCTCGTGCGCGGTGTCCTGCGCGCCGCGGATGACCTCGGGCCAGTAGTAGTCCAGCGACGGCACGACCATCCCGATCGCGGGCGTCGAGTCCTCGCCGGACGGTTCGGCGGGCACGTCGGCGACCAGCCTGACCCCGCCGTGCACCCGTTCCACCAGGCCCTCGGCGGCCAGGTCGTTCACGTCCCGCCGCACGGTGACCGGCGTGACGCCCATGGCCTGGGCGATGTGCGTGATCCGCACGACGCCCCGGCCCGCCAAGTGCTCCAGCAGCCACTGCCGTCGGGCGGCGGGCAGCATCGCGCCCTTGGCCTCCGCACCCGGTTTGTCCGCCATGACCGCCTGCTCGCCTCGTCGTTCTGATCGAAACTGATCGTAACAAGCAAACTGTACAGTCTTGCCCTTCCTTTGTGTCTGAGATTGACTGTTTCCGACCGTCACCTGAGTGAAACGATCCGACCGAAGGAAGGCGACGCAACGTGGAGCAGCGCTACGCGACCGCGCCGCAGCAGGTCCCGTCCATGACCACGGACGACCTGCGGCAGCACTACCTGGTCGAAGACCTGTTCGCCGACGGCGAGGTGCGCGCGGTCTACAGCCACCACGACCGGGTGGTGCTGGTGGGCGCGCTGCCGAGCGCCGGCCCGTTGCACCTGCCGGCGTTCCCGGAGCTGAAGTCGGAGCGGTTCTTCGACCGCCGCGAAGCCGGGATCGTCAACGTGGGCGGACCGGGCACGGTGACCGTCGACGGTGAGGAGCACCGGCTCGCGCCGACCGCCTGCCTGTACGTCGGCCGCGGCGTCGCAGAGGTGTCGTTCGCGTCCGACGACGCCGAGGCGCCCGCCGCCTTCTACCTGTTCTCCGCGCCCGCGCACACGGCCTACCCGACCGTGCTGGTGGAGCCGGGCGCCGGCACCGTGCGCGAGCTGGGCGACCCGCTGACCTCGAACCGCCGCACGCTCACCCAGTACATCCACGAGAACGGCGTCCGCAGCTGCCAGGTCGTGATGGGCGTGACGTCGCTGCACCCCGGCAGCATGTGGAACACCATGCCCGCGCACACCCACGAGCGCCGCATGGAGGTCTACCTCTACTTCGGCCTGCCCGAGGACGCCCGCGTCGTGCACCTGCTCGGCGAGCCGAACGAGACCCGGCACCTGGTGGTGGCCGACCGCCAGGCGGTGATCTCGCCGCCGTGGTCGGTGCACAGCGGCGTCGGCACGGCCGCGTACAGCTTCGTCTGGGCCATGGCGGGGGAGAACCAGGCGTTCGACGACATGGACCCGCACCCCGCGGCGGCGCTGCGATGACGCCGGAGGCGGCCGGCCTGCTCGACCTGACCGGCAAGACAGCCGCGGTCACCGGGGCGGCGCGCGGCATCGGGCTGGCCGTCGCACGGCTGCTGGCCGCCGCGGGCGCGGACGTGATCGGCATCAGCGCGTCCATGCCAGAGGGCGACAGCCCGGCACGGGCCGCGGTCGAGGGCGAGGGCCGGGTGTTCACCCCCGTGCGGACCGACTTCGCCGACCACGCGCAGGTGGCCGAGCTGGGTGCTCTCCTGGCCGCGCGGGAGGTGGACGTCCTGGTCAACAACGGCGGCACGATCCGCCGCGCGCCCGCCGCCGAGCACAGCGACGCCGACTTCGACCACGTGATCGACGTCAACCTGCGCGCCACCTGGACGCTGTCGCGCGACGTCGGCCGCGCGATGCTGGCCCGCGGCTCGGGCCGGATCGTCAACGTCGCGTCCATGCTGAGCTTCCAGGGCGGGATCACCGTGCCCGGGTACACGGCGTCGAAGTCCGCGGTGGCCGGCCTGACCAAGGCACTGGCCAACGAGTGGGCGCACCGCGGCGTCAACGTCAACGCCGTCGCGCCGGGCTACGTCGCCACCGACAACACCGGCGCCCTGCGCGCGGACCCGGACCGCAACCGGTCCATCCTCGACCGGATCCCGGCGGGTCGCTGGGCCGAACCGGAGGACATCGCGGGCGCGGTGCTGTTCCTGTGCTCCCGCGCGGCCGACTACGTCCACGGCGTCGTCCTCCCGGTCGACGGCGGCTGGCTGGCGCGGTAGGTGCGGTGGGTGCGGTGGGTGCGGTGGGTGCGGTCAGGCGGGCGGCGGGACCGACGAGCCGCGCACGCGCAGGGACGGGGTGATCACCACCCGGTGCGACGGCCGGTCCGGGTCGTGCAGCCGGGCGGCCAGCAGCGACACCGCCGCCCGGCCGATGGAGCGCCGCGCCGGGCGCACGGCGGTGAGCGCCGGCGTGAACAGCGCCGCCACCTCGTCGTCGTAGGCCACCACCGACAACCCGGACGGCACCTGCACGCCGCGCTGCTCGGCGCGCTGGACCAGGGCCATCGCCTCGGTGTCGGCGTGCACGAGCACCGCCGTGGTGCCGGTGGTGGCCAACGCGTCGAGCACCTCGTCCAGCGCGGTGTCCCACCCGGCCGTGCCGGGCGTCGGGATCGAGGTGTCCACGGTGGACCGCGGGTCGCGGCCGGTCTCGGCGCACGCGTCGAGCCAGCCCCGGTGCACGTGCGGGGAGGTCGGGCTGTTCTCGCTGGTCACCAGGCCGACCTTGCGGTGGCCCAGGGACACGAGGTGGTGCACGGCCATGGCCGCGCCCAGGGCGTGGTCGGACACCACCGACTCCACGACGGCTTGGCGCGGGCCCACGGTCGCGACGCGCTCGACGAGCACGACCGGGGTGTCGATGGTGCTCAGCCACTCGATCGTGGCCGCCGCCGACGGCGCGGTCAGGCTCGGCGCGGCGATCAGCCCGCACACGTCCTCGTGGTCCAGCAGCCGCTCCAGCTGGGGCCGGTCGTCGGCGCTCCCGTAGGACGAGCCCCGGAGCAGGATCCGCAGCCCGTTCGCGGACGCTTCCTCCTCCGCGCCGCGGACCACCTCCGGCCAGTAGTAGTCGAGCGAAGGGACCAGCATGCCCGCAGCGCCGAAGTGCACGGGCTCCGCCGGGGCCTCTAACGGCTGCGTCGCGGCCGGCAGGAGCTCGGCGGTGGGCAGCGTGGCGCCGCCGTGCACCCGGCGCAGCAGGCCCTCGCCGTCGAGGTGGGCGATGTCGCGGCGCAGCGTCACGGCGGTGACGCCCATCTTGTCGCTGAGGTCGGAGATGCGGACCATGCCGTCGCGGCGCAGCGCCTCCAGGATCGAGGCGCGCCTCTTGGCGGCGAGCGTGCGGGACTCGGTGTTCACGACGCGTCCGCCGCGGTGGCGCGTGGCGACGGCGCCGCGGCGTCGGGCCGGGGTCCTGTGGTCGGCCGGGCCGTCGCCCGCGTCCCGCCGGCCGCACCGTCCCCCATGCGCGCTTTCGTCACCGCACGTCCTCTCGTCGTTGATCGTGACCCCAATTATGTGGGCGGCCCGCCGTGACACCCCACGGCGACAGGCCGGTCCGCGCCCACGCCGTCCCCGCGCGGATGCGTGCGAAGAGCGTTCATGTGAGTCTTGACACGATCGCTCCTGCACGTATTTACTACTTAACAGGCAAAGCGATCAAAAACGAAAGTAACTGTGCACCGTTTGATCGAACGCCTTCGACGCTGAAGGACGAGTCACATGCCGCCGGAACCCCTGTTGAGGGCCGCACCACCGACCCCGGTCGCCGGGTGGACCCGCGACCAGTGGGCGGGCACGGCCGACGCCATGCTGCGCGCGGTGCGCCCCTTCGCCTCGCCGGGCCGCGCGCGGATCACCCTGCCCGGACCGGCCGGCGGCTACGGGACCGACGTGGACGGCCTGGAGGGCTTCGCCCGCACGTTCCTGCTCGCGGGTTTCCGGATCGCGGGCGAACGCGGCGCCGACCCGGACAACCTCGCCGAGTTCTACGCCGAGGGCATCGCGGCGGGCACCGACCCGTCGTCCCCGGACCGCTGGGTGCGCCTGGACGAGCACCCGCAGGCCAAGGTCGAGGCCGCCTCGCTGGCGCTCGCGCTGGACCTGACCCGCCCGTGGCTGTGGGACCGCCTGGACCCGGCCGTGCGGGAGCGGGTCGTCGCCTACCTCGCGCCCGCCGTGGGCGACCCGACCTACCCGCGCATCAACTGGGTGTGGTTCCGGCTGATGGTGCAGGCGTTCCTGCGGTCGGTCGGCGGCCCCTGGTCGCCGGACGACGTCGAAGAGGACCTCGCCACCCACGACGGCTTCCTCCGCGAGGACGCCTGGATGGCGGACGGCCACGAGCGCGCGTTCGACCACTACGTCGGCTGGGCGCTGCACGTCTACCCGCTGCTGTGGTCGCGGATGCCCGGCGCGGCCGGCTTCGCCGAGGCCCGCCGCGACCGGGACACGGCGCTGCTCGACCGCTTCCTGCTCGACGCCGTGCGCCTGGTCGGCGCGGACGGGTCGCCGCTCGTGCAGGGCCGCAGCCTGACCTACCGCTTCGCCGCCGCCGCGCCGTTCTGGGCCGGCGCCCTCGCCGAGGTGCCGTCCACGCCGCCCGGGGTGCTGCGCCGGGCCGCGACGAGCGTCGTGCGCCACTTCGTCGACCGGGGCGCCCTCGACGAGCACGGCCTGCTGTCCCTGGGCTGGCACGGGCGGTGGCCGCGCATCGCGCAGGCGTACTCGGGTCCGGGCTCGCCGTACTGGGCGGTGAAGGGCATGCTCGGGCTGGCCCTGCCCGCCGACCACCCGGTGTGGCTGGCCGGGGAACTGCCGCTGCCGGTCGAGCGGGGCGACTACGTGCGGGCGATCAAGGCGCCGGGCTGGCTGGTCAGCGGCACGGCCGCGGACGGCGTCGTGCGAGTCGTCAACCACGGCACGGACCACGCGGTCCCCGGTGACACCAGGGGCGACTCCCCGCTCTACGCCCGCTTCGGCTACTCCACCGCGACCAGCCCGTTGCTGGACCGGGGCAGCTGGGCCGATCCGGCCGACCAGGCCGTCGTGCTGGTCGACGCCGAGGGCCGGGCGTCCCACCGGTCCGGCATGGCGGTCGGCGCCACCGAGGTGGTCGACGCGGACGGCGTCGCCGTGGGCGTCGGCTCCTCGTCCGGCGTCGTGCGCTGGCTGGAGCCCGACGAGGCGCAGCAGGGCCACGGCTCGGGCTGGTCGGGCCGCCACCACGACGCGGGCGCGGTCACCGTGCACTCGTTGGTCCGCGGTCCGTGGGAAGTCCGCCTGGTCCGCGTGGACGACGTCGCCGAGGACCGCCCGCCGGTGGCCCTGCGGCTGTCCGGGTGGGCCGTCGCGGGCGCGGACGTCGACATCCGGTCCACCGAAGCGCCGTGCGTCCAGGGTGACGACGGCACGCGCTCGACGCTCACCGTCCTCGTAGGACAGACGACCGACTCGGGCGTGTCCGTGCACGAGGACGCCGGACCCCTCGGACCGGTCGCCGCGGTCCCGTGGGCCCGGTGCCCCGTCGTGCCCGGCGAGTGGTTCGCCGTCCTGCTGGAACTGGCGCGCGGCGCCGGCTCCTGGTCCGTAGAACCCGAGGTCCGGCTCGACCTCGGGCCGACGACCCGGGTCACCACCCGGTGGCCCGACGGCGCGCGCACCCGCGTCGCGCTGTCCTGACCGGCGGGCAACCCACCCGCGCTCCCCGTTCTCCCCGTGGCTCGACCAGGAAGTGAAGGACCATGCGACACCGCCATCCCCGGTGGACCGCCATCGCGGCCGCCGTCACCGCCCTCACGCTCACCGCGACCGCCTGCGGCGCCGACGAACCCGCCGACACCGGCGGCCCGGTCACGCTGACGATGAGCGCGTGGAGCATGAAGACCACGCCCGAGTTCCAGAAGCTCGCCGAGGCGTTCCAGGCGCAGAACCCGGAGGTGAAGGTCGAGTTCAAGGAGTACGACGCCACCAACTACGACACCCAGCTGACCGCGGACCTGGCCGCCGGCAGCGCGCCCGACCTGTACGTCCTGAAGAACCTCAAGAACTTCATCACCTACCAGGCGGGCGAGCAGCTGCTGGACGTCTCCGACGTCGCGGGCGGCCTCGGTGACAAGGTCAACGGCCTCGGCAACTACAAGGTGGACGGCGTGACGTACGCCGTGCCCTACCGGCAGGACTCCTGGTACCTCTACTACAACAAGGACCTCTTCACCGCGGCGGGCGTGACGCCGCCGAGCGAGACCTGGACGTGGGCGGAGTACGAGAAGGCCTCGGCGGACCTGGCGGCGGGGCTGAAGGCCGCCGGATCGCCCGCCAAGGCCGCCTACCAGCACGTCTGGCAGTCGACGGTGCAGGGCCTGGCGCTGGCCCAGACGCAGGGCGCCGACCTCGGCAGCGGTGACTACGGCTACCTCGCGCCCTACTACAAGCGCGCGCTGGAGCAGCAGCAGGCAGGCGCGCAGGTGGACTACGGCACGGCGACCACGAACACGCTGCAGTACCAGGCGCAGTTCGGCACGCAGCAGGCCGCGATGATGCTGATGGGCAGCTGGTACGTCGCGACCCTGCTCGCGCAGCAGAAGGCCGGCACCGCGCAGCCGTTCCAGTGGGGCTTCGCGCCGGCGCCGCAGGCCGACGCGGGCGCCAAGGACAAGCCGATCACCTTCGGCGACCCCACCGGCATCGGCGTCAACGCCGCGATCGACGAGAACAAGGTCGCGGCCGCCAAGAAGTTCCTGACCTTCGTCGCGGGCGAGGGCGGCGCCACGGCGCTGGCGTCCATCGGCATCACGCCCGCGACGCTGACCGACCCGGTGGTGCAGGCGTACTTCGGGGTGCAGGGCATGCCGTCCGACGAGCTGTCCCGCTTCTCGTTCACCACGCACGACACCCGTGCGGAGAACCCCGTCTCGGCGCAGACCGCCGCGTTGCAGAACATCCTGCAGGAGACCCACTCGGCGATCATGTCCGGGAGCACGCCGGTGGACGAGGCGCTGACCAAGGCGGGCGAGCGGGCCCGCAGCGAGGTCCTCGAGTCCAAGTGACCGCCCGGGGGGGGGGGGGGGGGGCGCCCCCCCCCCCCCCCCCCCCACCCCCCCCCCCCCCCCCACCCCGAGACGGGCGAGCCGAACCCCCG